>CALRIY020000011.1:0-53933 GCA_943364975.1 Synechococcus sp. UW140
CGGCGATCTGTATTCCCTGACGGAACCGGTGGATGAATACTTCTTCCGTCCACTGTGCGATCTTTCCTGTTTCGGGATCGGGAGTGATGTTCGGAGTAACGAAGGTCAGTTCCGGTTTCTCGTCGGAAGGGAACTGGAGTCCCCCCGCGAACGGCTCGCCGGTGAAAGCGCCGGTCATCATGTCCCGGTCCGTGTGGCATCCCACACAGTTCGCCACGGAATGGGCGAGATATTTTCCGTATGCCGAGGTGCTGTCCTGTTTCACTTCGGAGGGCGGTTCACCGTCAGGACCGACCGGTTTGATCAGGAACGCCATCACCGCTTTCCCGATGAAGTTGATCTCCCTGTTCACGACCGCATGTTTCACCGGCGGCAGTGTGCGGAGATAAGAGATGACCGCAGTCAGATCCTCATCGCTCAGATTGTGGAACGGCATGAAATCGAACACGGCCCGGCCGTCCGGAAAGACGCCGTACCGAAGCACCCGGGCGATCTCTTTATCCGAATATTTTTTGATCCCCGTCTCTTCATCCGATGTGAGATTCGGCGTGCGGATGACGCCGAACGGCATCACGAATTCAAAGCCCCCTTTGAGTTCGACCGGTTCCCCCTTGATCGCTTTCGCCATATCCTCTTTTGCAAAATGACAGCCGGTGCAGTGCGCCGCACCGGTGACGAGATGTTTCCCGCGGGCGATCAGTGAGCTGTCCGTGGAAGCCGTGATGTTTGGATACGGCGCATCGAATGTCCGTCCCTGCCGGGCATAGACCGTGATCACGAACAGTACCACGGCACTTATCAGGATGATCCCTCCCCATTTCAGGATCTGTTTGGTCCCTTTCATTGTTATCCTCATTAGATAGTGAGAAAAAATGTCTGCCGCGAACGGCAAAACGTGGGAAGTTACGCTAAATCGGACAAAAAGTTCTGATTTTTCCCCCAAAGAGTCAAAAGAAATATTGCGGCGAGCGGGGGATATTGTCTTTACTGTAAAAGTACTTATTTTATCAAAATTCATCTTGTTCCCAATATTCCGTTGGGATCGAGAACTCGTTACGAGAGGAACCATATGACCCGCGAACAATTTGAAGAGATCGCCCAGCACGCCTTCGATGCACTGCCGAAGGATTTCACCGACCGCGTGGAGAACGTGGCCATTGTGGTGGAGGACCTTCCCGACGATGACGCGCTTGGACGGGTGAAAGCGGACCGATATTCGCTCCTAGGATTGTATCAGGGAATACCGCTGACGCAGCGCGGACAGTGGTACGGTATGAGCGCTGTTGTGCCGGACAAGATCTCTCTCTATCAAAAGAACATCGAAGCGGTCTGCGGCAATGACGAGGAGGAATTGAAGCTGCGAATTATGGAGGTGTTGTTCCACGAGCTGGGGCATTATTTCGGAATGGATGAACGGCAGGTGCGCCAGGCAATGCGCGGGTTTATGTAAAAAAATAATAGAACACGCCTGCCTGCCGGCAGGCAGGGATGGCACGGATCAGACGGATTCACACGGATGATTTAATGTAGGGACGGACAATAGTCCGTTCCAAAAGCAAAAACATCACCGCGGAGACCACAGAGCACGCAGAGAATAAATATAGGAGCGTCTGTCTGCCTCAGGCAGAGTCGGTTTATCTAGCAGTCATGTCCGAAGTACTCCTTCGGAGGTGAGCGTTTACCCGCCGTGTTTCATCTTTTGGCGGGAGACCCGCATTTGCGGAATGGCGAGTCGAACCACACCACGGAGGACACAGAGAGCACGGAGAATAAATGTAGAGACGGACAATTGTTCGTCCCAAGAGCAAAACATCACCGCAAAAACACAAAGCGAAATTTAGGGGCGGTCGCCGTCCAAACCGCCAAATTGCTGGCGGTCAAGAAAACAGGCGGGCAAGCTGACCGCCCGTTGCGTTTAGGAACCACAGTTCAATAGAACGCTGATGAGACGGATTCACACGGATGATTATTTGTAAGGTCGGACAATTGTCCGTCCCGGTCACGATACCATCACCGTAAAGACGCCAAGACGTTAAGGAAAAATGTAGGTCCAGAGCATAATACTGCCAGTTGTGGTGAGCGAGCTGCGCAATTTCACAAAGGCGAGCCACCCGCCTTTAATCATTTGATAACGTGATACCACTAATGTAGATAACTAGAGGCGGCGAATCCCACTTCACTCACAACATTCGGCCGGATGAGAATGGGGAACTCGCTGGATTTCAACATAGACTTTGATTTTTAAGCAGGTCAGAGCATCTTCGGTGTGGCGTAGCGAGAATTGACGATGTAGTTCACACAAGTCTTATTCTAAATATATTTCCACCGTATGTGATTTGTTTCATGGGAAGAAACAACTATAGCAGAGGTTGCAAAGGAGAAAAAAATACAAAATAATATGGAGGGATAATAAAAAAGGAAATCAAATTTAGTAGAGACGAATAGTTTTCCTGTCCTAATTGATGAGAGATATTTTGAACGATTTCATATTGAATCTAACATTGCAGGATGATAGGATATTACACAGAATTATTCGACAGTAATTTAAGGGTTGAAAACAATCTGTACTGTGGAATATATTCTTCGAATAATAGATTTTCTGACACCATTCGTTGATCTAAATTCAATTCAATATTCGTGGCAATTTGCATTTATTACTATGTATAATTAATTCCTTTACCATACTTGCCTTGTTTGCAGAGTATTTATTTAACCATATTTTTTTTGAATAATTTTTATAAAGATCTGTTATAAAAGGAACTTTATCATAAGACATTATCCATAAATAACTATTTAAATATTTTAGCGATTGAGCAAGAGCCATGTGGTCATCATCCGTGAAATACATTTTGTACAAATCCCTACCTTTTAAATAATAAGGAGGGTCAAAATATATTAGCATTTTTTCTTTTTTAAGTGATTTGGTTTTTCTTATTCTAACAATAAAATCATTGGCATCTTCATTGTAAACTTTTATTTGATTTGCCTGAGCACCAATTGCATTAATTCTGCGAATTAGTTCCTTTTTGTTAAATCTTGCATTAATCTTCCATTCACCATCTTGTGCTTTTCCACCGATTGGCCCAGAAGACATTATTCCTGATCTATTACACCTATTTAGATAAAAAAAAGCAAATCCAATTTTAAGGTCCGAAACAGTGCCGCTTTTATTTTTTAATACATCTTTCTGTTTTTCCCACTCTCTGACAGATATAGGTGTGTCACGAATAAGTTGGACAAATTTATTGTTGTTGGATAACACTGATGTCCAAAATTTATAAACGTTAACATCTAGATCATTAAGTATTATTTTTGATACTTTTTTTGAAAACAATAACTGAAGAGCAGCACCCGCCCCTCCTGCAAAGGCTTCTATATATACGCCATTTACAATTTGATTTTTTTCGATAACCGAAGAAAAATAGTTAAATAATTTACTTTTCCCTCCAGGGTACCTCAGTGGGCTTAATGATTGCATTATTTAACACCTAATATTTTATTATACCACTTGGAGTAATCACAATAATTAATTGATTTCGAAGAAGCATATTCGGATATCCTACATCTTTCGAACAATAATTTTGAATTTATTGATAATTCTCTCCATGTTTCATTTTCAACAATATCAGGAATAAAATATGCTTTAATTAATTGGCTAATCTTAGGCTTTTTAATCCAACAGTCCCAGAAAGTTTGTGGATCTAACTCAGATGCTTTCCCAAGGTCTCTCCAGATGTTTCCCGTTGCACACTGTCCAAATAATATCAGCTTGCCTGTTTTATTGTCTGCAAAGTTCTTATATGCTATTACATCTAATTTTTTATCTTTTGCCTTTCCTATCTTTTCACCACTGTAACCATCACCTTCTCCAATTAGATCACAAGCATCCTTTATTGCCGCTTTAAAACCTTTTGAAAGTTTAGTAATATATTTTTGGGAAATAAATGTTGAATTAAAATCTCTCGGGTGTGCAAAGCGGCAAGAATTACCCCCAATATAAAACTTGGCAGTTAAACATGATAAATCTTCAAAAAGTCTTCTTGCTAATCGTAATTTTGATTCTGGTAAATTCTCAAAATATGATAAACACAAACAGAAAATATACGGACCACATTGATCGATATTATTTTTTTGCACCAATGAATTATTAACAATTAAAAAAGGATACCCTTCTCCTGCAAAAGATACTCTATTTTCTAATTCTGAAAAAACAGAAAGGCACAGATTCTCGATTAATTCGGTAGGTTTCCCGTCGAAGATACTTGACTGTTTGATGACGGATTCTAATTCAATTTTACTGATTGATTTTGATGAATCAATAATAGCTTTGATTTCAAACCAATCAGCCAAACGTATAGGATCATCAATATTTACAGGAAGAGGTATCTTATTTAATTTTCTTTTTTGATTTATTTTTTTCTTCAACTTCGTCATATATGCTATTTGCGTAAGTTACAATATCTTTAACGATATCCATTAAATCGGTTTCTCCTTGATAACCAGTTGTTACCGTTGCCTTTGCTTGTTGTAATTCATCTTTTGCTCTTGTGATATTCTCTCTAAACCTTTTGGTATCACCTAAGCTAATTTCATATGCTCTTTCTAATGGAATCTTAGCTCTTAAAGCAGCCAATGAAGTGGATTTACCAATTGCTTCTCTTAATTTCCTTAAGTCAGGATTTTGACTTTTAATCAAAGGAGGAGTATTGGTAGATTTGTTACCATACAACCACGTCATTAACTCATTTAATTCTTTTAATTTTTTAGCTCCTACTGGGTTTTTCTTTAATGATTTATCAGGATCGATCGCTAAAAATTTTTGAAATTCAATTTGATCTGTGGCGGTATACAAATGAGAAAAGTAAAATCGGTTTTTAATGCGATCTTCTTTGTTAAAACCATTTGCTTCGGCTTGTCGCAATATTGTATATCCGCGATAAAGTTTTCTAATTAATGAATTTTCGTCACCAATTTTTTGAGCAATTTTATCTATTGGAATGCCATAAACCTCAAAAACGTCTGCGACATATTTTGCTTTGCTAAAAGCATCCCAAGGTTTTGCACCATTAATGTGCCTTAAACCAAAATATTCCCATAATTCCTCTTTATTGTTGTAGATTGAAACCGGCAATTCTAAAAGACTTTTCCGGATTTTTTCAGAAAGCTCAGGGAGGTCAAAAATATTTAAATCTGTTCGTAATTTCTTGTTAAGTAAAACTTTTACTGCAGTAAATCTTCTATTTCCCTCTACAACAATAAACTTTGCTTTAGGACCGGATTTAATCTTAGGATTCTCAGGAACAACAAACAATACTTCTTCTTCAAAAAACCCATTAGCAGCGATTGAAAGTGCCACTTCTTTAACATCCATCTCCCGCCAAAGTATCGCCGCCAGATCATCTTCTTTTAATTTGTTGTTTAAGGTGACGGAGGCTAGTCGTGGATTGTCTGGATCTAATGAAAGTTGTCCTATTGGTATTTTAACGGGTGGATGTTCTAAATTGTTGTAATCATTTTTTTTCATAAGGTCATCTCAATTTGTTAAACTAATCTACCAAAGCACTGTATCATTTTCAATCTTTACTTTATATAACCATCAAAACTTTTGCTATATTGAATTAATAATTCATTTTATGGTTTATTTTCTTCTCATTATTATCTCAAATTGTTTAATCTTAAGTAATTTGAAAGTTTTATAATATTCCCCTAGATGCTATCACTTAACAATCTTACCGTCAACTTCGGCGAACGCTATCTGTTCGACGATATCTCGTTCACCATCAATCCGCACGACAGGATCGGTCTGGTCGGCAGCAACGGCGCCGGCAAATCGACCATGATGAAGATCATCGCCGGCATCAATCCGCCGATGGAAGGGAGCGTCAACAAAGCCCGCTTCGTCTCGGTCGGCTATCTGCCGCAGGATGCGGTGGTGGACTCGGACGCTACTCTATATAAGGAAGTGGAATCGGCGTTCGAAGATGTGCTGATGATAGAGCAGGAACTTGGCGAAGCATACGAGAAACTGGCGGTGACGGACCATACCAGCGAAGAGTATCTTGAACTGCTGGAGATCATCGGCGAACTGCAGCATAAGCAGGAAGAGGCGGACGCGTTCCGGCTGAAATCGAAGATCGAAACGGTGCTGATGGGTCTCGGATTCACAATCGCGGATATGGAAAAGAACGTCCGCGCATTCAGCGGCGGCTGGCAGATGCGTATCGCCCTGGCGAAATTATTATTGAAAGAACCATCCGTACTGTTGCTGGACGAACCGACGAACCATCTTGATATCGAATCATTGCAGTGGCTGGAAGATTATCTGCGTAACTACAACGGCGCCATCATGCTCATCTCGCATGACCGCGCATTCCTGGATTCGCTCACGAAGAAGACCTTCGCTCTTTCCCTTGGCAATATGCACATCTATGCGGGAAATTATTCCTTCTACGAAACCGAACGTCTCATCCGCAAGGAACAGGCGATCAATCAGAAGAAGAATCAGGAATCGCAGCTGAAACAGACGCAGGAATTCATCGACCGCTTCCGCTACAAGGCGAGCAAAGCGCGTCAGGTGCAGAGCCGCGTGCGTCAGATGGAAAAAGTGGAACTGATCGAGATCGAGGATGAAGAGGATGAGATCCATTTCCATTTCCCTGTGGCGCAGTCCAGCGGACGCGTGGTGATGGAGTTGAAGAACATCCACAAGGAATACCCCGAAGCGAACGGCAATCCGCCGAAAGTGGTGTACGAATCGCTCACCTACACGATCGAGCGGGGTGACAGGATCGCTATTGTCGGTGTGAACGGAGCGGGAAAATCGACCATCAGCAAGATCGCTGCGGGAGTCGAACCGTTCCAGGGAGGCGAGAGGATCGAAGGATACAATGTGATTGTGTCGTATTTCGCGCAGCATCAGGCGGACGAACTGAATCCGAACAAGGAAGTGTTGCAGACCGTTGATGAAGTTGCCGATGGAGAAATTCGGACGAGATTGCGTGCGATCCTCGGGTCATTCCTTTTTAAAGGGGATGATGTCTTTAAAAAAGTGAAAGTGTTGTCAGGCGGGGAGAAGAGCCGTCTCGCTCTTGCGAAGATGCTCCTCGCTCCTGCAAATTTTCTGATCATGGACGAACCGACGAACCATCTTGATATGCGCTCCAAGAATGTGCTCCAGGAAGCATTGAAGGAATTCGACGGTACCTATCTGATCGTATCGCATGACCGTGCATTCCTCGATACCATCGTCAACAAAGTGCTGGAGATCTCGCCGAGCGGGACTGTCCGCACCTACCTAGGTAATGTCAGCGATTATATTGCGAAGAAGAAAACCGAGAAGAAGCAATTGACAATGGACAATGGACAATTGAAGCAGGAGCGGCGGAATACTGAGAAAGCAGCTTCCAACCAGCGTGCGGAGGAACATCAAAAGTCCAAAGCCAAAAGCGAACCGGAGCCGGAGAAACCGAAGAAGAATCTGCATCAATTGAAGAAGCGTCTGGAACAGGTGGAGAAGGATATCGCGTATGCCGAAGAGCAGAAAGCCGGACTCGAGAAGAAGATGGCGAGCGAAGAGTTCATCAAGCATCCTTTGAAAGCGAAGACGATCTCTGCGGAGTATGATGCGGCGGTGAAGAAGCTGAATGAATTAATGAGTGAGTGGGAGAAGATATCGGCGGAACTGGAATAATTGACAATTGACAATGGATAATTGAAAATGAAGAGCTTTAACTCTTTAACAAATATTGTCAACTGTCCATTGTCCATTTTCAATTAATGTGATGTTCTTCCAAAAAAAAATATCCGCCTTAGGCTGGATGCTCTTCAGTGCATTCTGTTTCGCTTTGATGGGTGCGTTCACGCATTCATTGAAGGAGACCTTCGACTGGCGCATTACCGCGTTTGCCCGTGCATTCATCAATTTTGTCTTTGTGCTCGGACTTGCCTATGCAACGCGGAAACCGCTCATCTTCCTGAGCGCTCCCTCCTCGCTTTGGTGGAGAAGTCTCATCGGTTCCCTCTCCATTCTATGCACCTTTTACGTCTTCGCGAATCTGCCGCTGGCAGAAGCAACCTCACTGACGAATCTTGTCCCGATCTGGATGGCGCTCATTATCGCATTCTACGGAAACCAGTCGGTGCCCCGCTCGGTACTCATCTCAATTTTATGCGGAATCGCGGGAGTCTATTTCATCCAGCAGCCCCATTTCGATCAGGGGAATTTCGCTATCATCGTCGGCATCATCCAGGCGCTTTTTGCAGCGATCGCTGTCTATAATCTGCACCGCATCAAGGATGTCCATCCGACCGTCATTGTTGCGCATTTTACCGGAGTGGCGAGCATCATCACCTTTGTGATCATGGTCCCGTCGCTGGCGCATCTGTTTGACGGGACGAAATATACCTGGCCGGTGATCGGTCAGCTGTTGGGAATTGGTCTGACCGGAACAGCTGCGCAGCTGGCGATGACCCGTGCGTACATGCTTGGGAATCCGGCGCAGAACTCCACCGTCGGACTTGCTCAGGTGGCGTTCGCAACAATTTTCGATATTGTTGTTTGGAACCGTTCATTCAGCATGGAAACGATCGCAGGGATTCTTTTGATCACCGTACCGACGACATTCTTTGTGGCACGCATTCAGTTGAGGAACAGGGCACAGTCAGTATAAGAACAGGTGTTAGGCATTAGGTGTTGGCGATAAGGAAGAGCCTGAATCCTGTGGACCTTGGCTAACGCCCAGTACCTAATACCTAACACCTCCATAATTTTTTCATTATGAACAATACATTTTACAACACCTTCGACACTCAATGCCGCGAAGATGAGCGGAGAAGCGACTACCGCACCCCGTTCGAACAGGACCGGGACCGGATCATCCATACTGCCAGCTTCCGCAGACTGCAGGCGAAGACGCAGGTCTTCCTTTCCGGCGAGTACGATTTCTACCGCACGCGGCTGACGCATTCCTTGGAAGTGGCGCAGATCGGCCGGGCCATCTGTACATTCCTGGAAAGAACGAGTCCTCTGTTTTCCGATTCATATCATATCGATTCCAATCTAGTCGAGGCGATCTGTCTTTCGCACGATCTCGGACATCCGCCGTTCGGTCACGCCGGCGAACGGACGCTGCACAATGTGATGAAGCCGTTCGGCGGATTCGAAGGGAATGCGCAGACGTTACGACTGCTGACGGAGACGGTCTACTCGGACAAGGTCTCACGCAAAGGGATGAATCCCACACGAGCATTTCTGGACGGTGTCTTAAAATACAAGACTTTGTTCAGCGAACTGGAGAATCCGAAGAATCATTTCATATACAACGAGCAAAAGCCGTATCTTGACTTCGTCTTCGACGGTATCGACCTGACGCAGCAGATGGCGGCGGGGAAAACGCGTGATTACTTCCGGAGCATCGAATGCCAGATCATGGATTGGTCCGACGACGTGGCATATTCCCTCAACGATGTTGCGGACGGCATCCATAGCGG
Source organism: Synechococcus sp. UW140 (assembly GCA_943364975.1). Taxonomy (GTDB): domain Bacteria; phylum Bacteroidota; class Ignavibacteria; order UBA10030; family UBA8401; genus UBA8401. The sequence continues at coordinate 9,490 of CALRIY020000011.1, forward strand.
ATTTATCACACAGCAGAAGATCGAACGCTGGGCGGAATCGCAGAATCTGGATGATGAACTGTCGCAGAGTCTCACCAAACTCTTTACCGCCATGAAAGAAGGACGCGTGGAGCGTTCACTCTCCAGCAAGATCGGAAAATACATCGAGTCCGTCAGTGTGGTTGAAACGACGAACATCATGACCGCGTTCACGAACCGATACAAGTACGACCTGGTGATCGACGAGAAAGCGCGGAAAGAGTCCAAAATGTTCAAGAAACTGTCGCTCGATCTCGTCTTCCTTTCCCCACAATTACATCAGCTGGAGAAGAAAGGCGACTATCTGCTGAAACGGATCTTCGACACGTTCGCGGAGAATTATATCGGAAAAGAGAGATTCGAATTGAACCTGCTTCCGAAATATGTGGAACAGAATATCGCAAGCGCAGCGAACGATCAGCACCGCGCCCGGCTGCTCTGCGATTATATTGCGGGCATGACGGACGGATTCGCGATCAGAACGTATAAACGATTGTTCGATCCGGAGTTCGGGTCGATGGTGGACCTGATATAAGATCAAAAGCTGAAACACATCCGCCCAAAAGATGGCGGACAAGTAGGCACATAGAGACATAGGAATGATGGAAATGCCGCAGTGGTATGAATTGGCAAACGCAGAAGGGATCGATTCCCCCGCGCTGATCATCTACAAAGATCGTGTGGTGAAGAATATCCGTTCGCTTGTGAACAAGGTCGGCGATCGTTCACGCATCCGTCCGCATGTAAAAACGAATAAGATGGCGGAGGTCTGCCGCCTGATGCTGGCTGAAGGGATCACCAAGTTCAAATGCGCCACCATCGCTGAAGCAGAGATGCTCGGGTCCGTTGGCGCACCGGATGTGCTGCTGGCGTATCAGCCGGTCGGTCCGAAGATCGTCCGTGTATTGGAACTGCAGCGTCAGTTTCCCGCGACAGCGTATTCCTGTATCGTTGATTCGTTTCCGGCCGCGCAACAGATCTCTGCAGCTGCACAAACGGCCTCTTTCAGACTGCCGGTCTTCATCGACCTGAATGTGGGAATGAATAGGACCGGGATCCTTCCGTCGAACGCGCTTTCGCTGGCGAGATCGCTCAGTTCACTCCCCGGGATCCGCGTCATCGGAGTGCATGTGTATGACGGTCATATTGCGGACGACGATGTTGCTGCCAGGAATAAACGGAGCGATGAAGCCTTCATCGAAGTGCCGGCGCTTGTCCGCGATATGAATATTCTCTTTTCTACTCCGATGATCATCGTTGCGGGAGGATCTCCGACATATTCCTATTACGCGAAGCGCGGTGATGTTGAGTGCAGTCCGGGCACATTCGTGTTTTGGGACAGAAGTTATTCCCGGATGATGCCGGAAGAACCGTTCAGCGTTGCGGCATTGGTGCTGACGCGGGTGATCTCCATCGTGGATCACGAACGGATATGTCTCGATCTGGGACATAAATCGCTGTCAGCGGACCATCCGCAACCACGTGTTCAGTTTCTGAATGCACCGGAGGCGGAACCGATATCGCACAGCGAAGAACATCTTGTGGTGAAGGTGCCGGATTCATCGAAGTATTCGGTCGGCGAACTCTTTTACGGAATGCCCCAGCATATCTGTCCGACCGTTGCGCTGTACGAACGGGCCACCGTTGCGGATGAGAACAGCATCACCGGCGAGTGGGAAGTGACGGCGCGGAATAAAAAATTGAAATGGTAGATGTTCCGATCATCGGAACTGCTATAAAAAGCGAAACACATAGTCACCTAGAATATTGATAATGCTCTTCTATGTCTCTATGTGTTTAAAAAAAGGAAGTTATGGAAATCAAAAAAGACGACATCATCGAAGTTACAATCGAATCCACCGGTTTTGAAGGGAAGAGCGTTGCACGCGTGGACGGGATGGTCGTCTTTGTAGAAGGGGCGATCGCCGGGGATGTAGTGAAGGCGAAAGTATACAGGACGAAGAAGAAATATGCCGAAGCGAAGATGACGGAGATCGTGAAACCGTCATCCCAGCGGACAACGGCGCGCTGTTCTTATTTCGGTGTCTGCGGCGGATGCAAATGGCAGCATGTGGAATATTCCACGCAGCTGCAGTACAAGCAGCAGCATGTGGCGGACGCGCTCGATCATATCGGCGGTTTCAAAGGATTGACCATCCTGCCGATCATCGGTTCGGAGGAGATATTCTATTACAGGAACAAACTGGAATTCTCTTTCAGTGACAAACGCTGGCTGACGGAGAAGGATATGGACGCCATTCCGGCGGTGGAAGGGAAAGTGCTCTCACCGGATGATGAGGAATCGGACGCAGTACAGAAGGTCCCGATGACGATCGCCGCAGGATTCCATGTGCCGCAGCGGTGGGATAAAGTACTGGATGTGCATGAATGCTTTCTCATGTCCGAGATCAGCAATGGCATATTGAACACGGTACGCGCTTTCGGCGTGAAGAACAACATTCCCGCCTTTGCCCCCGAAGGGGAAACAGGATATTTCCGCAATCTCGTCATCCGTGAAGGGAAGAACACCGGCGATGTGATGGTGAATCTCGTCACCTTCGAGGATTCTCCCGAAGTGATGGAGCGTCTGACGTCGGAATTGAAAGAGAAATTCCCCGCGATCACCACCGTCATCAACAATGTGACGAAACGGAAATCGCAGGTCGCTGTCGGTGAATACGAGAAGGTCTACTACGGGGATGGACTCATCCACGACACACTCGGTACACACCGGTTCCAGATCTCTGCCAACTCATTTTTTCAGACGAACACGAAACAGGCAGAAAAATTATATTCTATCGCAAAAGAATTCGCTGCATTGAAACCGACCGATCTTGTCTATGATCTGTATTGCGGAACGGGAAGTATCGGAATATTTATTTCGGATTCTGTGAAGCAGGTGGTGGGAATTGAACTGGTGGTAAGTTCCATTCAGAATGCGCGGAAGAATGCGGAGCTGAACAATATTTCGAATATCGAATTCCTCGCCGGCGACTTGAAGGATCTGTTGACGAAAGATGTGGAATGGAGATCACGATTTGCAAATCCGAATGTCATCATCGTCGACCCGCCCCGCAGCGGAATGCATCCCAAAGCGGTGGAAGAACTCGGGCGGATGAAGGTCCCGACCATCGTTTACGTCAGCTGCAATCCCGCCACCCTCGCACGCGATCTGCAGCTGCTCGCGAAGGACGGTTACACCGTCGAGAAGGTCCAGCCGGTGGATATGTTCCCGCACACGTATCATATTGAGTGTGTGGCGAAACTTGTGCATGCTTGATGTCTGATTGACATTCGCAAACAGCACTCAATAATAAATTCTCTCGCTAAGCCGCAAAGGAGAGATGAAAGTCATATATTTGGATTAATAACTGCCCATCTGAGTTGTTGAGAAACAGTTACGGATTAATTTAAAAATAATAATTCTAATTCTTCTCTGCATTAAAACTGAATATAAACTTGCTCGTTAGCCGCGGACGAGTGAAATCATTTCGACGAATCTGCTGCGCTCGTACTAAAGGCGGAATGCAATAATTCTAAATTGTCTCACAGCAGCAAATGAAACACCACCATGCATCCTAGCTAACTTATGGCCGGCTAGCCATCAATTTTTCTCCATTCTGTTCACTTGAATCGAAGATTTGTTTCAAAAATCTCTTGAAGCATCCTACTTTCCAAGCAGATAGCATACCTCCTTCAACAATCGTATACCTTCCTCATTCGTCAATGCAATTCAATTGCGTATCGTCCGCATCTTTTTATTTTTGAGATAGGAAAGATCACAAGCGGAACAATCTCATTTCTGTTCACTGTCAACCTCATCATGGCATGACGAAACACTCATTGTCACAGAGAATCCTGACAACATTCACGCTGGTGCTGATCGTTCTGTTGGTCATCATGAACGAGAAGTCCTGGATCAGAGACCGAGAACTCGATTCGACCAAACTGATCGGCACGAAACTTCCTCCGCTGTCGGTTACGACGCTGTTGGGGGAGGAGATCCTCATCCCGGGTCTTCAACGGCAGAATGGACTTCTGATCTTCTTTTCTACCACCTGCGAATATTGCATTGAAGAACTTCAATTTTGGAACAACATGGGAATGGAACTGAGTCAATCGTTGGACATCCGTTGTATCTCTGTCAATACAGCAGAAGAGACAGCGGAGTTTCTTTCAGAACAGTCCATCGAACTGCCGGCATACACTGCTGATCACAAAGAGGTCAGGGAACTGTTCCGGATCAACAGAGTTCCCACTCTTTTCGTTGTGGATAAAGAAGGGATTATCAAAGCAACCTTTGCCGGTTCGGTGAATAAGGAACGGATCATGGAAAAAGTAAAAGAAATCCTGTATGAGGAGTCCGGAACACGGAATGGATATTGATCGGAAGCGGGTGAATGCCAAGATCGGAATGTGGATCGCTCTTCTGGTGTTCGCAGGAATATTGTGTGCAGCGGTCCTCCGGCACATTCCCGGAATGCACCGGCAAATTGCCGTGCTGCTGAACGGTGCCGAGTATCTGGGAACGGAAGGAGTGATCTTCCAGAAACAGCGGAATGATTGCGGCGCAGCCGCACTGGCGATGCTCCTGGCCGGCGCCGGTCAGCGGATACGGAGAGAAGAGATCCTGCCGCATATTGTGATGACGGAGAAGGGAACGAGCATGAATGAACTGAGGAGGTTCGCCGTTTCCCGCGGTGTGATGCTTGAAGGATGGCAATTGAGCATCGATGAACTTTCTCAACGAAGATTTCCATCGATCCTCTATATCAGGCAGGATCACTTTGTCACTGCAGACAGCATCAGCGATGGGACGGTCTTTCTCAGGGACCCTGCATTGGGACGAATGAAAATGACGAAGGAACAATTACAGAAAATATGGAACGGATATGCACTGGTCATAAAAGAACATTGAAATTCACTTGTTCATCGGTTTACGGTTCATAAAAGAGAATTCTGCAGCCGGTTTGGGCGCCGGAGGCATGGTTTAAATTTATGGTCTATGAACGGCCCACGATGAACAAGAAACTATTCACTTATCATTCACTTAAAACTAGGAGGATCTATGAGGAACATTCTATCGAAGGTCGTCATACTTCTGCTGTTGGTCAGTGTCGTGACCCCTCTGGTGCCGGCAGGAATTGAATCGCAGCAATTGAGCACAGAACAGATGCAGAACATTACGGGAGGTAAGGAACAGATCGATTGCGATTTAATGGCATCCGGAGCGACATCGGTGTGCGTGATGCTTGGCGGAGGCTGGCTTACATGTGCCATCGTTGCTGCCGCAGCATACTTAGGATGTCTCGGAGCAAATGCAATTACTGCTTGACCTCACATATTTATTCAGGGTGATGATAAATCACCCTGAATATCACTTTAAATCCTCATGACTATGAAAATACAATATTTCCTTTTTACTGTAATCGTCATTTTCACATGTTCGTCCGCTCAAGTGATTGTGCCGCCGAAATATGAGTTTGAAAAAGTGGAATGGGGAGATCATTTCACAAAAATAAAAAAACAATTCTACCGGAAGAATCTCACAGAATCAAAAACGAGCGACAACCCGTTTGCAAAGAAACGTGACGACCACTTTCAATATGGATATACTGATAGTATCCATACGAAAAAAATCGGTATCCTTTTCACCTTCGACACGAAGGATAGTACTCTTCAAGGTATCTTTATCGCATATATGAATGTTGATGCTGAAAATAAGCAAGAAGATGAAAGTATTCGATTGGGGATATTAGATATTCTTACGAAACACTATCCTGCCGAATTTAAAGAACGTTCCATACCGTTTTTGGGGACAGTAAGGATATGGTCGCTCGACAAGACATCGGTTCAGGCACATCTGCTCGCATCAATGGTCAGCATCATTTTAACGAAACGGTAATCGGTTGAAGTATTTTAGGAAATGGTCGAAAGGTATTCTTTTCCGCCCGGAAATATTCTTTAGAGCTGTCAGCAAAAGACCGACAATGGTGATACTAATTATCATCAGTATTGTCATTCAAACTGGGGCCACTTCGTTGCCTCCGTTGATGGACCCTATTTCAAGAAACAAGGGATTCTATTTTGGGTTATTCATTGTTATGACAGTGGTGATTCTGTCGAAAGCTTTTTCATCGGCGGTGTTGATCAAGTTGCTCTGTGTTGCATTCAATGTTTCTGATAGAAGGATATCCTTTAAAGGGAGTGTCGCTATCGCATTGTACTGTCAGATGATCTTGTTGTTTGGCAAAGTATTGGCAATAATCATCAGTCTAATGCAATATGCGTTTGGGATTGCGGATAAGTTTTCAGTGATTCGATACCCGGACGTATCGATTCTTTTTGCTTTTTTAGGATGGCAGATTCCCGAATTGTTAGGAAAAGCTGACATATTCACCATTCTTTTTATTTCATATTTAACTCAAGCGATTCGCTCGACAGCCGATATATCACAGACGACGGCAGTCGCCGCCGCAACAGCGAATTGGCTGCTGATTGTGTTGGTCCAAAGATGGGTGATCAAAATGCCGTTGCTGATATGGGGTTGATACCGAGCCGTGTGGCGACAGTTGATCATATCATCCGCATCGGCGTAGGGGCAGTCTTTGCGGTTTCCGGCTTGTTGAAATTGAACGGTATCGGATCGTTCCAGAGTTCGGTTCGTTCTTTCGACATGGTCCCTCCAGAAGCAGTGCCATTGTTTGCATTATTGATCATTCTTGCGGAGGTGGCGTGCGGCACCGCTCTCATATTCGATCTGCACAGGAAGGCAGTAACATCAATCCTCCTTTTTATGATGGTGATATTCACAATCGCTGTAGTGAAACAAATCTGGTCCGGCGGGGAAAGTCCATGCGGATGTTTCGGTGAGTATTCCTCCGGAGCGGTGGATGACTGGACATTGGTACGCAACGCGGGGTTATTACTTTTGCTCATTCGATTGAACAAAAGAGCAACGTAAAGGATTTACGAAACTTGAATCAGCCGGCGCATTAACAGTTCAATCCCTAAAAAGAAATTTTCATTGCCCCTCTATGGGATGAATACAGTTGCAAAAGATGCGTGCGGCCACATCTCTCTTCTCAGTGACAGTCGAAGACCGGTAAAACGTCTTCTTCCTTCTTAAAACCCGTACGACAATCCGAACGAGACACAGATACCGCTGTAATCCAACTCCGTATTTTTGATCGACGCCCCCTTTGCATCCCGGAATTCATTGATCACCAGGAACCGGTAGCCGAGATCCATCGTCGCGCTGAAGGTCCGTTCGATCGGGATCACCTGCTGCAGGTTCAGCCGGAATCCGTATCCTTCTCCTTCATACACCGTTTTGGATGAAGTGATGCCGGGAACCTCCGTCTCCTGTGTGATCCGCGCGATGGCGTAGATGAATCCGATATCCGCTTTAGCGATCGTCTTGTAGATCACCGATCCGGTTCCGATGGTGAACGGATAGACGGAATACGTATGCTTCATCGTTGAGGCAATGGAGGTGGTGACATTCGAATTGCCGGTAGTGACATTCGTCGCAAAAGAATAGGTCCTGGTGGAGGTGAGCATCTCCGCACGGAGTGACAGGTAGTTCGGGAGATTCTTCGGACGATACGAGATCCAGACGCCCCATTGGCCGGGACGGGTGATCGGAAACTCTCCGCCGTTGTAGAATGAATTATTCCGCTCGATCTGATCGTTCACACTGCGGGGGGTGATGAATGCCAATCCGCCTGTGATACCGATACTGAGCATCGGCTGAGGAACAGCCGCAAAGATGGTGTCCCGTTCGGTGGAGGAAGTAACAAAGACCTGATCCTCTTCCTGGGAAAATAGCGGTGTCGAAAAGCATATCAGCATGAAGACGACAAGAAAATTTTTCATAGTCCCTCTATTTCTTTACCGCAACGATGCGGATGATGGTGGTTTGTGGAGTATAACCGATCATTTCGATCGTATAGACTCCCGCCGGCGCCTGAATGCCGCGTGAATTATTTCCGGTCCACTTTGTGGTGAACTGACCTGCATTGTGACGTGAATTGCTGACGAGTGTCCGCACCGGCTCCATCAATTGATCATAGACAATGATCGAGACGGTGGAGGATGATCCTCCGGAGAGCGGAACGCCGTAATCAATAGAGGTCGTATCGGAGAACGGATTGGGATAATTCTGTTTGAGATAAAAATCTGCGGGTGGAGTACCGGTGCTCGTCTGCGGACCGGTGACCGGTTCTCCGATACAGGAACCGAACAGGATCGTGACCGAAAAAATAAAGAGCGATAATTTCATGGTGAACCTCTCAGTTGTTCTCTTAATAAAATATCAATTCATGAATCAAGAGCAATACAGAAAAAAGACGATGGGTGACAACGGTGCGGTACGGCACAGCACCGGATATGTTAATTCCGTACGGCACGTGATGAATCGTCTGCACGTTGAACGGAGCTGTTCGGTTCGAATGATCGTTTCTGTACACGGACGAATGTAAGATTGTGGAAATTAACGGAAGATGCAATCACGTGAATACGTGATGGGGGGAATTACGAGAGATACTTGGTAAAAAACCGGACGATCCTGTCTTCATACTCTTTTTTGCCGACATCATGCACATCACTGTGATTGGCGCCGGCCACGAACCAGAGTTCCTTCGGTTCATTGGCGGAGATGAACAGTTCCTGTGTGTACTGATACTTGATGAATTTATCCTCGATGCCGTGAATGAAGAAGATCGGTGCGTGGATCTTTGAAACGGCGGCGAGCGGTGAGACCTGACGGTGTTTGAAATTCCCGATGATCTCGCTCCGCTTCATGGCGATGTTGCGGAGGAAATGCCACGGCAGGCGCATCAGTCGTTTCTGATAATCAACAGTGATCTGACGGAGCGTGGCGAACGATGCTTCGGAGACAACAGCGCGGATCCTCGGCTCGATCGACGCAGCCTGCAGTGCGATCGCGGCACCCATCGATGTTCCGAATACGCCGATATTGCCGACGACCATCTTCTTTTCCGCGCCGATGGACCGGATCAGATCGACCGCTTTCTGAACATCATGCTTCTCGTAATATCCGTACGTGCAGTGTCTGCCGCCGCTCTCTCCGTGCGCGCGCGAATCATAGATCAGCACATTGAAGTGATGATCGTGAAAGACTTTCGCCAACAGTAATCCGCTCATTTTATTGTCCGCGACGCCATGAAGATAGATGATCGTTCCGATCGGTGACGAGGCAGGAATGAACCAGGCGCTGAGGCGGGATTCGTCGTCTGCAGCGGTAAAGCGGAGATCGTCGAATGCCAGTCCAAGCTGGGAGGGGGAAACAGGAAGTCCTCGGTGCTGGTAGAACTGTTCTCCCCGCCGGCGGGGATTCAGCAGCATGATCGGACTGACAATGAACACCAATGCCGATGCGGTCAGCAGGAATGCGAGCAGGGAGAATATGATGATAAGGAGTATGCTCATGATGAGTTGCGGACAGTTCTTTGTGTTTCGGTCAATGGTTATTCATGTTCGTTTTGACAGCTTCGCAGACGCGCAGGACATCCTCTTCCGTATTATAGAAATGAGGTGAGATCCTGAGCTTTCCCTCGCGGATCGAAACAACGATCTTTTGCCGATGCAGCGCCTCGAAGATCCTTTGGCCGTCGGATAATTCAAGCGTGACAATTCCCGAACGTTTCGATGGTTCGCGCGGAGTCCACACAGGGATCGATTCGTTCTCTGCAAAATCGAACACGAGATCGGTCAGCGACAAAAGATGCCGGTGGATCTCCGATATGCCGACGTCATTCAAAATCTGAGCCGATGCACCCATGGCTACGATCCCCGTATTGTTCTGCGCGCCGTTCTCGTACCGGCGAGCCGATTCGTCCAGATCGATCCGGTACTGGAAGAAATTCCCGAAGTGATCCCGGTTGCTTGTCCATCCCATGTTCTGCTGCTGCAGCCGTTCCTGCATCGCTTCGGTCACGTAGATAAAACCGATCCCCATCATTCCCATCATCCACTTGTGTCCGCTGCACGCCAGAAAATCGACCTGCGCATCCATCACATCCAGCGGAGCGGAACCAACCCCCTGGATCGCATCGACACAAAAAATGACCTTCTTCGATGTGCATAGACGTCCGATCGCAGCAAGATCGCATTTGTATCCGGAGAGGAACTGCACAAAGCTGATGGAGAGAAGTCTCGTGCGCGGTGTGATCGCTGCTTCGATGTCCTCCAGACGGATCTCGCCGTTGACATTCTTCACGAAGTCGATCTCCACGCCGTGCCGCTTCAGATTAAGGAACGGGACGACGTTCGCGGGAAATTCGATATCATTCAGCAGTATTCTGTCGCCGTTCTTCCAGTCGATGCCGTTGGCGAGGATGTTGAGTCCTTCGGATGTACTGTTGACGAATCCGATCCGTTTCGGCGATGCGTTGATGAGTCTGCCCACCTGCTCTTTCGCATTCCGGCTGATCTCCACGATGTGCGGGAAATCATCGATCGTCCCTTCGGACCGGTTGAAGAGATAATCCTCCACTGCTTTTTTCGTCCGGGTGTTCAACGGACTGATCGCGGCGTGGTTCATCCACACCGTGCCGTTGAGGAGATGCGGAAAGAGTTCGCGGTATGAGGAGAATGGATTGACCATGGATTTAATATACTCAGCGAAGGAAAATGAAGCAAGGAAAGGCAGCGCGCCAAAAAATTCATTCAATGGGAAATTGACAATTGACAGTGGACAATGTTGCGGTATGGACGTTTGCACCATTTTCAATTGTCAATTTTTAACTGTCAATTGATAATTAGGTTTTCCTTGCTTCGAATGATTTCGTATATTTCCCCATGAAGATCGCTCTTGTTCATGACTGGTGTACCGGAATGCGCGGCGGTGAAAAATGCCTCGAAGTGCTCTGTGAACTCTTCCCGGAAGCGCCGGTCTATACTCTGCTCCATAATGAAGGGACGATGTCCCCGTTGATCGAATCGAAACGGTTCGTCACCTCCTTCATCGACCGTCTGCCGGGAAAGAAGAAACAATACAGAAAATACCTGCCGCTCTTTCCGTTCGCCATAGCACAGATGGATTTCTCCGAATTCGACCTTGTCATCTCCACGAGTCATGCGGTTGTGAAGAATGCGAAGGTCCGTCCGGACGCGCTCCATATCTGTTACTGTTTCACACCGATGCGGTATGTGTGGGATATGTACGATCAGTATTTCGGAAAAGGACAGGCGGGTTTCGCCACGCGGTTGGCAATGAAAGTGATCGCACCGCTGCTGCGGTGGTGGGATGTGAGGACATCCTCGCATGTAACGCATTTCATCGCCATTTCGGAAGAGGTGCGCGGGCGCATCAAGCGGCATTATCACCGCGAAGCGGAAATGATCTATCCTCCGGTCGACACGGAACAATTCCTTCTTTCGACCGTTTCTGAGGACTTCTATCTGATCGTCAGCGCTCTTGTACCATATAAAAGAGTCGATCTTGCCGTGGAGGCATTTAATGCCAACGGAAAGAGACTCATGATCGCCGGCACCGGTCCTGAAACAGCAAAACTGAAGGGAATGGCGAAGTCCAACATCGAATTCCTCGGCTGGCAGACCGATGAGCAGCTTGCTCAATTATACGCAAAATGTACTGCGCTGATCTTTCCCGGAGTGGAGGACTTCGGCATTGTCCCTCTGGAAGCACAGGCAAGCGGCAAACCGGTGATCGCGTTCGGTAAAGGGGGTGCGCTGGAAACAATCATCGCCGACAGAACAGGTGTCTTTTTCAACGAACAGACCGCCCCATCCCTTCAATCCGCCGTCGATCGGGCGTCATTAATCAAATTTAATCCCGCAGAGATCCGGCAGCACTCGCTCCGCTTTTCCCGCAATAATTTCAAGCAAAATATACACGATTCCATTCTTGCAAAAGTACGGCAACATCTTCACGGACAATAACTTGCCGTCGCTTCCCGTTCAAAAATTCGTTGCATCTTAGGCACTTTTTTTTTACATTTGTAGTCCAATTTAGTATCAAGTCACATGCTTTGTGGGAGAGCGAATGCCATCTGAGCGAGATCATCACTCAACCAAAGAACGCGCGTTTGAGATTGTGGTGATCCCGCAGGGAGATACCGGTTCGACACGATCCTACAAAGCCTCTGTATTGACGATAGCACTGACCTGTGTAGGAATAGTTTCACTCATCGCTTCGCTGACGGTAGCGGCGATCATCTATACACCGGCAGGTTTGCTCCTTCCAATGTCGGAAGAACAGTTACAGCAGCGGTACGGTCGTGAACTGTTCGATGTCCAGAAACGGCTGAACAGACTTTCAAGCGATGTACTCGTTCTTCGGGAATACAATAATAAACTTCGCAATGCGTTAGGGCAGCAGCATCTGCCGGCCGACAGTACGTTCGATGTCGATGCTGTGCAGACCTTGTTGTCGGAAAATGATCGTGCTGTGTCGGGTGTGCAGAGCGTTCCATCGGTTCAGGAGAATGCTCCGCAGACATCGGCTCAGACGGTTGTCACCACACAGACGGCTCCGCTGCAGACCGTTCCGGTCACAGCAGCAGTGAAGGAAGAGCAGCCGTTCCGCGCGGAGTTTCCGATCATCACTCCGGCGGTGGGATATGTGTCTCGACGGTTCGAGTCGGAAAAAGGACATCTCGGGATCGATTATGCAGGGAAGATCGGATCGTTGATCATAGCGGCGGCGGACGGATATGTTGTGTTCTCGGGATACACGGCGGATGACGGACATACGATCATGCTGTCGCACGGAGGAGGATTCCTGACGATCTACAAGCACAATCAAAGCGTGCTGAAATCGGTCGGGGAATTTGTCAAGCGCGGAGAGCCGATCGCACTGTTGGGAAATTCGGGAAGAACAAGTTTTGGTCCGCATCTGCATTTTGAAGTTTGGAACAACGGAAAACCACGGAACCCCAATGATTATCTGATTGCGAGCGAACTGTAATGGCAGAGAATACTTCGGTAAAGAATTTGAATCTCATCGGCGCGGGTACGACCGTTGAAGGAAAGATCAGGACACAAGGGAGTCTCCGTATCGACGGCAAAGTGACCGGCGAGATCCATGCGGCGGAGAATCTGGCGGTCGGTGTGACCGGTGAGGTCGAAGCGACTATTGCAGGGAAGAACATCACCATCGGCGGAAAAGTGAAAGGGAATATCACATCGGTCGAGAAGCTGGTGCTGGAAGGGAAAGCGGTCGTGCGGGGAGATGTGAAGGCATCCAAACTGGTGATCGATGAAGGTGCAGTGTTCGACGGTAAAGTGACGATGACGGAGAACCGTCCGGCGGGTCAGAATTATTAATGCGACAGGATCTCTTCGACGATGAATGAAGAGAAAAAATTCGGCGAGTTGATGCAGACCGCGGCGCCGTACATGACGCTGGGGATCCAGATCGCAGCGGCAGTGGTGATGTTCCTTTTCGTCGGCAAATATGCGGATGATGCGCTCGGAACGAAACCGTGGCTGATGGTGGCAGGGATCGTGATCGGATTCACCGGCGGGATGATCCACTTCTTCCGTGAAGTGACCGCACTCAGCAAAAAAGAGGACGATGAGCGACGCACAAAAATTTGATCTGACATTGTTGAAACAGATCCTGATCGTGCTCTTGGTGGTCGGCGGGGCCGGAACGTATCCGCTCCTGCAGTATGCGGACGCAGTGGTGAGGCAGGGAGTGATCGCGGGAGTGGGATTGAGCGTGGTGAATATCCTGATGGGTTTCGTTGTGATCCAGTTCTCTCTGAACAGGTCCTATACGGCATTCATTCAGATCGTGATGGGCGGGATCGCCGTGCGGCTGTTCGTGATGGTGGGATTGCTGCTGATCTTCATCGGCCTGCTGAAGTTCCATTCCATTGCTCTGGTCGGTTCGCTGTTCGTGATGTATGTGGTCTTTTTGACATTGGAAGTCCTCTACATCCATAAAAAAATTCAGAACTCTTAATCAAGTCATTACAGGTACAACGTGTTCTCTTGGATCCTCTTATCGGAAAAGAATGTGCATCACGCAGCTGCGGATACCGCTCACGCGGTCGCCGATACGTCCGCCCATGCGGCGGCTTCTGCGCACGGCGGCGAAGAAAATCTGTTCACTCAGCTGCTCCATCATATTTATGACAGCAGATTCCTGGAACTTCCCTTCTATCACAATGCCGATCCGTCCAAACACGGACTGGAACTTCCCCAGCTGCATCTGTTCGGTATGGATCTGTCGCTGACCAAGCATGTCGTCTTCCTGTGGCTGGCAGCTCTGATCCTGATCGTGACATTGACGCTCGTCGCCCGCAAGAATCTGAAGAACAGGGTGCCGAAAGGACTCGGGAATCTGGTAGAGGTGTTCGTGCTGTTCGTGCGGGACGAGATCGTCGTGCCGAATATGGGGAAAGCGGGATTGAAATATCTTCCGTACCTGCTCACAAATTTCTTCTTCATCCTTGTGATGAATCTTCTCGGTCTTATTCCGTACGGTGCTTCGGCAACGGGCAATGTGAGTGTCACAGCAGGTCTGGCGGTCATCGCATTCTTTATGATCCAGATCTCCGCCATCCGCGCTCAGGGATTCGGGCATTATCTCGCCCACTTGACCGGCGGCGTCCATTGGGCGCTCTGGCCGATCATGATCCCGATCGAAGTGCTCGGACTTTTCACCAAACCGTTCGCTCTCTGCATCCGTCTTTTCGCGAATATGACCGGCGGTCATATCGTGATCCTGGCGCTGATCGGTTTGATCTTTGTGTTCCAATCGCTGGCGGTGGCGCCGGTATCGATCGCGTTTGCGCTCGGGATCTACATGCTGGAATTATTCGTTGCGTTCCTGCAGGCATACATCTTCACGATGCTGACGTCGCTCTTCATGGGACTCGGCATGCCGGCGGAATCCCATGGTCATGAACATTAATACAATAACTACATACATCAATAATCTACAACACATCTAACAGGAGATACAACAATGGAATCACTCGGTCTTGGATACTTAGCAGCAGGAATCGGTGCCGGCGTTTCGATCATCGGCGCAGGTCTCGGTATCGGTAAGCTTGCAGCGGCAGCAATGGAAGCAAGCGGACGTCAGCCGGAAGCAGCCGGTCAGGTTCGTACATCGATGCTGATCGCAGCAGCGCTGATCGAAGGTGCAACATTCTTCGCACTCGCTATCTGCATCATCCTGGCAACGAAGTAATTTACCAGCGGGACGGGGTTGACCCGTCCCGCATTCATTCAGAGAATCAGAGAATCCTATGTTAGATATCAATCCCGGATTAATCATTTGGACCATGATCACCTTCGCATTGCTGGTGGTCGTCCTCGGAAAATTTGCCTGGAAGCCGATCCTCCAGGCCCTGCAGGCGCGCGAACATGAGATCGCCGACGCACTGAAGAAAGCGGAAGAAGCGAAGAAGGATGCCGAGCGGATGATGAAAGAGAATCAGATCGCAATGGATAAAGCGAGCAATGAAACTGCCCGCCTCATTGCTGAAGGCCGCGCCATGGCGGAACAATTGAAGAATGACATCGTCGCCAAAGCGAACGAGAGCGCAAAGAAGATGCTCGAACAGGCGAAGGATGAGATCTCCCGCGAGAAGGATGCCGCGATGTCGCAGCTCCGTTCGGAAGTGGCGGAACTCTCCATCACCGTCGCAGAGAAGATCCTCGATGAATCGCTCGACGGCGCCAAACAGAAGAAGATGGTCGACAAAGTGCTCCAACAATTACAGAAGAACTAATGAGCAACCTACGAGTCGCAACACGGTACGCTTCCGCTTTGATGGAGCTGACCAATGAACAGAAGAAATCCGGTACGATCGCGGACGATCTGATGATCGTGAAGAACGCCGTTGAAGCATCGCGCGAACTCCGCATGGTGCTGGCAAGCCCCGTCGTGCCGAAAGAGAAGAAACAGTCGGTCCTCCGCGATATCTTCAAGAAGAAGATCAGCGAGACCGTCCTCGGCTTTTTGACGGAGATCGTCGTGAAAGGGCGTGAGAACGTACTCGGGGAGATCCTGACGCAGTATTTCGTACTGCGCGATGTTCAGCTGGGGATTGTGCGGGTGGATGTGAAGACGAGCGTGGAATTCTCCGCCAAACAGGAGAAGGATCTGGCAAAACAATTGGAAGCGATGACCAAGAAGAAGGTCGAGATCACCTTCAGTCTGGACACATCGATCAAAGGCGGATTCATTGCGCGCGTCGGCGACACCGTGCTCGACGGCAGCGTGAAGCGCCAGCTGGAAATTTTGAAATTGAAATTAAAACAAGGTTCGTTCAATAATTGATAAGGAACAACAACAATGGCTGAAGTTCGTCCTGATGAAATAACCGCGATACTCCGCAAACAATTAGCCGGATACGAAAAAGAAGTTGATGTGTACGATGTCGGAACCGTTCTCCAGGTGGGTGACGGTATCGCCCGTGTGTACGGCCTTTCCAAAGTGATGGCCGGCGAGCTCGTCGAATTCCCGAACGATGTGTTCGGCATGGTGCTCAATCTTGAAGAGGACAACGTCGGTTGTATCCTGTTCGGCGATGACACGAAGATCAAAGAAGGAGACACGGTGAAACGGACGAACCGCGTTGCTTCCATGCCTGTGGGCGAAGCGATGCTCGGACGCGTCATCAATCCGCTCGGTCAGCCGATCGACGGACGCGGTCCCATCAAAACAGACAAGTTCTCCCCGATCGAACGGAAAGCGCTCGGCGTCATCCAGCGCGCACCGGTGAAGGTGGCTCTGCAGACCGGACTGAAATCCGTTGACGGTATGATCCCGATCGGACGCGGACAGCGTCAGCTGATCATCGGCGACCGTCAGACCGGTAAGACCGCCGTTGCATTGGATGCGATCATCAATCAAAAGTATACGCACACCGAAGAAGCGAAGAAGCAGGGGATCAAACCTGTCTATTGTATCTATGTGGCTGTCGGACAAAAAGGTTCGACTGTAGCGCAGGTCGTGGGCAAGCTCGAAGAAGAAGGAGCAATGCCGTACACGACCGTCATCGCTGCAAATGCAAGCGATCCGGCTCCGATGCAGTTCGTCGCTCCCTATTCCGGTGCGACCCTCGGCGAGTTCTTCCGCGACAGTGGCCGCGACGCTCTGGTGGTGTATGACGATCTTTCAAAGCAGGCCGCGGCATACCGCCAGGTCTCGTTGCTCCTCCGCCGTCCGCCCGGACGCGAAGCATATCCCGGCGACGTGTTCTATCTCCACTCCCGCCTGCTGGAACGCGCTTCCAAACTGAGCGATGAAGAAGGAGGAGGAAGTCTCACTGCACTGCCGATCATCGAAACACAGGCAGGCGACGTTTCCGCATACATCCCGACGAACGTGATCTCTATTACAGACGGTCAGATCTATCTTGAACCGAACCTGTTCAACGCCGGTGTCCGTCCTGCCATCAACGTCGGTATCTCGGTATCGCGCGTGGGCGGTAACGCTCAGATCAAAGCGATGAAAAAAGTTGCCGGACGTCTCCGTCTGGAACTCGCACAGTACCGCGAACTGGAAGCGTTCGCAAAATTCGGTTCGGATCTGGACAAATCGACGCAGCAGCAGCTCCGCCGCGGCGCGCGTCTGGTGGAATTGTTGAAGCAGGGACAGTATGTTCCGCTTCCGGTTGAAAGACAGATCGTGATGATCTATCTCGGCACGAACGGATTCCTCGATGAACTGCCGGTGGATAAAGTGCAGCAGTTCGAGAAGGAATTCCTGCAGATGCTCGACCTGAAGCACAAAGCGCTTCTCTCGTCCATCGCGGAAAAGAAAGATCTGTCCGATGACATCATCAAACAGATCCAGTCCATCACCAAAGAATTCATGACAACGTTCAAAGCGGCGTAATCCTTATGGCAACGTTACGAGAGATACGCCAGCGGATCAGCGGCGTAAAAAGTACACAGAAGATCACCAAAGCGATGAAGATGGTCGCAGCGGCAAAATTGCGCCGCGCAACCGATGCGATCATCGCCGCGCGTCCTTACGCCCGGAAGATGCAGGAACTCCTTTCCTATCTTTCCGGCCAGGTGGATGTGACGAAGTATCCCCAGTTCGAAGCACGTGAAGTGAAGGCGGTTGCGATCGTCATCGTCACGGCGGACCGGGGACTGTGCGGTGCGTTCAACAGCAACATCATCAAAGCGGCGGTGAATCATATCAAGACGAACTACGCCGAGATGAACAAAGCGGGAAAAGTGAAACTGATCTGCGTCGGTAAAAAAGGATATGATTTCTTCAGCAAGCGTGAATACGAAGTGATCTCCAAACATGTCGGCGTCTATAATCAGATGAATTTCAATACCGCGAAGACCATTGTGAGTGAAGTGGTGGAAGGATTCATCAAAGGGGAATACGACAAGGTCGAGATCATCTCCAACGAGTTCAAGAATGCGGTCCAGCAAAAATTGACCATCGGCCAGTTCCTGCCGGTCGTTCAGCAGCAATCCGCGGACACGAAAGCTCAGGCGACGGATTATATCTTCGAACCGACCAGCGATGAGATCGTTTCCGCACTCGTGCCGAAGCATCTCAATTTCCAGGTCTGGCGCGTTCTGCTCGATTCGAATGCGGCGGAACACGGCGCACGGATGTCCGCAATGGAAAATGCGTCGACGAATGCACGCGACCTGATCAAAGTGCTCCAGCTGACGTACAACAAAGCGCGTCAGGCAGCCATCACGAAGGAACTGCTCGAGATCGTCGCCGGCGCCGAAGCGCTGAAGAAGGCAAGCTAAAGAGTATTGCCGGACCGTCCGCTGTCAGCGGCCGTTCGGTTTCATGGATGATATAAAATTGTCCATTTTCAATTTTCAATTTTCAATTGCTGTTCGATGTTTGAATCCCTAAGTGAAAAATTAGACGGCGCCCTCAAGAAACTTCGCGGCCAGCACCGTATCTCCGAGGAGAATACGGCCGAAGCGCTGAGCGAGGTCCGGAAAGTGCTTCTCGATGCCGATGTGAATTTCGGTGTTGTGAAGAGCTTCATGGAGAGTGTCCAGAAGAAAGCGGTCGGCCAGGAAGTCATCACCAATGTTGCGCCGGGTCAGCTGATCATCAAGATCATCTACGACGAGCTGGTGGAACTGATGGGGACGGCGAAGGCGGAGATCACGATCTCTTCCGACATTCCCTCCGTCATCATGGTGGCCGGTCTGCAGGGTTCGGGTAAGACGACCTTCAGCGGTAAACTGGCGAATTATCTCAAGAGCAAAGGGAAATTCCCACTCCTCGTAGCAGCGGATACGTATCGTCCCGCCGCTATCGATCAGTTGATCGCACTCGGTCAGCAGATTGATGTGCCGGTGTTCAGCAACAGAACGATCACGGCGCTGGAGATCGCAAAGAAGGCGATCCCGTTCGCCAAAGAGAATGCACGCGATGTGGTCATCATCGATACCGCCGGCCGTTTGGCGATCGACGAGGAGATGATGAAGGAAGTGGCGGACATCAAATCCGCCGTGAAGCCGCATGAGATCCTGTTCGTCGTCGATGCGATGATCGGCCAGGATGCGGTGAACACCGCAAAAGCGTTCCACGACCGTTTGGATTACGACGGTATCGTCCTGACGAAATTGGACGGTGATACACGCGGCGGCGCCGCGCTCTCTATCCGCAGCGTTGTCGGCAAACCGATCAAGTTCGTCGGCGTCGGCGAGAAGATGGATGCGCTCGAGCAGTTCCATCCGGACCGCATGGCATCGCGGATCCTCGGCATGGGCGATATCGTGTCGCTGGTGGAGAAGGCGCAGCAGACGTTCGATCAGAAACAGCAGGAGAAGCTCCAGGAGAAACTGATCAGCGCGCAGTTCACGCTGCAGGATTTCTACGAACAGCTGCAGCAGATCAAGAAGATGGGTCCGCTCTCGCAGGTGATGTCCATGATCCCCGGCGCGGCGAAGCTCGGCAACCTGAACGATGTGGATGACAAGGAACTGAAGTATGTGGAAGCGATCATCCTTTCGATGACGAAAGAGGAGCGGAACAATCCTTCCATCCTGAACGGATCGCGGAGAAAGAGGATCGCGAACGGCAGCGGGACCTCCATTCAGGAAGTGAACAAACTGCTGAACCAGTTCACCGAGATGCAGAAGATGATGCGGAACTTCTCCAAAGGGAAGAGTATCGCAAAGATGATGGGACAGCGGTTCGGACGATAGACAATTGTTGAAATAAAAAAAAAGAAATAATAATACATTAACCAGCAGTAAAAAGGAGTACCACAGTGGCAGTAAAAATCAGATTACAGCGCGGCGGCAAAAAGAAACAGCCGGTCTACCGCATCGTCGCAGCAGATTCCCGTTACAAACGTGACGGACGTTTCCTTGAAAGACTCGGACAGTACAATCCCAGCACCGATCCCGCCACCGTTACGGTGAAAGAATCGCGCGTGATGTACTGGCTCGGCGTCGGCGCAACACCGACCGACACGGTGAAGAATCTGTTCAGCCGTCTGGGGATCATGCTGAAATGGACCTTGAAGAAAAAAGGGAAAGATGCAGCGACCATCACCGCGGAATTCGAAAAATGGTCCGCATCGCAGCCGCTGAAACGCGAAAAAGAACTCGCGAAAAAAGCGCGCCGCAAAGCGGCAAAGAAGAAGGCATCAGCTCCGGCAGCCCCGGCAGCAGAAGCTCCGGCACAGGCATAATCAGGCTGTTGCCGGCTTCTGTTCTATCGATAACATCGACTTCACACACAAGACATGGAGGCAGCAATGCGTCAATTCCTTGAATATGTTGCGAAGCAGCTTGTTGACACCCCCGATGCAGTTCAGATCACGGAAGAAGAGAAGGACAACAAGGTTATCTTTAAGATCAAAGTGGCACAGGCCGATATCGGCAAGATCATCGGGAAGCAGGGACGCACGGCTCAGTCGATCCGTGTTCTGCTCTCCGCGGTAGCCGCGAAAACAGGGAAAAGGGCGATCCTCGAAGTTGAAGACTAAACAGAATCCGATGCCGCTCCGTGCGGTTGCACAGATACGGAAATCGTTCGGCCTGAAAGGCGAATTGAAGATCGAATCGTTCTCACGGACGCTCGATGAACTTCTGCAGCTGGATCAGGTGCTTCTTGGAGGGAACGAGAACATCGCTGCTCCCTGCGAGATCGAGTCGGCAAAGATGCGCGGTGACGAGATCTACATCAAGCTCCGCGGTGTGGATGACAAAACAGCGGCGGACCTGATGCGGGGTCAGTACTTGTTCGTTGAAGAGACGCAAAGGAAGGTGCTGCCGAAGGATAAGTTCTATATCGATGAACTGATCGGCTGCTCAGTGGTGAGTGAAGGGGGAAAGACATACGGCACGATCACATCGGTCGATGCCTATCCTGCACAGATGATCTACACGATACGGACGAAGAAGGGGGATGTGATGCTCCCTGCGGTCCGGGAATTCGTGCTGAATGTGGATGTGGTGAAGAAAGAAATTGTTGTTCGTCCGCCGGATGGATTGTTCCACGGCGAGATGTTGTGAGAGGTCTATGAGAATCGATATCATTTCAGCGGTCCCTCAGTTGTTGAAGAGTCCGCTGTCGGAAAGCATTCTCAAACGTGCGCAGCAGAACGGTTTGGCGGAGATCGCTGTGCACGATCTTCGGTCCTACGCGCACGATAAGCATAAGATCATCGATCTTCCTCCGTACGGAGGCGGATCAGGAATGATCCTGAAGCCGGAGCCGATCTTTGAGTGTGTGGAGAAGCTTCAGTCCGAACGGACCTACGATGAGATCATCTATGTGACGGCGGACGGCGAGAAGTTCACCCAGAAAATGGCGAACGATCTCTCCCTGAAGAAGAATATGATCATCCTCTGCGGTCACTACAAAGGGATCGATCAGCGGGTAAGGGATATTCTGGTGACGAAAGAGATCTCCATCGGGGATTATGTGCTGACGGGAGGCGAGCTGGCGGCGATGGTGATCAGCGATGCGGTGATCCGGCTGATACCGGGAGCGATCGGGGACGGGGAATCGGCGCTGACCGATTCATTCCAGGACGGCATGCTCGATGCACCGAGCTACACGCGTCCGCCTGAATTCCGGGGAATGAAAGTGCCGGAAGTGCTGATCGGCGGGAATCATAAAGAAGTGGCGAAGTGGAAAGAGAAACAGCGCACGATGAAGACCCAGCAGCGGCGCAAAGACCTCTTATAATTATGAACCCCCGGAATTAATTCCGGGGCAAAGTGAAAATTGAAAAAATAAAAATACATTATTCAATCATCGTCCCGCAGTGCGGGACAAATCAACGAGGTAGGTTATGGACAAGATCAAATTAGTGGAAGCAGCATTCGTGAAATCCGACATCCCGGATTTCAAAGTGGGCGACTCATTGAACGTGCATGTGCGCGTTGTTGAAGGCGACAAGGAACGTATCCAGCAGTATCAGGGTATTGTGATCGGCCGCCGCGGAGAAGGCATGGGTGCAACATTCACCGTGCGGAAGATCTCGGATGGTGTCGGAGTGGAAAGAATTTTCCCGCTCCACTCACCGCGAATCGCAAAGATCGAACGGGTGAAAGAAGGACACACACGCCGTGCAAAAATGTATTACCTGCGCGGTCTTGCCGCAAAACAGATCCGCCAGAAAACAGGCGCGAACCAGTGAGTTCGATTGTCCGATTAGGGGCAATTCGCGAGCTCTACACTCAGCCGTTGTATCGAACGATCAAAGGTTCCTCCGGATTTCCGGGGGAACTTTTGTTTGATACACCTGCCGTGCATATCGATGCACTCATGAGCAATGAGCGTACTGCGGCATTCGTCGCGCCGGTGGATTATGCGCAGAACAGTTCGGATATGATCATCTATCCCGGACTCGGCGTATCATCCTCCGGATACAGCAATGTTGCACGTCTCTATCTTCGCAAGAATCTCGCATTGATCAAAACTCTTGCCGTAGGCACCGTCTCGGCGACGGATGTTGTTCTGACACGCATCGTGCTCGGGGAGAAATATGATTCCGAGCCGGCGATCGTACCGGTCATCGGCTCGGTGGATGAGATGCTGGCGAAAGCGGACTGCGCCCTCGTGACCGGCGATGCACTGCTGACCATGCAGAGCGAACATCCTTTCATTGATGTCGTGGATGAATGGTCCGATATCACCGAACTTCCGTTCGTTCACACGATGTGCATCGGACGGACCGATACATTTTCCAAAGAGCTCAGTGCTCAATTGACCGCTTCTCAGGAGGCCGGACGTAACTCCCTCGAGTCCGTTGCGAACAGTATCGCTGCCGAGACCAATCAATCCGCCGATCTCATTCAGAATTACCTTTCCCATTTCGCCTACGGTTTCGACGAACTCTCCAAAGTCTCCCTGGAAGAATTCTTCCGCATGGCTTTCTATTACGGCATGCTCGGGGATATTCCCGAGATCAATATCGCCGAATAACTGCTCGGTGTTCATCGCCGGAAGAGCGTATTCATTACTGTTTTCCGGTAAAGACAAAATTGTCCTGTTTTTAACCTTCTGCAGCATTAATTTTTTTCACGACGGATGATTGTCTGAGTCTGACCGGATGAGTACATTATTGACGGAAATGTACGTCACATTCCGAAAGGAGCATCCTATGAAAACGATGAGAACATCCCTTCGTCTTCTGATCATCACACTTTCTCTTCTTCCGACAATCTTCGCACAAAAGAATCAATCAGACAGTCCGACAAATATCCAGACGCTCCTCTTCCGGAATTTTTCCGCCAACAGTCTGAATGCTACGATATCGAATGACGGGGTCTTTGGCGATTACCGTCAGACCAATTCCTCCGGACTCGAGTGGCCGAAAGGGTCCAACAGGAGACCGGTGTATTCGTCCGGACTATGGGTTGTAGGAAAACATCGGCCCTCGAGCGCACTCCGTACTGCGTTAATGATGTACAGTTCGGAGTATCAGCCGGGAAAGATCCTTTCAACATTCAATACTTCCACCAATGTTTCCACTGCAGACAATTCTGCCGATCAGCTCTATCATGTCTATAAGATCAACAAAGGCGATGTGCTGAACGGCGGGAATACAGATTATGATCAGTGGCCGGCGCATCTCGGTGCACCGTTCGTGGACGTGAACGGAAATGGATCGTGGGAGAAAGGGATCGACGACCCGCTGAAATGGGGAGATCAGCTGTTGTGGACCGTCGCCAATGATGCCGACTATGTGACCCACAAAAATACCGGCGTCACACAGCCGATGGGAATAGAAGTACAATCCTCGTTCTTCGGTTATGACCGTTCCGGCGTACTCGGCAATACGGTGATCATGCGGTACAAGATCATCAACAAAAGCGATGCGGATTACGACAGTGTCTTTATCTCGTATTGGAGCGATACCGATCTTGGTGACGCCAATGATGATCTGGTGGGAGTGGATACGCTACTGGCAGCCGGCTACTATTATAACGGCGACGATAATGATGCCGGCAGTTCGGGATATGGAACGTTTCCCCCCGCAGGCGGATTTGTGCTTCTTCAGGGACCGATGGTCAAGACCAACAATCCCTCCGATACTGCCCGGTACGAAGGGAAAAAGCGTGCGGGCTCCGTGAACCTTCGGCCGTACGCCCATACGGTATTCTTCGGCGGTGATCCGATGTATGCAGACCCGCCGCTCGGATCCCCGTTATTTGCGCAGGGAGCATTTAATTACTCTGTCGGATTAGTGGGAAGCAACAATGCTATGAGAGGGAATCCGTATGTAGATCCGATCACGAGCAAAGTTTCCCGTTTTATCTATCCGGGAGATCCCGTTGCAAACAACGGCGCCGGTTCAGGCTGGACTCAAACGGCATCCGGAAAGAATCCCGGCGATGCAAAAAGCCTCCTCTCAAGCGGACCGTTCACGTTGGCACAAGGTGATACGCAGGAGGTCGTCTGGGCGTATGTGATCGCACAGGATACCGGAAGACTCTCCAGCGTTACAAAATTCAAAAAGTATGTCGCCGAGCTGCATGAGTATTATAAAGAGAACTTCGCGCCGCAGGTGATCCCTCCTCCGGCGTCCGGTGCAAGATTGTACACCGAAAAGCCCGGTCTGAACTGGAAGAAACGGCAGATCCAGCAGCAGGCGGAAACACTCTCTACCGTTCTGAGTAACTTCGGGAGTGATACCCTCCTAGTCCAGTTGGGAACCTTGAAATCTCCGTCATATAAAGTCACTGCACCGGCGGGGAACAGTCTGAAGATCCTGTCCGGAAAATCGTTTGCAGTGAAAATAACCTTTTACCCGCTTCAGAGCGGTATCATTCTGGACACTCTCCGGCTCTCCACCAATGATTCGTCCTATCTCTCGGTCTCGATCCCGCTCAGCGGCGAGGGAGTCGATATTGTTCCGGCGGTCCCGGGAACATTATATGCCGTTGAAGGGACAAATCTCTATACCGTCAACTCCTCGAACGGTCTGGCGGCACTCAAGTCTCAGCTGCCGTTCGCCCCTGCCAATATTGCGGTCAATCCCGTGACGAAAGAATTGATCGGATTGAATAACGGACTGGTGCGGTTGAGTACAGGCAATCTGACCTTTGTGCCGTATAACGATCCTCCGTATTCCATCGCGTCGATGAGCAAGGGGATGGTCTACCGCAATGATACGACCGTGTATTTTGGCGGAACGGGATATATCGGAAGGGTCAACTACGTCCGAAGCAGAGTCGATACAGTTGCAGCATTCTCGACGGGATTTCGCGTGAATGGACTCGCGCGGCATCCCGTTTCCGGAACGTTCTGGTTCTCGCTCCTCTTCCAGATCTACTCCGGAGACACCACCAACGTCCTCTACACTGCCGATCCGATATCAAAGACCATCCGGCGCGTCGGTCTTACGAACTTCGGCAAGCGGGTGAATGATCTCGCCTTCGATCCGGCCGGACGGTTGTACGGTCTGGCGGACACATCCGCCTCCACGATGTCGTACTTTATCCGCATCGATACTTCCACCGGAGCAGCAACGGTGATTGGTTCTACCGGAATCAAGAATCTGAAAGCAATGGCATTCGATCCGCAGTCGGTGCTGGGCGTGACGGCGCAAAATACTATGGTGCCGTTAGAATACTCATTGAAGCAAAATTATCCCAATCCGTTCAATCCAACCACAAACATCGAGTATTCTGTCCCTGCGTCGGCACACGTCCGATTGTCAGTATATGATCTGCTGGGAAAAGAAGTGATGAATCTTGTGAACGAACAGCATACGGCAGGAAATTATTCCGTATCGATGGACGCTTCCAGGTTGGCAAGCGGTATCTATATGTACCGGCTGACCTCCGGAAATTTCGTTGAGACTAAGAAAATGGTCATTTTAAAATAGCAATGAACAACAGATTCTCAGATGAAAGAAACGAACCCGAGCTCATCACTCGGGTTTGTTCTTTTAAAGCTGACCGTCACTCCAGCGAGCGTGAAAATCATCGCTTTTCCCGTTCAAAACACCCCCAAACGCCATCATTCTGTATTGAAACTCTCTCCCTTTAAGCGTATCTTAACTCCATATGCTGAAAAATCTTCTCATCAAAAATTACGCTCTCATCGAAGAGATCTCCGTTGAATGGTCCAAAGGTCTCACCATCATCACCGGCGAGACCGGTGCCGGTAAATCCATCCTCATCGACGCGCTCGGACTGCTGCTCGGCGAACGTGCCAGCACCGAAATGATCCGCACCGGCGCGGAAAAAGCCGTTGTCGAAGGTCTGTTCGACGTGAAGGATAATGACCGTGTTGCGGAGATCCTCCGCACCAGCGAGAACGACCTCGCCGATGAACTGATCATCCGCCGTGAAATAACGAACAAAGGACAAAGCCGCTGTTTTGTGAACGATTCTCCCGTCTCCGTTGCTCTATTAAAAGAGATCGGTGATGCGCTTGTGGATCTTCACGGACAGCATGAGCATCAATCCTTACTGAGACCCGAAACACATATCGATTTTCTCGATGATTTCGGCGGATATGAAAAAGAGATCGCCGCATATCAGCAGGTCTATCGTTCGCTGGCAGAACTGACATCGAAAAAGAAAGAGCTGCAGCAGCAGGAAGATCAGCTGAAGGCGAAAAAATCACTCTACGAATTCCAGATCAAAGAGATCGATGCTGTCAACCCGCAGCCGAGTGAAGAAGATACTTTAGAATCCGAACTGAAGATCCTGGAGAATTCGGAAAAACTGAGTGAATTGACAAACGGTATTCACGCTCTATTATATGAAGCAGAGAATTCCGTCCGGGACAGTCTGGTGAAAGCGCGGAAGATGGTGGAACAGCTCTCCGAGATCGACAAGAGCTTCGCCGAATCAGTGACCGATGCACGTTCCGCCGAAGTGATCGTGGATGAACTTTCCAAACAGGTGCAGAGTTATGCATCAAGGATCGAGTTCAATCCCGAACGGCTGGAGGAGATCCGCGAACGGCTCGGCGCATTGTCTCTGTTAAAAAAGAAATACGGCGGCACGATCGACCTGCTCATCGAATTCCGGAAGAAGATCGGTGACGAGTTCAAATTCGCGGAGAATTTCGAAGAAGAGATCGCAAAACTGGAGAAACAGATCGATGCAGTGAGAAAAGAGTGCGGCGAAAAAGCGTCGGTTATCACCGCGAAACGGAAAGAGTCATCGAAGAAACTGGAGAAAGCGATACTTTCCTCCATCGGCGAACTCGGAATTCCGAAAGCTCAGTTCGTGACGACCATCCAGCAGAGGACGGTCGATCCGTCAGCCAATATGCTTGCAGTGAAGGTGGGGAATCAATTGTTCGAGGCGACATCCAAAGGTGTAGATCAGGTTGAATTCTTCATCTCCACCAACGTCGGTGAAGATCCGAAGCCGCTCGTGAAGGTCGCCTCCGGCGGAGAGGTTTCCCGCATCATGCTTGCGCTGAAAGGGGCGCTCGCCAGTTCCGACAAGACTCCGCTCCTCATTTTCGATGAGATCGATACCGGAGTGAGCGGAAGGATCGGGCAAGCGGTCGGACTCAGCTTGAAAAAATTATCGGCACATCATCAGGTGGTTGCCATCACGCATCTTCCGCAGATAGCCGGACTGGCCGACACGCATTTTGCAGTGGAAAAGAGCGAAGCGAACAAAAAGACCTCCACCCGTCTGCGGAAACTGGAGACCGAAGAACGGGTCCGCGAAGTAGCCAAACTGATGAGCGGCGCAGAAGTAACAGAGGCGGGGATGAAGAGTGCTAGAGAGTTGATGGGGCTGAAATAGGTGTTAGGTCTTAGGTAATAGGCCTTAGAATTCGTATGAGAAATTATAAAGAGTTACTGATTTGGCAGAAGGGGATGGATATTGTTGAAGAGGTATATAAGATTGCAGCGTTATTGCCTTCTGAGGAAAAATATGGATTGAAATCACAGATTCAACGCGCAGCAATATCTATCCCTTCAAATATATCTGAAGGATGCAGCAGAGGCACCGATCCGGCATTCATTCGGTTTCTTGAATATGCAGAAGGTTCCGCCTTCGAAATTGATACGCAAATGCTTGCAGCGGTACGATTGAAAATGCTCGAAAAAGAAACTATTGCACACTTAATGACAATGTTGGAAGAGGAACAAAAAATGATCAATGCATTCATCTCTTCGTTACGGCGATGAGTGCATGATTATCCAAACAAATTTAATTACTAATGCCCAACACCTAGCACCTAAAACCTGATCTCGATGCCTCTATTCCTAACCAACTCCCTCACACGCACCAAAGAAGAATTCAAACCGATCACCGAAGGGGTCGTACGCATGTATGTGTGCGGACCGACGGTGTATGGACTTTCCCATCTCGGTCACGCGAAAAGTTACGTCTCGTTCGATGTGGTCGTCCGGTACCTGCGTTATCTCGGTTACAAAGTGACCTACGTGCAGAACATCACCGATGTCGGCCATCTGACGGACGATGCGGATGAAGGGGAGGATAAGATCGCGAAGCAGGCGCGGAAAGATAAGCTCCATCCGATGCAGGTAGTGGAGATGTACACGAAGGAATACTTCGAGGATATGGATGCGATGAACGTCCTGCGTCCGGATATCTCACCGCGGGCGACCGGACATATTCCCGAACAGCTTGAAATGACGCAGCGTTTGCTTGAGAGCGGTTTTGCGTATGAAGTGAATGGTTCTGTCTATTTTGACGTTGTGCAGGACAAAGAATACGGTAAACTTTCCGGCCGCGTACTGGAGGATGCCGAAAGCGGAACTCGCGTGGATGTGAAATCGGAAAAGAAACATCCCGCTGATTTTGCATTGTGGAAGAAGGCGGAACCGAACCACATCATGCAGTGGAACTCTCCCTGGGGACTCGGTTTCCCGGGGTGGCACATCGAATGTTCCGCTATGTCGATGAAATATCTCGGCGAGACCTTCGACATCCACGGCGGCGGTATGGACAATCAGTTCCCGCATCACGAATGCGAGATCGCGCAGAGCGAAAGTCTGACGAAAAAGCCGTTCGTAAAATACTGGATGCATAATAACCTGGTGACGGTGAACGGACAGAAAATGGGGAAATCTCTCGGCAATTTCACTACGCTGAAGGATGCCTTTGCACGCTTCGATGCCGGAACAGTCCGCTTCTTCATCCTGCAGAGTCACTACCGCAGCACGCTGGATTACAGCGAACAGGCGGTGGAAGGTGCGCAGAAAGGACTGGAGAAACTCAGGAATACCGTCGCCCGGCTCCGCACGGAGATCGGAAAGAACCGCACCGGTTCCGTCGACTTCAAGGAACGGCTGAAGGATTATAAGAAACGCTTCTTCGAAGCGATGAACGACGATTTCAACGCTCCTGCAGCGGTCGGCGTCCTGTTCGAACTGGTGCGCGAAACGAATGAACTGCTCTCCGATGCACAGAATGCATCGCACGAATTCATGGTGACGCTCGATGAATTCTTTGTCTCCGCTGCAGAGACAATACTGGGGATCCGGCTCACTGCAACAGCGGCATCTTCCGAAGGACTCGAATCACCGCTGATCGAACTGCTGATCGTGTCGAGGAATGAAGCACGCAAAGCAAAACAGTTCGCACTCTCCGATAAGATCCGCGACGATCTGAAAGCGATGGGTGTGGTACTGGAGGATACCAAAGAAGGGACCTCCTGGAAGAAGCTGTAATAAAAAACGATGAAGGATCCACGTGAGAATATCAGCTGCACTCTGTACGGTCATACTTGCCTGTTCCCTCCAATTTCTTGCCGCACAGCCGGAAGACGATTTTGACAGACTGATGACGCGGAAACGGATCTCCTGTGTTGATATCGAGGAGAACAGCCGTTTCCTTATTCCCAAATATTATCAGGAATCAAAATCCGATTCCATCCGTTATCTGCTTCGGTACTGGCAGAAGAACTGCGGTGAGACCGAAGTCATCACGCGCATGAATCTGATCCTCGATGCCGAGGTGAATGTGCTGGACAAATATCCGTTCAGCAAAGGGACCGTCTGGAATCTTCTGCAGTTCAAACGGAAATCGGATTTCGCCAGGAAGAATCCCGAACGGAAGGATTACTATACGGGAAACATCTTCTGGCGCAATCAGGAAAAGATCAACGATCCGTTCGACCTGTTCACTTCCGTTGCGGCATCGGACGTGATGAAGCGGTCCGAATCCCTTCTCGCAGCGAATCTGCTTGGATTCTATTCCGGCAGCACCGATTCTCTCTTCCCGTCGCTCAACCGGAACAATGCCGGGAGCGCGGCGCTGCAGTCCTCCTATGATTCCATCATCACCGACATCCGTTCGGAGTTCATCACCTATATGGGTGTGACGGCAGGATATTGGATGCCGACCGGAAACGCCTCGGCGCTCGGAGATCATCCTGAAGTCGGATTCGTGATGGGAGGGATGCGACACGGATACAGTCTGGATCTGATGATCGCGGTGAGATTCCTCGATGCACCCTCGCCGTACCTCGTTCCGAAGAAAGGGATCCCGACATCCACCGCCGATTTTCTCGGGACCTATTTTGCCGGACAGTACGGATTTGACGTGCTCCGCGAGAGGAGCTATGATATATCGCTCTTGACCGGCATTGGATATGACGGATTCAACGCCATTCCCTCCTCCGGCACAAATGCTCATGATAATGTGAATGTGCACAGCTGGAATGTGAATCTCGGTGTGGGAGGAAGGTATTATACGGAGGAGTTCCGCGACGGCTTCATTTCATTGGAATGCCGCTATAACATCGTCAATTATACGAACACCGGCGGTACGGATCTGTCCGGCGATGCGTGGGTTTTCCGCATCGGATATCATTTCTCAGAATCCTGGCAGTATGAATTGCTCCGGGACCTGGGAGCATATTAAGAGAATAATTCTTAGATTGGTGTAAGATCATAACATGAGGACTTCCGTGAAATCTATTCTGGCTTCGATCCTGCTCTGTGCTGCATTCGTTTCCGCGCAAAATTCCGCCGGTGATGCCGCCAATATCGAACCCCGTTACATCATCGACACGCCGACCGCCGGTCTGCTGAAACGCGGCGCGTTCTCACTGGAATCGAATTTCTTTCAGGACGGCGGACTGATGTTCGGTCTCTACGCCGGTGCGTTGGATCGATTGACATTTGGAATTTCCTACGGCGGCGTCGGTGTGATCGGCAAAGGGGCGGTGACGATGCAGAAACTTCCCGGCGTGATGATCAAATACCGGTTGTTCGATGAAAGTCAGGCGATGCCGGCCATTGCTTTCGGATTCGACTCCCAGGGAAAAGAAACATATATAGATTCGCTGGAACGCTTCACCATCAAATCACGCGGCATCTTCATCACCGCCAGCAAGAATTATTCGATGCTCGGTTTCCTCTCGTTCCACGGCGGTGTCAACTGGTCCATGGAAAAGAAGGACGGCGACAAGGACATGAATGCATTTTTCGGTATCGAGAAATCGATCGGTCAGGAATTGTCCCTGCTTGCAGAATATGATTTCGGATTCAACGACAGTCACGCCCGTGCGATCGGCGAGGGCAAAGGATATCTGAACGCCGGACTCCGATGGGCGCTGGCGAACGGCCTGACGTTGGGATTCGACCTGAAAAATATCGTGAAAAACCAAAAGAACGTGACGTTTGCAAATCGGACCTTAAAGGTTGAATACGTCCGGACCTTCTAAGAGTCCTAATTTCAATGGACTTCGGCGGTAATGACGGTCCGTTTTTTGACTTTTAGTGTTCTATTCAGTACAATTATATGGTCATTCTATCACAATCTGCTATCCTATTAAACCTTCGCTACTGATATTCCATCTACATTGATAACCTTACGGCTTTGTGGTACATTGTAAGGAATGATTTCCCGCTCTTGACTGTTCATACTAACAGACAACAACCCAAAAGGTGTGCTATGAAACATGTGCTGAACACGTTCATCGTGATGATCGTTGTACTGCCGTTCATCGGCTGTTACACGGAGCTGGCAACGGTGGAGCGGAATGACCGCGAATACGCGTATGATTCCGATACGACAGCGGAGGATGGTTCCACGATCATCAACAATAACTACTATCTGGATGATTCATACCGCCAATCGCGCATGAGAGTCTCATTCAATTATTATTATCCCACATATTCATCATGGATCGGTTCCTACTATCATTCCTATTTCAATGATTATTATTGGGGAATGTATCACCGCCCATCGTGGTATTATGATCCGTTCTATTCACCCTATTATCCCTCTTTCGGCGGATGTCTCTATCCTTCACCGTATTATGATCCGTGGTATCCGTACGGACCGGTGGTTGTCTATTATCCGGTCTACTATCCGGGTTATGGAAACTATGGTTATGGCAATAATCCTCCGGTCGTCACTGCTGACCCCGGACGTCCGAGGAACAGCGGCGGAACACGGGATCCGCAGGATGACACACGTTCACGACCGATCCCCGGAACCACTCCGGCACCGGTCACTGCAACAGCAGTACCGACAGAGCGCACGCGGGTTGTTGATGAACCGGTAACAACACGGCCGTCCGGCAGAACACCGGAAACACCCTGGTGGGAGAAGAGGGACCAAGGTACTCGTGTTTCAGAAGGGACCCGCCCGAATGAAGGACCGAAAGTGGACCGCGGCACACGCGAGGACGAAGGGAACACCAATGCTCCCGTACCGAAAAGAGATGTTCGGCCGGTCGAAAGAAGGAAACAGGTAGAACCGGAATCGCGTCCTGCTGAAAAACCGAGACGGGAAGAGACCAGAAGCACACCGCCGCAAAAACGATCTGTTCCTCAGGACAACGCGCGCCCTGCCGAACGTCAGCGTGAATCTTCGCGTCCTTCCTATACACCCGCTCCGCAGTCCGCTCCGCCGCAATCGGCACCGGCACGGGGAGGCGGAGGATCATCATCCAACAGCGGCAGAAGGAGAGATTGATATGCAGTACAGATCCATTCGGAATATTTCTGCTGCTGTTGTTCTCGCATTCACGGCAGCAGGCTGTTACACGCAGCTGATGACACCGCAGGAGTTCGTTCAGACGCAGCGGTATCAATCCAAAAAAACATTCGCCGACAACTCCTATTCGGTCAATTATAATCAGTCGTGCGTCAATTGCCACAGTGTGAATGAACTGAATGAGCGGTATGACGAACTCTCGCAGCTGGGTGTGATGACCGTGCATAACGGCATTTCGCTGAATCCTTCGCTGTGGGAAAATCCCACGGTGACAAATCATCCGATCATTCTTGTTCCTTCGCCGGATCCGTACTGGCCCGGACCGTACACGCCGGTGAATCCCTGGTGGGCACCGCCGATCACCACGACCGGAACGAATGGCGCACCTGCCGGCACAAATGGCGGAAAGATCCGTGACAGCGGCCCGACACGTGACGGAAACAGGAACGGAGACCGGGGAACACCGATCTCCTCGCCGACATATTCGCAGCCGCCGTCCACAGGAAATACAACGACGACCGTGCCGGTCGCTCCCCCTCCGACACGCGATGTGACTCCCGCCGCGCCGCCGGCGCAGACTCCGTCCGTGGACCGCAGCAGGGATTCGAACAGTTCCACCGGTACAACGAACACGAACAGAACACGGGACAACGGATCATCGCGTGATGACGGCGGAAACAGGCCGAGATAAACAATGAGAGAATCTATGAAACGTACTGCAGCAGCGATCGTAGCAGTGATTGCACTTCACTCAATAGCTTCAGCACAGTTCTCCGAGGACGCCCTCCGGTATTCGGGACGAGGGAACGGATCCGGATCGCGTGCGCTTGGAATGGGAAATGCCTATATCGGCGTTTCGGATGATTACAGTGCATCGGTGTGGAATCCGGCCGGACTGGCACAGATGAGAAGACTTGAAGTGATGGGGGGGATCTCCAGCACAGGGATGTCCAACGAATCGACCTTCCGCGGCATCAAAAAGAGTTCGGATGTTTCAGCCGCCGCACTCGACAATGTCGGTTTCGTCTTTCCGTTCCCGACCGTGCAGGGGAGTCTCGTCTTTGCCTTCGGATTCAACAGGGTCTCCGATTTTGCTTCCACAGTCCAGTTCGAAGGATTCAATGATCAAAGTTCCATCATTCCGACGCTGTATCAATCCCAGGCATCGTATGATGTTCCGTACAATGTCTATCTCACCAATACTGCAGGATATTCCGCCGTACAGAAGAATGTGAACCAGCGAGGGGAAGTGAAAGAAGGTGGAAGTCTGGGGCAATGGTCCTTTGCGGGTGCGATCGATATTGAGGAGAACATCTCGCTCGGCGTCTCGTTGAATGTCTATTCGGGAAAGTATGATTACACCAGGAATTTCGCGGAGGAGGATACCCGGAATATCTATAATAATACATCGGCAGGACTTCCTGCGGATTCCGCCTATCTGCGTTTCAACAAGTTCTATCTGGACAACTTCATCACCAGTGAATTGAACGGAAGCAATATCACACTCGGGTTGATGTACCGGTCGGAACTCTTCCGCGCCGGGATCATCGCAAAAGGACCGACATCGATCAAAGTGCAGGAGACATACTCGGATGACGGTGAGAGCGTCTTCGATAACAACGGCGGATCATGGGCAACATCCAATCCTGCGAAGACGTATTCCACTCCGGTCTCCAACAATGAATATGGCGTCAGTTCCCCATGGTCATTCGGCGCCGGTGCATCGATCTATCTGCAGCCGGAACTGTTGATCGCTGCGGATGTGGAATATACGGACTGGACGCAGATCGAATGGAGCGACAATCCCGGTTTGGAAAAGAAGAATACGCAGCTCCAGGCGGTGTTCCGTCCGGTGACGAATATCCGGATCGGAGCGGAATTCGATGTTCCGTTCACGGATCTGAAAGTACGTGCAGGATATATGATGAATCCCTCGCCGTACAAGAACGATCCTTCGGCGTTCGATGAAAAGGTGCTGACCGGAGGAGCGGGACTCTTCCTTCAGAGGAATGTCGTTCTCGATGCGGCATTCGCTTACGGCACATTGAAATCATACCGCAATGAGTATTCGGCGGTTGGACTGCCGAATTCGGCGCGGGTGGACCGGTCCATCACCTCCATAGTGGTGAATTTCACCGTGAGCTACCGGTTTTGATCACATTGCTTCAGAACAATACTTGATTGTCCGGAACGCCGCATGACAGCGGCGTTCGTATTTTAGGTGTTGAGTTTCTTTCAGACTTTCAATAGTTTAAGGCACGTTATCAGCAGGGAAGCAGTATTATGTTTGGAAAGAAACCGACCGTCATATCATCCGATCAGCAGCGCGATATCATTTCGAAGCATCTTCGTTATGCGGACGAGCTTGTCCGTGCAAAGAATTATGAGGGAGCGATCGAGGAGATCCGCAAAGCACTTGTCATTGATCCGAAACACTCTCTTGCCCGTTCGTTCCAGCAGCGGATCCTGCTGATCCAGAAACAGAACGCCAATCCGCATGATCTGCTGCCGAAGGGACCGTCGCAGGAAGAGATCATGCAACTGATCACGCAGATGTTCTCCGTAGCCGAGCAGATGATCGCAAAGCACATGTATCAGGATGCGCTGAAGAAGATCGCGGAAGTGTATGTGATCGATCCGGGGAACCATTTCGCCAAGGCGTATTCGGACAGGATCGAACAGCTGATCATGGAGCAGGAACAGATCGGCCGGAAGGTCTTTAAGGAAGCGATCGAGAAGAAGCCGGTCGTTGAGGGTGCGGAGGTCGTCATCGACATGGAGCGTGGAAGTTTGATGATGTATGAAGAGATGATGAAGGAAGTCTGGTTCGACGGCAAAGTGACGCCGGAAGAAGAGGCAGAACTCGCCGGTGTGCGTGAAGTCTTCAATATTACTCTGGAAGAACACACTGCAATCGAACGGAAAGTAAAACTGAAGTGCTATGTTGATGCATTGAAATTATCGTGGAAGGACGGCGTTGTCTCGGATATGGAACGCCAGGTGCTGGATATGATGCGCCGGCGCTACGGGATCACCAACGAGGAACATGCTTCCATCGAGCTTTCGGTGCAGGAAGCAAAAAAAGGTGTGAAGCCGAAAGCGCGTATCCTGATCGTCGAGCCGGATAAGAATCAGCTCGTCAGTCTGATGCGGACACTTCAGGCGCGCAACTTTGAAGTGGTGCTCGCCAGCCGCGCGGAAGACGCTCTGCAGGTGATGATCAAAGAACACCCGAAACTGATCATCAGCGAAGCGGTCTTTCCCGGGGGAGGATTGGATGGATTCGGATTCTTTAAGAAAGTACAGGAACATCCGTCGTTGAAAGGGACGCCGTTCTTTTTCGTCAGCGACGCCCGCAGTCAAAAGATCGTTCACGCGGCCATGCGGATGGGCTTCGACCTCTGTCTGACAAAACCGCTCGATACCGAATTGCTCATCGCCGCGATCGACGGAAGACTCTTCCTGCGGTAAGACAGTCCTCATGACCGGACATCGATCGACACCATCCGAAATTTCTTCCGCGCTCATCCAGCAGCTCCAGGAAGCATATTCACAACGCGCATGGCACGGTACGAACCTGCGCGGTTCGGTGCGCGGACTGTCACTGGAACAACTTTGCCGGCGCCCTGCAAAAGGACGGCATAATATCTGGGAACTGGTCGTTCACTGCGCGTATTGGAAGTACATCGTCCGCCGCCGGCTGACCGGCGAACAGCATGGATCGTTCCCGCTGAAAGGGAGTAATTTTTTTCCGCGTCCGGAGGAACGGACACTCGCCGCATGGAAGCGGGATCTCCGTCTGCTCAACGAGATGCACACACGGCTCGTGGAGGAGGTACGGAACCTATCGGTAACAGACCTTGAACAATATCCGAACGGCAGCAGCTTCAATAATTTTCAGACGATCACCGGAGCGGCGATGCATGATATCTATCATGCAGGACAGATCCAGCTGCTGAAACGCCTCGGGAAGAACAAGAAATAGATCCTGTACCAAACGAACGCTCACTGTCGCGGCACACCTTAGACCATCCCTCCATGAAACAGTTCCTGAAACCATCGCTCGACTGGCTGCTCATCTTCGTTCTGCTGACGCTTGCCGGTGAATATCTTTTCCATTTTTCCGAGACGGCGCTCTTCCTTTTTGCGTGTCTCTCCATCATACCGCTGGCAGGATGGCTCGGGAAAGCGACGGAACATCTTGCGGAAAAGACGGGTGAAGGGATCGGCGGTCTGCTGAACGCCACGTTCGGCAATGCGGCGGAACTGATCATCGCACTGATGGCGCTGCAGGCGGGACTGTACGACGTGGTGAAAGCCTCCATCACCGGATCCATCATCGGGAATATCCTTCTGGTGCTCGGGGCATCCCTGCTTGCCGGCGGGATGAAGCATAAGACTCTGCTCTATAATGCCGCCGGAGCACGCTCCCTCTCAACAATGCTGACGCTGGCGTCGATCGGACTAATCGGTCCGGCCATTTTCCATTATTTCGGCGGAAAGGATATTGCCGACCGCGAAGCGGATCTCAGTCTGGAGATCGCGGCGGTCCTTATGATCACGTATGGTTTCAGTCTTCTCTTCTCCCTGCGGACGCACAAACAGCTCTTCATCGGGGAAGCGGCGGAAGCGGCAAAAGTGGAACGCGATCATCATCAGGCGTGGAGTTTAACCCGGTCGTTGACAGTGCTGGCAGTGGCAACATTCTTTGTGGCGTGGATGAGCGAGATCCTGGTCGGATCCGTTGCTCATGCGGCGGAATCGATGGGCATGACAAGCATCTTTGTCGGCGTGATCGTCGTGGCCATCATCGGTAATGCCGCCGAACACAGCACGGCGATCATGGTGGCGATGAAGAACAGGATGGACCTGAGTCTGGGGATCGCCATCGGAAGCAGTATCCAGGTGGCACTGTTCGTCGCTCCAATGCTGGTATTTACAAGCTATTTTCTCGGTCCGAAGCCGATGGACCTGGTCTTCACACCGATCGAGATCCTTGCGATCGCCCTCTCCGCATTGATCACCGAACAGATCGCCAGCGACGGTGAAAGCAACTGGCTGGAAGGGGTGCAGCTTATTTCGGTCTATATCATTTTTGCACTTGTATTTTACTTCCTCCCCTGATATTTTGTGCGGAATTGATCCTGGAGTGAACGTCCCATCCGTTCATGTTCAGCCGCCCACACTATCAGAGGAGTGTTATGAAACAGATGCTTGCCGCACTGATCGTCACCGTTGCGATCGTTTCCGGATGTTCGTCCCTTCCCGAGGGATCGTTGAAAAAACCGGAACTCACCTATCTCCGAACGGATATCACCGGTGTTTCCATGGACAAAGTGAACGCGAATATCGTCTTCTCCGCGATCAATCCCAATCCGGTCCCGCTGATCGACATCGTACTGAATTATCAATTGTTCCTGGAAGGACAGCAGGTGGCGAAAGGGGACAGGCTGATGTTCGGTTTCTTTGCGAATACCAGGACAGATTTTGTCGTTCCGGTCGAAGTGAAGTATGATTCCTTCTTCAAGTCGGCAGCGAATCTGACGCAGGCGGTGCTGGGCGGGAAGAAGACCGTTTCCTTCGAGATCCGTTCAACGCTGTTCATCGATCTGAAAATGGTCACGGTGGAGATGCCGCTGAACGGTTCCGGAGAGTTTCCGCTGCCGGGCGTCGGGAATGCGGTCAAATTCCCGAAGATCAAATTCTGACCGGTACTTACCGCAGCAATCCTTTCATCGTTTCATAGATCTGAGGATAGTAATTTTCGCCGAACAGATTCAGATGATTGAAGAGATGGTAGAGTTTATACAGCTCGCATCGTCTCTTCCAGTCATCGTTCAGCGGATACGCTTCGTGATAGGATGCATAGAATGCATCGCTGAATCCGCCGAACAGCATCGTCATCGCAAGATCCGCTTCCCGGTGTCCGTAGTAGACAGCCGGATCGATCAACACAGGAACATCATTCCCCGTACACAAAAAATTCCCGCTCCACAGATCGCCGTGCAGCAGCGCCGGCCGTTCCCCGTCCTCCACGATGATCCTTTCCAGCAGCGGCTCCATCTTTCTGAACAGGGACAGGATCTCTGCGTCGCGGTATCCGTTCGATTCGGCGAGCCGGAACTGGAACTCCAGTCTGTTCGTGAGAAAAAAATCTTTCCACGACGTTTCGAGCGGCAGATTCTTCTGGAGGGTGGAGCCGATATAGTTGTCCTCACGGAAACCGAACCGGTCCGATGTAGTTCTGTGCATCTGTGCGAATTGTTTTCCGAATGTCTCCAGGAAACGAGTGTTGTGTTGCGGAACGGAGACGCCGAGAAATTCAAGGATGAGGACATCCTCGGCGGCTGTGATCACCTCGGGGACCTTCACGGCGTTCGAGGTCCGGAGTTCATTCAGACCGTTCGCCTCTTTGATGAACATATCCTTGTGCTGCGGTGCGGTCTTGACGAACACCGAGCCCCCCTGCTCAAGATCGGCCCGGAAGGACGCAGCGATGGATCCTCCGGTGAGCGGAGTGAGAGAGAGGACGTTCGTATTCAGTGTGGTTTGAATACGCGAGATAATATTGCTGTGTGCTTTCACATTTTCTTGAGCTGACGGTCACATCAGAGGTGGCGGTCAGCTGTTCCTTACATCGTTCAAAAGACCTGCACACGCATCTTCCAGAATATCCAATACATGTTCGAAACCTTCCGGTCCGCTGTAATACGGATCCGGAACACCGTTGACCTCCATCGTTTGACAATAATCGGTCATCAGCGAAAGTTTATGGTGGTACTGTTTCGTCCGGTCCATCGCTTTCAGATCCTCCAGATTGTTGGCATCCATTGCAATGATCCGGTCGTACTGCTCAAAATGCCGGGAAGGATCGAATTGCTGTGCACGGCTGGTCAGTTCATATCCCCGTTTTTTGGCGTGGGAACGTGTGCGGGGATCCGGTAATTCACCGATGTGGTAGCCGGCGGTTCCGGCGGAACGGATCTCGATCGGGAGTCCGGCGGCAAGCTTTTTCATGACCCCTTCGGCTGAAGGGGAGCGGCAGATATTACCGAGGCAGACAAAGAGAATTCTGGTTTTTTTCATATACTGATCTTCAATAGAATAATGCCACAGATTACACAGATAAAAACTGTTTTCTCTGTGAACTCTGTGGCAAAATACAGTGAAATAATAGGGACTTTTTGCTGCAGTTCCAACAGTTGCTGAGCGTCAAACCGCTCTATTTTATGTGCGTGGAAACACACGGTTTCCTTGACTATTCAATCCATGCTTTCTATTTTCAACAGAGTTTTACCTCTTATTATCCGATACCGTCTAAGCATCATCCCGTGCAGCGGCTGCATTATACAAACGATTATCCCACTTTTTACTGTTTCAGGAATTTTGATGAAGCGTTTCGTTACTCTGTTTTATTTTTGTACCGGCCTTGCGTTGCTGACCTCATCAGCATTTGCAACAACGTATTACAGTAGATTTGGCAGCGGCTTTGTTTATGAACTTTCCCATTGGTCCACACTTCCCAACGGCACCGGAACTAATCCTCCCAATTTTACCTCCGCCGATACATTCATCATTCAATCGGGTCACCTGTATCAAACCAGCGGAACGAATTGGACAATCTCAGGAGCGGGAGCAAAGCTCATCATCGATCCCAACGCCACCCTCAGTCTGACATTAACGGCCACGGTCACCCTCCCCGAATGTTTTGTCGCCAACACCGGTCAGTTAGGAATTCAATCTAATGGAGTATTGATCATCGAAAATGGTAATGCCGGCGGATTTGATCTTGTGGTTGAAGGTATTCTGTCTAATCAGGGAGTTCTGACATACAACTCCGGAGGCACAGGGGTCATATCTTCCGCAGGGCAATATATGCATGATGCTGATGGAGGCACCATCCCAAGTTTTACCTGGGCGCAGTATTCAAAAGCGACGATCAATGGAATTGTGAATGCCACATCGATGGTGGGATTAAACCAGAATTTTTGGGAATTGAACTGGGGAAGCAGTTCACAGGTGTCGGAGTTCCAGTGTAATTCGCAGTTGACAAATGTACACATCCTTACAGTTGTTACTACAAACACTGGCAGTCTCGTTCTTTTTGATTCCACATCGAATCTCGATCTCTCCGGATTTGCTCATTGGGCGGGCACGGTGAACTTTACCACGACTCCTGGCGTACACCCAACCATCACATTCAAAGGTGATAGTGTCTTCAGACAGATCGGTGCCGGTTCGCTTCTCTGTTCCGGAGCGGGAAGTACCGGTACGCTCCGGTTCGATACCGGAATGACGGGGGTCGAGATCTACGGTACGATCGGTGCCGGTGTGAAGTATCATTTATTGAGTGGCGCATGGGTGGAGATGCAAACCAATATTCCTGTGCCGACCGAATTCCGGATCGATGACGGTGCGACATTGGACCCAACCGTTAATCAGTTCACATTGAGTGGTGCCGGAAATTTCATATTGAATTCCGGGGGAACTCTTCGGATCTCCAATATCGATGGAATTACAACTTCACCTACTCTTTCCGGCGGAGTACAGGTGACCGGTTCAAGGATCTACAACTCCGGTGCAAATTATGTGTATCTCAATGCAGCGTCGGTGACCGGCAATGGACTTCCGGCAACGGTCGGGAAATTTGAGGCGATTGGCTGCGCTCTGTCGTTGACGAACTCGCTCACAGTCACGGATTCATTCAAAGTGATCAGTGCGACCGTTGATATCGGATCGGATTCCTTAACGCTGTTGGGCGGTGTGAGTTCCGATGTGTATGGGAAGATCAATTCAGCGGTGAATGGAACGGTATCGTATCTGAAGCCGTCGGGCGTTCAATACATCGTCGGAAATCTTTCACAGTATGGGAAATTATCCTTCAATAATCAGCAGAAAGGATTTGACAGCAGCACGATCCTCATCTCCAATGTTTTTTTACCCGGCACCGCGAAGCCCGTTCTTGATGAACTCAGCTCCGTCTATTTCAACGGGGATAATGTTCAGACAATTCCTCCTTACGCATACGGAAATCTGGTGATCGCCGGATCACGGGGCAGCAATGATGTTACGTTCAGTGCTGTGGATACGATCTTTATTGCAAAAGAATTGAATCCATCGGCATTCTTCGCCGGTGGTACGTATATCACATCCGGTTCGACCTTATGTTTCATTGGTATTAACGCTCAGACGATCTCAGCATTGCCGGGCGGAGTGCCGTATCATTCCATTGCGGTAAAGAAACCGTCATCAACGATCACGGCAAATTCATCTTTCACAATCACCGGCAATCTGGCTCTGCTGAACGGGACTCTTGATGATAATGGTAACGTCATTACCCTGAACGGAAATATTAAGGGGTCGGCTGGTCAGCACATCACTACCGTCGGAGGAGGAAAAATCTATTTGACCGGCGGCTCCGCACAGCACGGCATCAGTAATGTAGATCTGGGAACTGTGGAACTGAATGACACATACGGTGCTGCCACTACTGCTGCGCCCGGTATAAAAGAAATGCACCTCTTGAACGGAACTCTCGACATCACGAACGGACTCTACATTCTGAACGCCGGAACACTGAACGCTAACGGCGGCAATATTACGAATACAGGTTTTGTCAATTTTAACGGTGAGGGGACTGTAATTGGTACGCACACATTCAATAATGTCTCTCTGAGCGGTGCGGTCAATTTTGATGCAGGTTCAACAGTGGAGGGTGTGCTTCAGTTGAACAGCGGCGGTTCTGTTTACGGGAATGCTCTGGATTATGCCAACGGTTCGATCCTTCGGTATAATACAGGAGGGACGTTCAACCGTGATTTGGAATGGAGCAGCACGAGCGGAGCTGGATATCCATATGCGGTTGAGATTAAGAACAATACGACTCTTGATCTTGGTGCGAGCAGCGGACAGAATATTTCCCGCGAGGTCGAGACCGATCTGTCGATCGAATCCGGTTCGGCGCTGACAATGAACGGCGCCGGAAATGAAATGACCGCAGCGCTGATCGTCCGCGGGAGTGTGACAAATTCGGGATCACTTGAACTTTCCGGACAGCCGGGCGGATATCTGCAGCTCTACGGCGATCTGACGCAGTTCGGAACACTGACAGCAAATCTTTCCGCCGTGCGGATGAC
Source organism: Synechococcus sp. UW140 (assembly GCA_943364975.1). GTDB lineage: Bacteria > Bacteroidota > Ignavibacteria > UBA10030 > UBA8401 > UBA8401. The sequence continues at coordinate 53,022 of CALRIY020000011.1, forward strand.
CGGAACAGCACCGCAGCATATCACCAGGACCGGCGGCGGGAATATTGCATTGGACAGTCTTGTGATCGCTTCCGCGGATTCCGTAGTACTGATGGACACAACAACACTGTCAGTCAATAACGGTTTCGTCCAGGAGAGCGGTATCTTCAATCTCGGCACCTCTTCACTTGATATCACCTCAGGCAGTACTCTGACCGTGAACGGCGGTGAATTTGTGAATGCCGGACACACTGTCAATTTTACCGGTGGCGGTTTGATCTCCGGTTCGCTGGTGCTCGGCACAGTCACCACTTCCGGTGCGCTCGATCCCGGATCGGATCTGACGATCACGGATCAATTGATCATCAACAATCTTGGATCGATCATCACTAACGCACCTATTTATGGTTCGGGATCAACGCTCGTCTATAATTATAACTCGGTGTTCGATCGTGATATTGAATGGAGTGCGACCTCCGGAGCCGGATATCCGCACCATGTTACCCTGCAGAACAATACGTATTTGCGGCTCGGTGCCGGTGAAATGACGACCTATCGGGAGATGGCGGGTGATCTGACAATCGCATCAGGTTCAACGCTGAACATGAATGATACGGAATCGGGAATGACCGCGGCGCTTGGCGTGCTGGGAGACATTACGAACAACGGTGAATTGAGATTGTCTTCGGATCCCGGGGGCGATCTTTCGGTCGGCGGGGACCTGAGCAATTCCGGAGATTTCATCGTGTATGCCAGAAAGGTGACGTTCAACGGTGCTGCCGCTCAATCCATCTCCGGCGTGCTTGAATTCGCTGATATGGAGGTCAATAATACCGTCTCGAATGTTACAATGAATGACAGCGTTCTGGTGAACGGCATGCTCACGTTGCAGAACGGGAAGATCGATACCGGCACCGATACATTGACGATCGG
>CALRIY020000012.1:0-48608 GCA_943364975.1 Synechococcus sp. UW140
AAACCTAAAAAACTGATCCTCACAGCAATCGCAAGGAAACTTCTTGTTCTTTGTTTTGCTGTTTGTAAATCTGAACAGCCTTATCAAATAAATTATTCTCGACCACAATTAATTTGACAAAGAGCTTTTTATACAGTATCTCAAAAACACTTTTGTCACCCCCGAATGATCCTGTCGGGGGTCTAGTATAGTGGATTCCCGCCAAAAGCATGTCCCAAAGGGATCCCTTTGGGACGGGAATGACATAGCTCTTTAGAAAATTTTGGTTTTTGGGATGCGCTATATTACTATTCAGCAGGTCTCTTCATCGAATTCAATCCCTTCTCATCGATCAACGTCTTATAATTGACAAGACGGAACCGTTTTGAATGGATCAACTTCTGAAAGGCCGGTGAGATCAGTGCTTGTAATTCCGCCTGCCGGTTTTTACTCATCTCTTTCGGACCGAACGGATTCAGGTCTTCCATAGCCCTCATTTCTTCATCATCGAGTCCGATATGGATCACGAAGAGTTTTGTGCCGCCCGGTTCAAGTGCTTTCACTTTTGTCAGCATCGTATCGAGTTTATGCTGCACCGGAGCGGCGTAGCCCGATTCCACATCCACTTCATCAAAGTATCGGGAGACGGCCAGATGATATTCCGCGGCAAGTTTTTCTACAATGGCTCGTGTTTCGAGTGTTTGCACCGCTGCGCCCATGTGGTAATCCATGTAATCGATCCGCACACCCGAATTGACCGCGCGTTCAACCTGTGCACGGAGTTCGGTCTCGATCTCGGCAAGCGAAGGATTATTTCCGAATAATTTTGAACGTGATGGGAAAAAGAATCCGAGACTGTCCACCAGAGACGGGACCGCACTTCTGCCTGAGACCGGTCCCCACCGATAGTTCTTCCATTCCGCATTCAGCGTTAAATGGATGCCGACGGAGACGTGAGGATATTGTTTGACGATCTCCACCGCTTCCTGATACCACGGACAAGCGAACATGATCGAGGCAGAGACAGGAAATCCTTTTTCCAGAACCTTCTTCGCCGCCATATTCACGGAATGGGACATCCCCCAGTCATCGCATCGGATAAGGATCGGTATCCTGTCTTCGGTGCGGACAGCATCGTTGGTCTGACTGAACAGAACTGATGAATTCAGTGCTATCAGTGCCGATAGAACAATGACATGACGAAAAATTAATGAGGTCATTTGATACCCCGTTTCTTCTTTTCGATGATCACCTGAACATCGACCGGTTCATTGCAGACGGAACAGACATACCGGCGTGTCGTTTCATTGAAATCCGGTTCACGGGTCTGTTTGCAGTTGGGACATTTGATCTGGAGGGGTTGTTCTTCGCGTGGTTTTGCCATAGAATATATATGAAGGTTTGCAGTTCAGATTACACCGCTCGATCACAAAAACACAATTTCGGTATTTATCTTCGCATCAATGTAAGAGTTTTCAACAGCTACTGCAATGAGATGATCCAAGAAATAATGCTCTGATTGCACTCAATAATTTTGTATTTTGATATATACTGTAGGTCAAACATCCGGCACATCCCATGTTTGACCATTTTATTTATAGACAAGCGGAATGCCTCAGTCGCAGTTAGGACCGGCAGGAATGCTTCTCCATCATTATGTTCTTATGGCACGACCCATCAGTCCGGTCCTTATAGCAGCACAAGATATTTCCATCCGTTTTGGTGAACAGGTCGTCCTGAAAGACGCATCCCTCAATATCCACCAAACGGACCGGATCGGATTGATCGGAACGAACGGCTCCGGCAAATCGACACTCATCAAGATTGTTGCAGGACTCATTCCCCCCGATTCCGGCACGATCTCCCGCAAACGGGAACTGATCACCGGATACCTCTCCCAGGACTTCACACTGGATGAATCGAAGAATGTCTTTGAGAATATCATGGACGGCGCACACGATGTGATCGATATTCTGCGTGAATACGAGTCGCTGCCGTACGATTCCGAACGCCGGCACGTATTGGAAGAACATATCCATCTGCTGGACGGTTGGAATCTGGAGAACCGGGTTGAAGCGGCGATGCATTCGCTGAATGTCCCGGAGAAGAACAGGGATATCACAACGCTGTCAGGTGGTGAAAAGCGCCGCGTCGCTCTCTGCCGTTCCATTATATCACGGCCCGATCTGCTGATCCTGGACGAACCGACGAACCATCTTGACACTCAGTCCATTGAATGGATGGAAGAGTTCCTGGAGGATTATTCCGGAGCGTGTCTCTTCGTCACGCATGACCGTTACTTCCTCGACTCCATCGCAAATAGGATCGTCGAACTCTCGAACGGATTATGCTATCCTCACACCGGGAATTATACCGACTATCTCATCAACAAAGCCGAACGGCAGGAACAGCTCGCAACCGAGGAGAAGAAAAAAAATAATTTCCTGCGGCGCGAATTGGAATGGGTCCGCCGTGGACCGAAAGCCCGCACGACTAAATCAAAAAGCCGGCTGAAGAATTACTTTGAGATCGCCGACAAAGAAGGTCTGCAGGTTGAAAAAGAGATCTCGCTGCTGCTCCCTCCGCCCGGCGGTTTGGGGAATACGATCCTCAATCTCAAACATGTCGGGATGGAACTCGGCGGCAGGAAACTGTTCTCCCATATCGATCTTTTATTCGATAAGAAACGGAAACTCGGCATCGTCGGACGGAACGGTTTGGGTAAAACCACATTGCTGAAACTTATCCTCGGTGAAATGCAGCCGAGCGAAGGAACGATCGAGGTTGGCGACCGGACGGAGATCAATTACATCGATCAATCCCGAGTCGCATTGAACGACGATAATACGGTGGTGAAAGAGATCGGCGAAGGGAATGACTGGATCATGTTCGGGGATCAACGGCTCACCGTCTGGTCCTACCTGCGGCGGTTCCTCTTCGCCGATGAACGCATCAACACGAAAGTGGAGAAACTCTCCGGCGGTGAACGAAGCAGACTTCTGCTGGCAAAGATCCTGAAGAACGGCGGAAATTTTCTCATTCTGGACGAACCGACGAACGATCTGGACCTTCCGACGCTCCGTGTGCTGGAAGAGGCGCTGGTGGAATTCGAAGGATGCGTCATCGCTGTCAGTCATGACCGGTATTTCCTGAACCGCGTTTGTAACGGCATCCTCGCTTTCGAGGGGGACGGAAAAGTCCACTTCAGCGAAGGGAATTACGACTATTATATTGAGAAACGCGATGCCCGTCTCGCAGCAGCAGTGGAAGAGGAAAAACAGAAAAAGCTTGAATCCTCATCCAAACCGGAGCCGAAGAAATTGAAATGGAAAGAGGCGAAGGAACTGGAAACGATCGAAGCTGATATCCTGAAAGCCGAAGAGGATGTTCACCGTATCGAAGCGCTCTTCGCTGCCGATGATTTCTATCAAAAGCACGGCGACAAGGTCGAGCAGTTGACAAAAGAATTGAATACCGGGAAAGAAAAAGTCGAACGACTGTATGCCCGTTGGAATGAACTTGAAGCGATCAAGAATAGTTAACTATGTGCCTATGTGTTTAGATCTTTAAACACATAGGCACATAGATGCTTACATACCCAGCCAGTAACTCAGTTTCAGCATAAAGATATTATCCGGTTTCATATTCACGATCCTGTCCACCGATCTGCCGAACTGGAAATCACCGGTCGTCTCAAGATCCTCCCTGCTTTGAGTCCACACAAGGAACAGCGCCGATCCGGGCGAATACTCCCACCGAAGCACCGCATTTCCCCGCAGAGAACGATAGTTGAAATCCGGTTTCCCGATGCCGATCGGCAACGCACTCCCTGCACCGTCCGCATCCACGACATATCCTGTAACATCTCCTTCAGGAGTTGTCTGCGGTGTGATCGTGGAGCCGTTCTCGCCATAGGTGATGAATTCGAACGAACGCGCCCGCTTCAGCTCCTTGAAGTTACTGTAGGAACCGGAATTGAAATACGGCTGAGCATAGATCTGAAAACTCAGTTCCGGATTCAAGATCCAATTCATGCGGATAGTTGCACCGACCGATGTCTGCTTCAGGTCCGCAAACACATACCGACGGCCGTACGTGGCCGATGCTCCGGCATCCGCTGCGGATCGGATGAACTGCGCTTTGCTGTTGTCGAAGGAAACGTCCGGACCGACCGACAGTGTGAATGTCGGCGTCAGTTTAAGTTCGGTGTCAAAATACAGGAACGTATTCTCATCCACTCCCCCTTTCGATTGACCGATCCCTGCATACAGGATCCACCAATTACGGTTGTCGCTGAACAGATTGATGCCGTACCCTTGCGATGCAGGATTCACCATCAATGGACCGCCCCGCGTGCGTCGTGCGCTGTACGTTTCGGGATTATAGCTGATGCGGAAATTTCCGCCGTAATAATTGAGCAGCGTCAGATTCGAATTCATCCAAAATCCCTGCGCCGTTTTGTTCCCGCCGAAATCATAATTGAGGAAGGTTGCAACATCGAATCCGGCAAACCGGTAATACTCCGTCGGATCGCTCCAGCGGTATCCCGTCACGACGTGAGCATTGATCACATCAGCAAAGGACATGAAGCCGAGATCATTCGATTCGAATTTCGGATCGATCATTCCCACGGCGGCATTCAGCGTCCACTTTCCGCGGTTCTTGTTCAGCATCAGCCGTCCTGCAAATCCAGTCATCGTCGTCATCGAACTGTCCACGCTCAGATGTGATGCGTCCGGTCGCTGGAAGTAATGTCCGGAACTTCTTTGCAGTGAGAGCATCTTCGAATTATTCCCCTGGACGTTCGATACTCCCGCCCAGCCTGTCAGTACATACGTCCGTTCCTGATCGAAGAATGTCCATCCGTCCACCGCGCTCACCACAGCGCTGCCGTTGATATAATTTTGCAGGATGGGATTATCGAACATTCGCTTCGTATAAGTGGTAAGCAGTCCAATGCCTTGTTGACCTTGCTCAAAATCTCTCTGCGCACGGAAGACGCCGTAATACGACTGCGGCTCCATCTCCTGACGACTCCGATGTCCGGCAGAATCGATCTGTGTCAACTCTTTATTTGTCAGCGAATGGATCATGCCGATCTTCCAGTCGTCTCCGATCCGTCCTGAGATCTTTCCCGCACCGAGGATCTTCGTGCCGTTCGGAACATCGGCAAAATCATAATACGGCAGACTGAATTGCGGACGCTGCGGATTCCTGCCGATCCTGCGGCTGTAGAAGATGGTCGGATCACTCCAATTGAACTGCCAATTGTTGTTCGCACCGCCGCGGCCGAAACGGAAAATGCTCACCCCTTCCGTGAAGAAGGGACGTTTCTCCTGGAACGACGTTTCGACATCGGATAAATTCACCACGGCAGGATCGACTTCCACCTGTCCGAAATCAGGATTGATCGTCCCGTCCAGCGTAAGACTCGTACCGAGGCCCACCTTCAGATCAAGTCCGCCTCCCGGCAGATACCGCTCTCCCGGATTGAACGGATCCTTCGGATTGTTGCCGATATATTCCGCTTTTCCCGTGACATACGGAAGCACTTCGAGCCGTGAGGAGGGTGCGATCCCTTCAAGTCCGGTAAGATCGGGAAACCGGGAGACGAATCCGTTCTCGTTCCGCGGAGTATAGACCACCATCGCAGTCTCGTTCTTCCGTCCGATATACCGTTCAAAATTGATCCCCCACGTCTGTTGCTCCCCTTCCTTAAAGCGGAGCTGCGAGAACGGAATCTTCATCTCCACCACAAACCCGTCCGAATGGATCTGTGCAACCCCTTCCCACACTGCATCCCAGGAAAGTTCGAACCGACCGTCGTTCTCCACCAGTCCGTCCGCTTTCGTCCCCGCTGCGGATACATAGAAGAGATTCCCGGTCATCTTGTCGTGATACGGATCGAGATAGACGAGGAATCCGTCCGACGGATCGCCGTACACGAAATCGCGCCGGACAAGACGTGCAACGATGGAATCGGCATTCCGGTCATACATCTTTCCGGCGATGTACAGTGCTTCATCATCATACGCGACCCATGCTTCGCATCGTTCACTGCTGGGACTTCCCTGGTCCGGCTCGCGTTGTTTAAAATCACTGAACCCAGGACGCTGCCAGATGGATTCGGAAAGGTTTCCGTCAACTTTAATGAACTCGGTGGTCTTTACTGCGGTGATGTTCGATGCACAGAGGGAAAGAGCGGTGATACAGAGCAGTAATAGAACGATCAGGAAGCGTTCTGTTCTTTGCATACGTTCTCCATGAACGGTGATGGGATCGGTGGACTTGGAGAATGTATACGCCGGCGAAAGAAGCTCAGTTCACTACAATAGGCAAGGAAGGATTGTTAATGAGATTTACTTGAGGATTGTATTACTATGTGTCTATGTGTTTAAAACACATAGACACATAGATTTTTACTTGATTCGTTTTACAACGACAATTGTCTTATCATCGGAATATTTGTTCTTTGCATTATGGATCTGAACATCTTCGATGAGCAGACGGGCGATGTTCTGTGCTTTTTCATTCCGGAATTCATTCAGCTTTGCGGCAAGTCGCTTCTCCGAATATTGAATGCCGAGATTATCCATCGCTTCCGAGACACCGTCCGTGTAGAGCAGCATAATATCCCCTTTCGCGAGCATCATCCCTTCACTTCGGTACATCTGATTCGGGAACGGACCGACGATATTTCCCGTTGCTTCCAGGAATTCTGTCGTTCGTGTGGCCGCGCGGAAGACGATCGGACTGCTGTGCCCTGCATTCACATAGACGCACAATCCTTTCGTGTCGTTCGTCAGTTCCGCATAGAACAGTGTCAGGAACCGGTCGTCGGAGAATGTGTGGTGGACAAGGTCGTTGATGTTGTGGATCAGGTTGCTGATCTTCGTCTGATAGCTTGCACCCATCCGAAGTGCACCGGAAACATACAGCGCCTGGACTGCTGCGGAGATCCCTTTGCTTGCCGCGTCGCCGATCACGATACCGACACGGTCCTTCTCTTCGCTCATGATATAATCGAAGAAATCACCGCCGACGATCCTGTCCGCAATGGAGATACCGAACATCTCATAATTATGGAACTGCAGTTCATGTGCCGGAAGGATGCTTCTCTGGATCTCGCTCGCTTTATCCAGATCCTTCTGCAGCTGCGATGTGCTCCGTTCGATCCTGCGGTTCTTCATCATGGACGAAACGGCAAGGCTGATGATGTTCAAAGTCGGTGCAACGCGTTCGTGAGGCACATCAGTATTGAACGAGAGGATGTACGGATACAGGTCCACCCCTTTGATGGAGACCATTTCACCGACACCGGTCGCTGAGTATTTCACGATCCCCTTGCTCTTCAGATATTCATTCGTTTCTTTTGCAACGATCGTCCGATGCATCGCGATCTGCCTGAACATCTTATATTCATCCACCTTAAGCGTGAAATGCGGTTTGATCCGTTCCAATTCTCCCTGCTGACCGATCACTTCATAGCTGAATTTTGCGGGATCCAGTTTCCAGACGCGTCCCCCTTTGATCTCGATCCGGTCATTGGAGACGATCTGATGCATGATATGGGCAAGCATCTCTTCCGTGGAAGCGAACTTCTTGCTGTCAAAACTTTCAATGGTCTTATAGAGCGAGCGCTGATTCATACGATTTTCAATAGTAGAGTGTTAGTTCCTTCATAATATACTAAAGAATGACGACTATCCCATGCCGGAAACGGTCAGTTCTGCGTTTTGTGACACAGGCCGTTTTGTCATTCCATTCTCTTTAGTATATTGCATCGGATCTTTAACGGGATCACTCAAAAACCATATATCAATATTAATGGAGTTCATTGATGACCACGAAACATTTTTTGTCCACGATATCCTTTTCCGCGATCGCGATACTCAGCTTGTTCATGGCGGGATGCGATGATTCCAGCAGCACACCGGTCTCGAGCAAAACGAACCTAAGCGGACTTTTCAAAACGGAAGGAACGTTCAGTCTTACATCCAACCGCGGGAATTTTCTTGCCACGGGGATCTTTGACACGCTCTATACCAATACGAGCGCATCCGGTGCATTCAAATATACCGAGGACGGGAATACGGTCGTGATGATCTTTGCCTACAACGTCGTCTCACAGACGAATTTTCAAATGGTCTTCGCAGGTTTCATCGATACGCTGAACACGACCGCCGCCGGCACCTATTCGTTCAATCCGGTCGGCAGCAGCAAAATTGCACTGTTCGGATATTTCCCGAATATGCTTGATACGTCGAATGCTTCGGGTTTCTACTTCCTGAACAGCGGTTCGATGAATGTCTCCACACTGTCGGCGACATCGGTCGCAGGAACGTTCTCCGGCGGCGGAAAGGATGTGGTTGACACCAACCGCACGATCACGATCACCAACGGCACATTCAACACACCGGTTGTGGAGCACTATTTTGCTACACCGGATTATGAGGACGAATTGGTGATTGGAAAAATTAAAGAGACCGTCAGAAATGAAATGCGGAAGAGAATGAAGGATTAAAGAATCAACAGAGTTGAATTGAAACTAGAACAGCGCCATTCCTCGGGAGTGGCGCTGCTGTTTTATCCCCTTTCCTCTGTCCGCTGCAGCACCTCGATCATAATGCGTGCGCATGCTTCTGCATCCGATCCTGCATCGTGGTGATTCAGCGGAATGAACAATTGCCGGCAGACATTGGCAAGATTCGCAGGCTTGATCTTCAGGACGGAGCGTGATAACCTTACTGTACATCGGTATTCCACCTCCGGTGCGGCAATTCCATATGTGGAGCAGCAGTTCTCCAATACCCGCCGATCGAATCCGACATTGTGTGCTACAACGAAGTCAACAGCTCGAAAGAACGGTTCCATCGCCTTCCATGCATCTTTGAATGTCGGCTGGTCCTCCACATCCTGCAGCGAGATACCGTGGATGTGGGAAAATTCAAAATACTCATACGGCGGTCTGATCAGGATCGTCCGCTTCTTTTTGATCACACCATCCTCCACCCGCACTAATCCGACGGAGCAGGCGCTGTTCGGATAACGGTTCGCTGTCTCAAAATCGATGGCAAGGAATTTCATGATCAATCATCAAGAATAGGTTTCTGCTTTAAAACCAAAAAATCCCCGAAGTATTCGGGGATTTTGTTGAGCTGGTGACGAGACTTGAACTCGTGACCTGCTGATTACGAATCAGCTGCTCTACCAACTGAGCTACACCAGCAAAAAAATATAAATGAACGAATCAGCTGCTCTACTGACTGCTTGCCCGCCGTGCTTTATCTTTTGGCGGGAGCTACACCAGCAATTGTTGAGTAATATACTCTTTTTTGCATTGAACCTCAAGTATTAATCTGTTCCGATTATGATTCCATCCCGAAATTGTCTAAACTGTACTCTCCACAATAAAGGATTGAACAGTATGGCCACCCCGGTCTTTCCAGAAGCAAAAGAATACGACATCGCCCCTCCCCGCATTTACGCCCTCACATTCACCAAAGAAGAATTCCAGGAGATGCTCGACGATATGTTCGACATCAAAACGAACGGGCTTTCCGATGCGGAACTTGCGACGATCGAGGAAGGGATACAAAATGTCCTGGCGAATCATATCGCCAAGATGATCGTCAACAATGAGTTTGACGAAGTGATCAAGAAGGAACTCGCCTCCTATCTCGCCGGCAGCGATGATGAGGAATTGGAGATGAAATTAGGCTTCCTGTAGCATTCCCCTGAGCTCCATTCCGTCCGTCATTTCTTCCTCTGCTATTGTAGCTATTTTTTGATACCTTACGATCATGCTGGGTTCTCCATACCCCAGCCCCATCGTAATACTATCGAAGAATATTATGCGCACCCTCTCGTTATACTTCGCTCTCTCTTTTTTCATGTACAGCAGCATTTCTGCTCAACCAAGCCGTATCGAATTACGTTCGTTATATTCTCCGACCCTCTCGACGGCCAAAGAATTCAATATCCTCTTCCCGGAAGGATACGACTCCGGATCGGACCGGTATCCCGTGGTCTATCTCTTCAGAGGTGCGGTCGATGAATGGGCCGATCCGACCGAGGACGGAAGCCGGCGGGGGACAATCAAGACCGTCGTCGATTCGCTCACCGCAAGAGGACGGATCGGGAAGATGATCTATATCATGCCGGGACTCGGTGCTCCTGCACCTGTGAATGAATACACCTATCTCGTGAACGATCTTATTCCGTATGTGGATAATCACTTCCGTACGATACCGGACCGGTGGCACCGCGCGATGGACGGTTTCTCACTCGGCGGACTTATCACGACAAACCTTCTCTCAACGGTGCCGCATCTGTTTGCTTCGGTCGGTTCGTATGACGGAACACTCTCTCTCTTTGACAATGCAAGGTTCTCCTCTGCAGCCCCGAATCTGATCTACTCAATCAAACAGGTTCAATTGCTCTATCATACAGCATCGGTTGGAGGAAACAATAATTCCAACAATATGACCACCTTTTCCATCCTGAACTCCAAAGGGATATTCAATACGCTCCCTTCTTTCCTTCTGGACCCGAATGCACAACACAATTGGTTCTTTGCCGATATGCATATGGGACTTGTGCTGCCGCTGCATTGGCAGAAGATCCAGTCCGCAGCGAATTCTTTGGAATTGAGTATCAAAGATTCCATCACCGGAAAGAGCATCAGCGGTCAGACATCGATCCATTGGTCACGGAAACTTGTTCCCAATTCCATCGCCACCTATGTCTTCTATTCCGGTAACGGCGGAAAAGATTGGACACGCATCGATTCACTTTCCGGGAATGATTCATCTGCCCAATGGAATACCCAATCCCTGAGCGACGGAACACGGTACCGGATCAAAGTGCTCTGTGCGGGTGATTCATTATTCGGTCAGGCGGTGACCGGAAATTTTACCGTAAACAATCCCGGCAACGGCGCGCCGGATATCGAATTCAATGCTCCGGTCAAACAGGATACACTCTCCGGGAATTATCAGATACAATGGACTGCTGCGGATGCCGACGGTGATCCTCTCACTGTCTCGATCGATATTTCGTATAATAACGGAACAAGTTGGAAATCGATCGCATCCTCTCTGCAGAACAACGGACAATATTCACTCGACACAAAAGTGTTGGCGAATGGAAATTCCGTACTGCTCAAACTCAGTTGTTCGGACGGAAGTGTTGTTTCATCCGCCGTTTCTTCTCCGTGCATTCTCTATAATAAACGACTCGCTTTGCTGAATGCGTCGTTCATTCATGAAACAGGGACCAGTGATGCACAATTTGCAGCGGTCGCAATGTCCAAAGAGAATCTTGGCTCGGCAAATTATCTGATCACAATCAACGATACGTCCGGAAAGAAATCGTACTCCGTCAAGGATGTGAACGGGATCGAAGTGGTCAGCAATGCAACGCAGCTGGACGGAACGACAGAAGGACCATTATTCAACGGCTTCCGTCTGCTGATCAAGGATGTCCCTGCACCGGTCATCCATACTGATTCAACCCGTTGGAAAGCCGGCACCTCTCCGCTCACCGGCAATGTACAGCTGATCAACATCAATTTGGAATCAGAGACGATCATTGCTCTCCCCTCACCGTACGACTATGAGGTAAGATTGACCGGTACTGTTTCCGATACTACGTTGTCCCTTTACGGAGCACCGTCCGCACAGGTCAATTTTTACATCTGGAATACAACAGAGAACCGGAAGACCAAATTCATCTTTCTGGAACTGGATGGGAACGGATATCTCAGCAGAAATGATGAACTCTATCTCTTCGAACCCGATTCCGCGAACATCCTCCGTTTATCCTGGCATCTGCAATTGTCAGGAAATGAAGGAGCTCCGGACCCGAAGAACGGTGATATCTTCATGATCAAAGTGATCAAACCGCTGACATCGAAGGATACCTATCGTTTCATCTTCTTCCCGCCGCTCGCCGTGCGAACAGGAGGACCGACGCACCCCGGCACGTTTACACTGAGTCAGAATTATCCGAACCCGTTCAACCCCTCGACCACGATCGCGTATGAAGTTCCGGTGAACGGTCATGTCCGGCTGAATGTCTTCGATCTTCTCGGAAGAGAGATCAAAGTATTGGTGAATGAACAGCAGAATGCCGGACGATATTCCGTGAAATTTGACGGGACGCATCTTTCAAGCGGTATCTATTTTGCGAGATTGACAAACAATGGTACGATGCTGATGAGAAAAATGCTTTTGATGAAATGAACGTCCGCATGAGAACATATTCCATTGTGATCTGGACCCTGAATGCATTGTTGACCGCAGCATTTTCGCAATCGGCGTATGAGTGGACCATACTCACGAACTCGCCGATACAGACCGGCCGCTATGAAGACATCAGTTTCGTGAATGCCCTGAACGGCTGGGCCGTTTCCGGAAAAGCGTCCATCATCACCACGAAGGACGGCGGCGATACATGGAAGGAAGTGAAAGTCCCGGCTCCCTACAATGTCTATTTCCGTTCCGTTGCAGCACTGAATGATTCAACTGCATTCATCGGTACTCTCAATTCGAACTTCCCTTTATTCCGCGCAGAAAAGAACGGCGCAGTTATTTTTCCCGTCACCATCCTTGGATTAGAGCCGTGGAAGATCTGCGGACTGACGCGGGCCGGAAATTCCTTCTTCGGTGTCGGCGGATATGACGGCACACCGACACTCATCCGTTCCACCGATGCCGGCACGACCTGGACCGGATACAACATGTCCCCGTATGCTGTTTCGTTGGTGGATGTCCATTTCTTCAATGACTCCGTCGGCCTCGCCGTCGGATCTGTCGATGGCCTGACATTTAACAGCGGAAAGAGTCTTGTGCTTCGAACAACCAACGGTGGAATGAGCTGGGAAACAGTGTTCAAATCTTCACGCCTGAAAGAATGGGGATGGAAGATCTTCTTCACCAATGACTCTGTCGGTTATGTCAGCATTGAACAACGGACAGTGCATCCTGACGGGGTCTTTTATCTGAAAACGACTGACCGCGGTTTGACGTGGAAGGAAAAGTATTTCCTTCCTGATTATGATGTGGAAGGGATAGGATTTTCGGATCCTTCCACAGGATGGATCGGGGGCTGGAGCGGTCCGACCTATAAGACAGTGGACAGCGGAAAGAGTTGGACCATTTTCCCTTTGAGCAGTCAAATGAAGAACCTCAACCGGATCCGCAGAGTGAATGATACACTTCTGTTCGGTGCCGGAACGCAGATCTTCCGGTATGCTCCATCCATTCTGACAACTGTTCGACACAATGAAACAGGAATCACCGACATATTCACTGTCCGTCAGAATTTTCCCAACCCGTTCAATCCGGGCACGACCATTCAGTTCACTCTCACGCGGGAAAGTACGGTGAGGATTTTCATCTATAATTCGGTCGGGCAAATGATCGAAGCTGTGATGGATAATCCAAAACCGGCCGGAGAATATTCATTACAATGGAGACCCTCTTCCCGGCTGACGAGCGGTGTCTATTTTTATCAGATCCAAACGCAATACGGGACCATCACCCGATCGATGACCTATCTTAAATAGTCTGAAGGATTGAACTTTCGAGCTTCCTGTTCTGTTCTGACGAAGCAGAGTCCAATTCATTTTCCCACAATCACTCATAAGAATCACTCCATGGCATCACCGATCGATCCCCGTCGAGTCCATATCCGTAAGGAATTACCGCATCAGGACGGTACGGTCATCTATTGGATGGGGCGCGACATGAGGGTGAATGATAATTGGGCGCTGCTTTTTGCGCAATCCCTCGGCATTAAATATTCCATGCCGCTTGCTGTGGTCTTCGTCCTTCCTCCGGTATTTCTGGATGCTACGGAACGGTCGTATGGCTTCCTTCTAAAAGGATTGAAAGTGGTCGAGGATCAATTGGCGGAAAAGAATATACCGTTCTATCTTCTGCTTGGCTCTCCTGAAAAACAGATCCCGCAATTCGTCCGTGATCACTCCGTTACGAAAGTGGTCGCCGATTTCAATCCATTGAACATCGTCGAATCATACAAATCTGCAGTCACCGGATCGATCAAAGCATCTTTTTACGAAGTGGATGCGCATAATATCGTCCCGACCCGCATCGCTTCGGATAAACAGGAATTCGGAGCGTACACCATCCGGCCGAAGATCCACAGACTGCTGCCGGAGTTCCTGAAAGAATTCCCCGCTGTGCGAAAACATCCCGTTGCGTGGCAGCAGAACGTTCCCCGAACGGATTGGCAGAAAGCGGATCGGAGTCTGAAGATCGACAGATCAGTCAAGGAAGTGGATTGGATCATACCCGGTGCGATTGAGGCGGAAAAAGCATTGAAGATATTTCTTGAAAAGCGATTCAGCCGGTACGATGCTGAAAGGAACGATCCGACGTTGAATGCCCAGTCGGATCTCTCCCCGTATCTTCATTTTGGACATCTCTCGCCGCAGCGCGTAGCGTTGGAGGTGGTGGAACGCTCGAAAAAAGATATTCAGCAGATCGTTGTCAAGGATAAGAACGGATCGGCGAATGAACGCGGGAACGATGCTGCATTCCTCGAAGAATTGATCGTCCGACGCGAGCTGTCCGACAATTTTACATACTATAATAAGAACTATCAGACTCCCGAAGGATTTCCCGCGTGGGCCAAATTATCCATCAACGAACACAGAGGAGATGTCCGGGAGAAGATCTATACACTGGAACAGTTCGAGAGATGTGCAACACATGATCCATTGTGGAATGCAGCGCAGCGGCAGATGGTCATCACCGGAAAGATGCACGGGTATATGAGGATGTATTGGGCGAAGAAGATCCTTGAATGGACCCCTTCGGTGGAGGATGCGATGATGATCGCGGTATATCTGAATGATAAATATGAGCTGGACGGACGGGATCCGAACGGATATGCCGGTATCGCTTGGAGCATCGGCGGTGTGCATGACCGCGCCTGGTTCGACCGTCCGGTCTTCGGAAAGATCCGCTACATGAACGCCAACGGCTGCAAAAGCAAATTTGATGTAGCGAAATATATTTCTACGATGAATTCCTTATCGTAAAAATTTTTTCCGATCTCACTCCTTCCTTTGTCGTCCTTCGTAAATACAATAGGCGGCCAGTAGCCGCCCCAACATTTTGCTCTTCTATGTATCTGCTTGTCCGCCTCCGCCGGATGTGTTTCCTTGCCCGACGGTTTTTTGGCGGGAGCTTTTGATCTTCCCCCTTCTTTGCTCTTCTATGTGTCCTATGTTCACTATGTTTCTATGTGTTTCAGCTCTTGATCTTTCCCCTTCTTGGCTCTTCTATGTTTCCTGTGTTCCCTATGTTTCTACCCGCCTTCGGCGGGCAAGTTGTGTTTCCGCTTTTGTTCTTCCCTCTTCGTTGCTCTTCTAAGTGTCCTATGTTCCCTATGTTACTATGTGTTTTAGCTCTTGATCTTCCTCTTTTTTGCTTTTCTTTGTGTCCTATGTCCCCTATGTTTCTATGTGTTTCAGCTCTTGATTTTCCCCTTTATTGCTTTTCTATGTTCCCTATGGTCCCTATGTTCCTATGTGTTTCAGCTCTTGATCTTCCTGCTAAAAAACAAACCCGATGAATGCCCCGTGATACCAGCGCTGATAATCCAAATCGTTATTGCTCATATTCCATCGCTGCGATTCAAAACGGTAGCCTGTTACCAGCCCCGAAAAGATCAGTTGTATCTCCGCTGCAAGCGACGTCTGCGATCCGTAATCAGTGCTGAATCCTTCCGACGCATACGCAAGCGAACCGAAAACGAATGATTGAATCCCGAATGATCGTTCGAAGTGTTTGAATTTGAGACCTGTCCCGAGTCCAAGACTACCCACATCAAAACTTCCGATCGACTGGTTCGGTCCTTCTGCGCGAACATAATTCGCGCAGACAACGATCGGAATGAAGAAACTTCCTTTCGACGCACGTCCGCTGAGAGAGATATCGTTATGATTCTCGCCGAACACGCTGAATGCCTCTCTCTTTTTTCCTTTCACATCCGTGTAGGTTTGATATCCCACCGACAACCGGCCGTCGTTCTGTCTCAATTCAATGAGAGGTAATGCGGAGGAAAATGCGATCCGGTTCGAATCGGAGAGACTGTTCGACGTTACAGCGGAAAAATCCTGAAGATGATATCCGACTCCAAGCGAACGGTATTCCGACAGCATCACTTGCTCATAACCGAAATCCTGAGCTGACCCGAGAACGGCGCAGACGATCAGGAGGAAAATTATACTTTTCATACAGGATTATACCATATTTTCAAATAACATTCATTATATTTGAATACTCAATCATAAGGAAACTATGAAAAGAATCGCCCTGTTGTTCGTGATCGTCTCGCTCGCCTCTTCGCAGCAGACCAACCTCACCATCCTTCATTGGAATGATTTCCACTCCCAGAATGTCCCCTACCAGGTGAAATCCCGGAACAGAGTAACGAATACCGATACGACATTCATGGTCGGCGGAAGCGCGACGCTTGCTTCCTATATCAAGCGGGAAAAAGCTGCGGCACAAAATGTGATCCTGGTGAATGCCGGCGATGATTTCCAGGGAACTCCGATCTCGGCCATCACCAAAGGGCGCTCACAGATCGAACTGATGAAACTGATCAATCCCGACGCCATGGAATTGGGAAACCATGATTTTGATTACGGACGGGAGATCCTTTCCGGTTATTTGAAGGAATTGAAATTCCCCGTTCTCGGCGGGAATATGATCGACACCCGGACCGGTAAACCGTTCGCCAAACCGTATACCGTGCTGACCGTGAACTCCGTCAAGATCGGGGTCATTGGACTTATGTCCACAGAACTCCACCAGTTGTGTCTGCCGGACAATGTGAAGGATATTGAGATCAGAGAACTCGCCGAGACCGTGAACGGACTCATCCCTGAATTGAAACAGCAGAAGGTCGATCTGATCATCGCCGTGACGCATGTCGGCGTTCAAGGGGACAGTCTTCTTGCACTCTCTGCGCCCGATCTGGATATCATCGTCGGCGGACACAGTCACACTCCCCTGTTCAAACCGAAACGGGTGAACGGCATCATGATCACGCAGGCAGGCTCCCGCGGCCGCTGGCTGGGGAAGATTGACCTCACGATCGATGTGGAAAAGGATACCGTCCTCAAATCGTTTTCCGATCTGATCGAATGCCGCACGGCGGATATTACGCCGGATCCGGTGGTCGAAGCGAAAGTGAACGAGTTTGAAAGTATGGCAGCAAAGGAATTGAGCGAAGTGATCGGCGTCCTGAAAACCGATTGGAAACGGGACGGCAGAGGCGAAAGCAATATCGGCAATTGGATCACCGACGCACTGCGCGAATATGCCGGGACGGATGTGGCATTCCAGAACAGCGGCGGCATCCGGAAAGAAATGCTCGCAGGGAACATCATGGTGCGCGACCTGTGGGAGATCAGTCCATTCGGCAATACACTCGCCACATTCAGTGTGGATGGCGCCACACTCCGTGCAATGATCCAGTATCAGCTTTCCATGAAAGAGGAATCGATGCAGTTCTCCGGCATCAAGGCGGTCTACCGGACAGTGAACGGCGAACGGATGCTCCACAATCTGAAAGTGAACAATGTTCTCGTGTCGGACTCGAAGCGGTACACCATTGTGACCAATAATTTTGTCGTTGCGCAGGCGCAGAAATATTTCGGCGTCACGGTTCCTCCGTCAGACGTGAAACAGACCAACGTGACCGACCGTGAAGTGCTGATCGACGCCGTGAAGAAACAAAAAGTGATCAATTCTCAGCTGGAAGGCCGATTGAAGGAAGCGGAAGAATAAGAAGCGTATGAAGAAACTCATCGTCCTTTGTTCTATTGCCGCTGCAGTGATGGCCGCATCCTGCAGCGACTCCGCCACCGAAAGCGTGAGCGATCTGGATAAGATCGTCTTCCCCGCTTCAAAGATCAGTTATAACAGAACGATCCAGCCGCTGTTCAACATCGGCTGCGCAGTGAACGACTGCCACGACGTGGCGACAAAAGCGAGCAATCTGGATCTTTCGGATTATATCGGGATCAAACAGCGGTTCTTCGATGTGGTGCTGGTGCGGGATACGGTCAAAAGCAGATTGATTTGGTATATCGACGGACGGCTCGTCTCATCACAATGGCACCGTCCATTGAACAACAATCAGGTGACCGGTTTCAAACGCTGGATCATGGAAGGGGCGACAGACACCATCAAATAAATGACGCTGGCGAAAGCGGACGAGATATCTTTGTCATGCCCGAATGTTTCTATCGGGCATCTATTAAATAGATTCCCGCTAAGAACAAGCCCCTAAGGGATCCCTTTGGGACGGGAATGACATTACGACGCTTGCCCGCCTGTGGCGGGCAAGCGTCGGGGTATTAGACCCGATAGAGAAAAATATCGCGAATGCCGCAGTGTCGTGTTGATTCAGGTCAGGATCATTTCCCCAGTATGTTCAGCAGATCTCTCTCCTGCGATTCCTTCGCATGCTCTACGATCCTTCCCAACTCCGTTTCACCCTTAAAGACGATCAATGTCGGCACCCGCTGGATATTCAATTTTTCCGTGACACCGTCCGGACTTTTCTTCGTTCTGTCCACACCGAACAGGATCACATCGCTGTCGGAAACTTTCAATGCATCGAGGACCTTCATCGAATGCGGCACCTCCCGCTTGGAATCGCCGCACCATGTCCCGAGCACGATCACAAAGTGAAGATCCTCAGTCATCGGACGCAGTTCCATGATCGCTGCGCTGTCAAGCACGTAGGACGCATAGTTCGGTTTGTACCACGTGAAGAGCGTATCATCTTCCATCACTCCGCGGTGGAAATATCCTTTCAGGACCTTCGTTCCGGTCGGTTCCATCTCGAATGTATGGGTCGGACCTGCGCAGCTTCCGAGCAGAAGCAATGTGACGGATAATAAGATGATGCGGATATTATTCTTCATTTCGTTTCCCCTGTACTGAACGGATATCACTCCCCCAGAAAAGTTTTTCCCGCAGCACGTCGTAATAGCTCCTGTCCTTGCGTTTGATGAGCCGGATGGTGTGTTCCGCCTTGCTGATGTGGATATTCATCGGCGGTGTGAACATCTTCACCAGTTGACCATCCGCAGTGACACGCGCTTCATTCGATTGATGTTCCACCACGATCTTGATCTTTGAGGTATCCGGAACGATCACCGTCCGAGCCGACAACGAATGCGGTGAGATCGGCTGGATCACGATCACCCCGGTGGATGGTCCAACGATCGGTCCTCCCGCCGCAAGCGAATATGCGGTGGAGCCTGTCGGTGTTGCAAGGATGATTCCGTCACCCGAGAAACTGACGAGATAATCGTTATCCACATAGACCGAAACATTGATCAGTCTGGAGGAACTTCCGTTGTCGATCACGATGTCGTTCAGTGCATAGAGTTCAGATTCACTATTCTCCACCGCTGTTTTCAGCAGCATCCGTTCTTCGGTGACAAATTTCCCCTGCACAATGTCGCCAACGAATTGCTCCAATTCGTTCAGAGGCACTTCCGCCATGAAACCGAGTTTCCCGAGATTCACACCGAGGATCGGCACCTGTGATCTACCGACCATCCGCGCTGCGGAAAGGATCGTTCCGTCCCCGCCGAAAGTGATTATGATATCACTCGATTCGATCAGCTCGTGTGAAGAACGGAAGTGCATCTTCGCCCGTTGGTCCGGTGCGGACCCGGAAAGCGCCTCCTTCAATTCCTCATGCAGAAAGAACTGCAGCGGATACTTCAGACCGATGGTCAGGAGTCTGGTCACCGCCTCTGCGATGGAGTCCTTCGTGCTGTTGCCGATAACGCCGATTCTCATTGCGGTTCTTTCTTTTTTTCATCCACGTAGTTCAGTTTCACTTCGCTGAGTACCGTGGTGATGAATTTCTCTTCGTCCGCGGAAAGATTATTCTTTGTCCGCACTTTCAGCATATCCAGCATCTCGATCGTCAGTTCCGCCTGTTCAAGATTCCGTTCCAGCCTGTCGGTCTGAGGATTCTTGATCTTCCCCATCTGCATCAGCGCAGCGCCGTGCAGGGATGAGATAAGCTGAACAAAGAGCATCTGTTGCTTTTCATTCTGTTCCATAAGTCCTACCGTATTCGTGTTATTGGTTGTTGATCGTTCTGCGTTCCCACAGTTTAGCATATTTGGTAAAGACGTATGCCGAGGAAAAAAGTGCCAGCAGCAGTCCCTGTCGTCCGTCCAGAAAACCGAGTCTCAGCAGATACATCTTGACGAACTGCCACCAGGGACGGATGATGAGATCCGACACGGAAAAAAGTTTCCCTTTCCGTTCAAGTTCACCGGAAGCAAGCGTCGTATACCGGTTGAACTTAGCAAAATAATGATAGATGTTCGGATCGGTAAAATGAAGCAGGTCATGGTTCAATGCTCCGACCTCGCCGTTCACCTGAAGTCCTTCATGCACCGCAGCATCGTTGAATGATGCACGGTCCTTTCGAAATATCCTCGCCACCCTTCCCGGGTACCATCCGGAATGCTTGATCCACCGTCCGAGAAAATATGCTCTGCGGGCGACGGTAAATGCCACTTCGGAGGGATCCTTCGGGATCAGCTGCTTCAGTTCCTCCGCCAGTTCCGGCATGACACGCTCATCTGCATCGAGCCAGAGTATCCACGGATGCCGTGCCTGCATCACACCGAACTGCTTGGCCGCAGAGAATCCTTCCCATGGACGGATGAAGACCCTTGCCGAGTGATCCGTGGCGATCGCCGCAGTCCCGTCCGTACTTTCCGCATCCACCACGATCAGATCGTCGCAGAATGACACGCTGGAGAGACATTCGCCGATGTTATGTGCTTCATTCTTTGTGATGACAATGACCGAGCAGTTCAGTTTCATGCGGCACCTTCAGCGGAATTCTTAGCGGCACAACAGAGTCCGACACTGAACCAGACGAACACCATGATCTCATGATCACCGAAATTCCATTCGAACAATCCGTTCACCAGAAAACCGGTAAAGACGGCGATGGAACCGAGCGCGATGTTTCGGACGAACGGATCGGCGGAATATTTTTTCAGGACTACAAATTCCGATCTGAGCACGGAATAAAAAAGGAAAAGCACAACGGCCAGCCCTGCCGCGCCAAGAGTCACCAACAAGTGGATATAGTTATTGTGAAGATGACCAGCCGGTTCATCTCCCGTCGGCGTACGGTATGTCAGATATGCATCATACAGATCGATATCGCCGAACCCGAGAATCGGCCGGTCCTGCCACATTCGGAGTCCGGTGGACCACATGTTGAATCGGCTGACATTGGAAGGATTGGTGAGATCAACGATGCTCTTTGCTCTCGCAACCTGCTCTGTCGGACCGAAAGCAAAGAACAGTACGATCACCGCCGCAAGAATAACGAACAGCCTGCGGTAATACAGAATGCTGATCAGAAGGATCCCTGCAACCAGACCGAGCCATGCGCTGCGGGTGTTGGTCAGGACCAATGCGGCAAATGTCGGGATGAAGACTGCGGCAAAGAACCGGCGGTCCTTTTTTTCGGTATCCGGACTAAGAATGAACGGCACCAGCATCAAAGAAACGATCATTTTCAATCCGCCGGTCGTCATATAATGCTGGAACACATACAAACGTGCGATCCCTTCATAATAATAGAAGACGATCTCCGCTGCTGAAAGAAATGCGACAGAACCGGAAAGGAGCATCACGCCGGTGCGGATCCGCTCCTTCGAACGAAATGCGGTGATCACTCCGTATACTAAAGCGATCAGCAGAAGCCGTTTGGAATTGCGCAGCGCATCCAGCGGCTGATCGGAGTTGAACGCCGCAATGAATTCAACGGCACAGTACAAGAGGAATGCGAGATCAAGTCCAGAGCCGGCGTCGTTCCACCGGCGTTCTTTCACTGCAAGCGTGATGAGTGTAAGGATGATGAGTGCGAGCAGCATCGATGCCGCCGCTATGGAGACGGAGATGACGCAGACCTCGAGGATGAGGAACCAATAAAGATATTTCGTAAGTGTTTCGGTCCTGATCATTGATGGGCAAACTGCATGTCATGAAGTTTTTTATAGAGTCCGTTCTTCTGCTTCAGCAGTTCAACGTGCTTCCCTTCCTGTACGATCGTTCCCTGTTCCAGCACGATGATCCTGTCCGCATTACGGATCGTGGAAAGCCGGTGCGCGATCACGAACGACGTCCGGTTCTGCATCAGCCGTTCCATCGCTTCCTGCACCAGGATCTCGCTTTCCGAATCCAGCGCCGAGGTCGCTTCGTCGAAGATCATGATGGGAGGGTTCTTCAGCAGCGCACGGGCAATGGACAACCGCTGACGCTGACCGCCGGATAGTTTCACTCCCCTGTCCCCGATGATCGATTCGAATCCGAACGGCATCTCGTCGATGAAGGACAATGCATTCGCCGCTTTTGCCGCTTCGCGGATCTTTTCGATGGGACAGGACTCCAGTCCGTATGCGATATTGTTCCGGACCGAATCATTGAAGAGGATCGTTTCCTGCGTGACGATACCGATCTTTTCCCGAAGTGATTTCACATCGATCTCGCGGATATCCTTCCCGTCAATGAAGATCCCGCCGCTGATCGGATCATAGAATCGCGGCAGCAGATCCACAAACGTCGTCTTCCCGCTTCCGCTCGGTCCGACCAATGCGATCAGTTCCCCTTTACGTACTCGAAGGTTGATGTCGGACAGTACGATCCTCCGCTCGCCGTTCTCGGCTGCATAACCGAAGGTGACATTCTTGAGCTCAACCGATTCTTTGATCTCCGAGATCGTCACGGCATACGGTGAATTCTGTATCGCCGGTTTTGTATCCAGGATCTCGAAGATCCTTTTCCCGGCGGCGGAGAATTCCTGAAGCCGGTTGTTCACGCTGGCAAGGTCCTTTACCGGAGGCATGATCTGGAAGATCGCAAAGAGGAAGCCGAGGAATTCCGCCGGTTTCATCTCGTACGTGATCAGCACCTGTTGACCGCCGTACCAGATGATGATCGCACCGGCAAGGATGGAGAGCAGTTCCGTGGACGGCGAGGAAAGATTCCTGATCCTGGTCATCTTCAGGATCGTCTTGAAATAACTCTGTGTTTCCTTCCGGAATTTTTTGTTCTCGAATTCCTCCATGGCGAATGCTTTCACCACTTTCACGTTCGAGATCGTCTCCTGCAGCACGGAAGTGATATCCGCCATCTTCTCCTGCATCACGCCGCTCTGCTTGTGCAGACGGAGTCCGATGGCGGAGATGATCAGCAGTATCAGCGGGAAAACGATGAATGCCAGCAGCGTCAGTTTCCAGCTCAGGGTGAAGGCCATTGTCAGGAATACGATGATCAGGAGCGGTTCTTTGATCATCGTGACAAAACTGGCGGAGACGCCGCCGTTCACCACGTTCACGTCGTTCGTCACCCTGCTGATCAGGTTGCCGGTCCGTTCATTTGTAAAGTAGCTGAGGGAAAGATTGTGCAGATGTTCGTACAGCGCATTCCGAAGGTCGCGCATGAGACTCTGTTCGACACGGGCCATCAGGTAAGACTGGCAGTAATCGAAGATATTCTTCATCATGAAGACGAGGAAGATCAGCACGCAGATCTTATAGAGCGCTTCCGATTTCGTACCGGCGAAGAGGAATTCCCTGATGGTGTGTTCAACATACTGCTTCACCCCCACGATCTCGTTCGGCACCAGCTGGTTCTTCGGCGGTGTTTGTGTCGCGGTGAACTCTGTCGGCGACTGATCGAAAAGTGTCTCCAACAGCGGGATCGTCAGATAGATGGAAGCACCGCTGAAGATGGAGAACATGAACGTGCAGGCGACGGACAGTGCGAGCGTTCTCCAATACGGCCGGACATACGCAAGAATACGGAAGAATATTTTCATTGGGTGATCCTTACCGCAGGACGGTACGGCCTTTGTTCATTATGATGAAATTCGTTTCAGCGCCGTGATGCTCTCCGGCGTGACCGGAGGGAGTGCACTGTGAGCGGCAGCAGCCGATTGATATTCCCAGCATTTTGCATAGATCGCCAGGGAATGCACCGCAGAATAATATGCGATTAAAAATCCGTGAAATCCGTCCTTATACCCCTTCAGAGAGATGAACATCCTCAGAAAGACGGAGAGCGGATTGAAAATAAAATTATACCATCGGATCGTTCTGCCGCCGGAGATCTTGTTCAGCACATCCAGCGAGGAATAGTCGTTCATCTTTTCCAGATACTGATGCAGTGAACTGTAGGTGTAATGATTCAGATCCGACTTCAGGATCCCGACCAATCCTTCTACTAAGAATCCTTCATGGACCGGACGGTGATTCATTGTTGAACGGGACTTCCTGAACAATCTCCGCTGATATCCGGGATACCAACCTCCGTAACGGATGAACTTTCCCAAAAAGAAACTCTTCCGCGGGACCTCATAGCCGTTCAATGCATCCGTACGGACGATCGTTGCAAGGATCTCCTTCTGCAGTTCCGGAGTCACTTCTTCATCCGCGTCGATCGAGAATACCCACTCATTCTTTGCCTGCTGCATGGCAAACTCTTTTTGTTTCGCAAATCCTTCCCACGCACGCACGATCACCGTTGCATTCATCCGACGAGCAATATCCGCCGTGGCATCGGTACTCTCCGCATCGACCACAATGATCTCATCCGCCCATTGGACGCTCTTCAAACAGCGTTCGATGTTCGCTTCTTCATTCTTGGTTATGACGGTCACGGAAATCATACTTCAATTCTTAACATAGCAAAATTACAAGATTGGACAGCGAAGCTTTACAGACTCTGATATTACAATATTGCAATATTGAAATATTGCAATATTGTAACGTTCTTTTGCCAATACTTTATTTCACGACAATGTTCACTAGTTTATTTTTAACCACGATCTCCTTCACGATCTGTTTCCCCTCAAGATGCGATTTCACATTGACCTCATCATGCGCCATTGATTTCAGGACATCTTCGGATGCATCGGTCGGTGCGTTGAATTTTGCACGGATCTTGCCGTTCACCTGCACGACGATCTCCGTTTCGCTGGACTGTGTCAGTGCATCATTATATTTCACCCATTCCGCACTTGTGAAGATGGATGCGGGATTGCCCATACGGTTCCACAACTCTTCCGTGATATGCGGTGCGAACGGGGCAAGAACGATCAGAAAATCCTGCATCAGTTTTTTCGGAAGTGTCTCCTGCTTGTAGGCTTCGTTGATAAAGATCATCATCTGCGAGATCGCCGTATTGAACCGCAAAGCCGGAATATCCTCCGTCACTTTCTTCACCGTTTGATGGAAGACCCGCAGGAGCTCTGCCGATGGTTCACTGTCCGAGATGATATCGTTCAGCGTCTCATCGTCGTTCACATACAGCCGCCAGACACGGTTAAGGAAACGGAAGACCCCTTCCACTCCTTTCGTGCTCCACGGTTTCATCTCTTCCAGCGGACCCATGAACATTTCGAACAGCCGCAAAGCGTCGGCGCCGTATTCCTTCGTCACATCGTCCGGATTGACCACATTGCCGAGGGACTTGGACATCTTCTTCGAATTCTCGCCGAGGATGATCCCTTGATGGCGCAGTTTCAGGAATGGTTCCGCCGTCGTCACATATCCGAGATCGAACAATACCTTGTGCCAGAACCGTGCATACATCAAATGCAGAACGGCATGTTCCGAACCTCCGACATACAGATCCACCGGCATCCAATATTTTTGTTTTTCCAGATCACAGAAGATCGTATCGTTCTTCGGATCGATGTAGCGGAGGTAGTACCAGCAGCTCCCGCCCCATTGCGGCATCGTGTTCGTTTCGCGGCGTCCTTTTTTTCCGGTCGCTGGATCCGTGACGGTGACCCAGTCCTTTGCCAGTGCCAGCGGCGATTCGGTCGTTCCGCTCGGCTGGAATTTCTGAAGACTCGGCAGAACGAGCGGCAGTTCGCTCTCCGGAACACAGCTCATCGTTCCGTCCTCCCAATGGATGATCGGGATCGGTTCACCCCAATACCGCTGTCGTGAGAAGAGCCAGTCGCGCAGTTTGAAATTGATCTTCTTCCGGCCGATCTTTTTTGATTCGAACCAGTCCACGATCCGTTCAAATGCTTTTTCGTACACGAGACCATTCAGGTCCACTTCGCTGTTGGAAGAATTCACGCACGGCTCTTCTTTCGCGATATAGACAGTCGTATTCACGTCGTGCGGTGATTTCACCACTTCAACGATCGGCAGAGAATATTTCTTCGCAAAATCCCAATCCCGTTCGTCATGAGCCGGTACTGCCATGATCGCGCCGAATCCGTATCCCATCAGCACATAATCGGCGATCCAGATCGGGATCCGTTCACCGCTGGCAGGATTCACCGCATAGCTTCCGGTGAAGACACCGCTCTTGTTCTTCTCCATCCCGCGGTCCATCTCCGATTTCAGCGATGCCTGTTTTCGGTATTCATTCACTTCGCTTATGTTTTCGGCGCGTGTGAGCCCGTCCACCATCGGGTGTTCGGGTGCAAGCACCATATAGGTCGCACCGAAGATCGTGTCGGGACGTGTCGTAAAGATGCGGATCTTTTCGGAACTCCCGTCCACAGCAAAATCCACTTCCGCCCCTTCCGAACGGCCGATCCAGTTCTTCTGCATCTCCACCGTACTGGCGGGCCAGTCCAGCGTTGCAGCATCCTCCAGCAGACGCTCACAGTAAGCGGTGATCCGCATCATCCATTGTTTCATTGGACGGCGCTCGACCGTGTGCCCTTTGCTCACCCATTCATCCACCTCTTCATTGGCCAATACCGTCCCGAGATCCTCGCACCAGTTCACAGGGATCTCTGCGACATACACCAGCCGGAAATCTTTCAGCACAGTCTGACGCTCCGGTTCGGTTTTACTTTTCCACATTTCGGCGGTGAAACAGCAGTCATTGCTGCCGCAGTATAAATTACAGTCGATCCGTGAACAGCCGGACTGTTCGAACTCTGCGATCAATTCCGAAATAGGACGTGCTTTCTTCACACGGAAGTCGTACCACGAATTATAGATCTTCAAAAAGATCCATTGCGTCCACTTGTAATACGCCGGATCGGTCGTATTTACTTCCCGTTCCCAGTCATAACTTAAACCGAGCATCTTGATCTGACGCCGGAAGTTGTTGATGTTCTCATTCGTCGTCACCGTCGGGTGAACGTTCGTCTTCATCGCGTACCGCTCCGCCGGAAGTCCGAACGCATCCCATCCCATCGGATGAAGCACATTCACGCCGTTCAGCCGCTGGAAGCGTGTGAAGATATCGGTAGCGGTGTATCCTTCCGGATGACCGACATGTAGTCCCGCACCGCTCGGATACGGGAACATATCCAGCACATATAATTTTTTCCTGGTCGGATCGTCACTCGTTCTGTACGTGTGATTCTTTTCCCAATGGTCCTGCCACTTTTTTTCGATGTCGTTGAATTGATAACTCATGATACGTTACTGCCCAGCTCAAATGAATGATGAATGGTATAATCTTGTAATATTGCAATATTGCGATATTGCAATATTACAAGATTGCAATATTTAAATTTTTCCCCTTTTACCTATCGCTCTTTAATAATATTAGTTTTCACTAGATTATAATTGAGTTCCGATCTGATCTCCTGCAGGTTCTGATCGACCATCCTGATCGTATCGGGATGAACGCGCAGGAAGAACATCTGCTTGGCCGGTGTATCGGGATTCAGTCCGTAGACCGTTGCATCATCTCCTCGGAATGTCCCTTTCAGTTTCCCGTATACACCGTGATCGACCACTGCTTGATCCTCATCTTTTTTCCCGATGAATGCCTGTTTCAGAATGAACGGCGGCTCGGCGTTGCCGTTGTCGATGAAGATCTCCAGCCGTGTTTTGATCTCGCTGCAGTCGGCGCACGGGAGGCTTCCTTCATACACTTCCCAATAAGGTTCAGTGGACTCAGGCAACTGAAGTTTGGATGCCGGCGAGCCGCATCCTGCTAAATACACGAGAGAAAGAATCAGGATCATTTTTTTCATAACACTCCTCTGTGATCTCTGTGGCAAAAAAAAATCAATTGTTCTCTAAATACCGCTTCACCGTCAGTTCTTTAACGATGTGGAATTTCTTTTTGATCTCTTCCACGCTCGCTCCCTGCTGCGCCATAGTCCTGATCGCCGTGAGTCGCAGTGACAAAGCCGTGATCTTCCGGACCTCCCCGTTCTTCACTCCCGCTTTCTCCAGATAGAAATTGATCCGTTCCCGGATTCCCCGTGAAGTCATCCTCTGACCTCGCGTGCGGTTGCCGGCACTCATGAACAGCGGCTCCGAATCCTTCGCATTCGTCCGGAACGCCAGATAACTCTTGATCGCATCCTTCGCTTCGGTCGGCAGGGAGATCGTTCGGTCCTTATTCTTCATCCCTTTCATCTGCAAGGCAACGGACATGATCCCTTTCTTATTCTTCAGGTCCCCGATATCTGCGCGGATCAGCTCGATCTCGGAGAGTCCGCACGTGATCATCATCTTCACCACGGCAAAGTCGCGGAATCCGATCTCATCCTTCCGTTCGATCGCCTGGATCAGCGCCTGCACTTCCTGAACGGTGATGCTCTTTCGTGAATGCTGCTGGTTCGGGGCTCCGCCCTTCACCAATTTTGCGGGATTGCTGACAAGGACGCCGACGCCGACGAGATAATCAAAGAATTTTCGGACCGATGAGAGATACATCGTCACGGAGACGGGAGAAAGTTTTCGCTTGGTGAGAAGGAACTTCTTATACCGTTCGATCTCCTTTGCGGAGCATTCCAATTCCGGTTCAAGGCGGACCCATCGCATGAATTCCCGGAGCGTGCGTTCGTAGGTACCGCGCGTTTCGGGACTTCTGCGCTGCAGATCGTTCACATAATCCGAATGGAGTACGAGAAGTTTCTGAAGAGTAATGGTTTGTGGGTGGTGTTGTTTCATCGTCCGTTATGGAAAATAAATAAAATGGCTGTTATAAGCAACGCAACGCCCCTTGCATACTAACGATGATTTCCTTACGTTTTTGGGAGAAAAAGCACTTCCATACTTCATAAATTTGTTTAATTTCTGATCATTGTTCTCTGACCTCCGATCTCTGTTCTCTGACCTTTGATCTCTGACCTCTGATCTCTGGCATTCCATTTCACTTAAGAATTTTTTTTATGAAAAAAATCTTACTTCTTCTGATTTCGCTATTCTCTCTCAGTACTTCACAGGATAACACATTGGTTTCGCCAAAATCCGATGTTTTCATGCAGGGATTCTATTGGAATTCTCCTCCCGGCGGCGTCTGGTATGACTCGCTCGCCCGTTTGGCTCCGAGGCTTGCTTCGGCAGGAATCGGTGCAATCTGGTTCCCTTCTCCCGTAAAAGGCGGAGGGGGAGGATTTTCGATGGGATATGATCCGTATGATCATTACGATTTCGGCGAGTACAATCAAAAAGGGGGAAAAGAAACGAGGTTCGGAAGCAGAGAGGAACTGGTCCATGCCATCTCGACCCTCCATTCCGTCGGCATCCAGGTCTATGCTGACGCCGTCATGCGGCATATGATGGGAGGCGAAATGCGGGCACCGTATGAATGTATTCCTTTGCACAACGGCAATAAGATCGTTGCTGATTCTGCATTTATGATCTTCAGTTATCCCAATGGTTCCGGCCGATTCAAAAAGACCGCTGCCGAGTTTTATCCCAATGCCGAACATTGTTTTGTCGATTCCAGATTTGTGGAGACCGATCCGCTGTTCCGTTTCGGGGAATGGCTGGACCACAACAAGCAAAGCGTGAAGGACAGTCTCATTGCCTGGGGAAAGTATCTGCGGAATGAACTGAAATTCGACGGATTCAGATTGGATGCCGTCAAGCCGATCGATCCGGCATTTATGGCTGCATTCCTGAAGGAAGCGAACGGAAGCAATTATGCCGTTGCGGAATTGTGGAGCAATGCATCAGACATTGGAAACTGGCTGAATGTGGCGAAGAATCAGAACGGCGCTACTGTGGCAATGTTCGATTTTCCGCTTCGCTACACCCTGAAAGAGATGTGCAATAACACCGGCGGCGGATTTGATATGCGCTCGTTGGATAATGCGGGACTTGCCGGCGCCGGGATCTCCGGCTTTGATTATTCGACCTTTGTCGAGAATCATGATTTTGACAGGACCGGGTATGACGGTCAGACGGACAACGGTCATGATCCTGTTCTGACCGACAAACACCTTGCGTACGCATACATCCTTTTTTCTGAAGGAAGACCCTGCATTTTCTTTAAGGATTATTTTACCTACGGATATTCTGGAAAGATCGACACACTCATCTGGATCCGCCAGAATTTTTTGGGGGGAGGAACGACGAAACGCAGCGGATTGAATGCTTACTTCATCCGTCAGGATAATAATCAGGATCAGAACAGTGTCGGTCCGGATGTGTTCGTCGCGCGCCGCGACGGTTTCGGTCCTCAAAAAGGGGGCTACATTGTTATTAATGATAATCCAACTCAGTGGATCGATGTCTGGGTGGATACGGAACTTCCTGTCGGAACGAACTACAAAGATTTTACCGGAAAGGATGCAGACAAGGTCGTCGTCGGTCCTGCCCCCGGCGGCACCAAGAACCGTGTCAAACTCTGGTCCCCAGCCCGAAGCTATACCGTGTTTGTTGCGGACACGGCAACAGTGTTGAATCATCCGCCGGTCCTGAACCGGATTCCGGATCTGCTGACATACACCAATGCACGGTTTCAATTCCAATCCGTTTCAAACGATGCAAACAAACAATCACTGCAGTACACTCTGAGTAATAATCCTTCATGGCTCTCTGTGAATGCAGATGGTTTCTTGTCCGGGTCACCCTCGTTCTCTGATACTGCTGTTACGCAGGTGATACTTACAGTGAAAGATCCGTTCAATGCCACGGACGCCGATACATTTTTCGTTCAGGTAAAATGGAACGCCGCACCGAAACTGAATCTGCAGAACGATACTGCTTCTTTTGCAGCACGCCGGTTTGAACGGATGATGAGTGCGGCGGATAATGCCGAAGATCTTCCGCTTACTTTTTCGTTGTTGACAAAACCTGTGTGGCTTTCGATCGGAACAAACAGCGGGATCATCAGCGGCACTCCCTCACCGTCCGACACCGGTTCGTCATTGATCACTGTTGCTGTGACGGACAATAAAGGAGGATTCGACTCAACGAAATTCCTTCTGAAGATCAATCCGGTAAAGGACTCAATCATCGCAACGTACCGCAAACCGAAGATCGACGGTTCGATCAGTTTTACAGATGATTGGCTGAAGAGTATGGTCGTTGCGACGGACAATGACAGCGACAGTGTGTGGTGGGATAAACTGATCGGTCCTGCGAATAACGAACTCTATTCCCTGCTGGTCACCTGGGACGCCGACTCACTCTATTTCGGCGTTGACTATCTCTTGAATGACAAGAACAATACACTGATGCTGTATGTCGATGCGGTCCCAAATAAAGGAGTGACGAATTTCATTTCAACCGGATCGTATAAGGGTGATTATCCCAAGAACAATCGTTTCCGCAGCAACCGTGGGATCGATCTGTTCATAGCAGCGTATAATCAGGAACACCCTTCGGTCTTTTTGGCGGACAGCAATCTCAGCGCGAACATCACCCCCAAGACATCGCACCTCCGCGGTACGGGAGGAAGAGGAATGGAAACTGCGATCGCGTGGAACGATCTCTATCAATTAGGGAACGGTCTCGTTCCGAAGAATGCATCACTCTATCTTGTTGCCCTCGCCTCCGGCGGATTCGATTACGGCTCCGGCGATGCGATGCCGGACAATCCGGATGTGGATGGAAACGCCGGTCCCGACAGTTTGGTGAACCTTGCATCAGTTCAAATCGATGCGAACGGGGACGGAATCCCTGATCCTACGTTTATCTTGACGGAACTCAAAAGGGAAACGAACCGGCATGTTCTCCCCGCTTCATTCGTCCTAGAACAGAATTATCCCAATCCATTCAATCCATCAACAACCATTCGATTCTCGATTCCGTTTACCGGAACAAAGTCCCAGCGGACGACGTTGACAATTTTTGATCTGCTGGGACGTGAGGTTGCGACGCTGATCGACAGTATGTTAGATCCCGGGTCATATTCAGCAGTGTGGAATGGGACTGGGATGACCAGCGGTGTCTATTTCTATACTTTAACATCCGGGACTCATTCAGCAGCAAAAAGGCTTATTTTATTAAAGTAATTGATAATTAATTGGTATTGTCAATTGTAGAATTCCATTGATCATTTGCTGTCACGATTATTTGTAAGCGCTTTTTATTGGTAATTTTTAACTTGAAATTGAGTTTTCAAAAAGGTAAAATATCACAACAGAAAATAAAGTATGACTCCACAAATCATAGAGGTAGTTATGAAATATCTTTTATTAATTTTGGTTTTCCCTTTAATAGTTTTCTCACAATCTTATCACACTGTTTCCTTTTCGGGAAATTCATCAGATTTTAATACTGCTGAAAAATACGTTGCGGCTGATAATGTAGATTATTATGTGACATTCGATGCTACGTATATGTATGTTGCCGCATTTCGAACAAGTGGTTCTTTTGGAGATTATGATCATTTTACTGTTTATGTTGACTCTGATCCAAATGCAACTCCTACATCAGGAACAGGTTCTACATCCGGTGTCACTTGGGATTCCAATACTCCTTCATTACCATTCACTGCAAATTACAGAATAGCAATTCGTAAGGTCAATCTTGGCGAAAGTTTTTATAGTTCATATTCAGGTTCGTGGTCAACAGGCGGAACTAATGGACAAAGTTGGACACAATACACGACTGCAACTGCTTTGGAAGTAAGAATTCCTTGGTCCGAGCTAGGGTCTCCAAGCAATGTTTATCTTAGACTAAACATGTCCTATAATGGAGGATTTTTTGGAGGGACATCAGCTAATTATTTCGGATCGTTTGCCGTAACCACAGGCGTTACACCATTAACAATTTCCGATTCTCCACTTCCTGTAGAGTTGACGGGGTTTAGTCTTATGTCAAAGCAAAATTATATCTCTCTTGCCTGGCAAACCGCAACTGAAACCAACAACCACGGCTTCGAGATCGAAAAGAAACAGTCCGGTGCTGAATGGAGAACGATCGGTTTCAAGCAAGGGAACGGAACGACAAATAATATCTCCAATTATTCTTATACGGATAATTCCGTCACACGCGGCAAAGTGGAATACCGTTTGAAACAGATCGACCGCGATGGAAAATTCTCCTACAGCAATACGGTCGAAGCATTCGTCGGTCTCTCCCCCAATACTGTGGAACTGACCGGCAACTATCCGAATCCGTTCAACCCCTCAACGTCCATCTCGTTCATGCTCGGCACGACAGGGAATGCATCACTCAAAGTGTATGACCTGCTCGGAAAAGAAGTCGCAGTCATCGCACAAGGGATCTTCAACGCCGGCGAGATGAATACATTCAATTTCAATGCTGCCGGACTCACCAGCGGTGTCTATTATTACCGGCTGACAAGCGATGCAAAAGTTGAAACCCGCAAAATGATGTTGATGAAGTAATTACTCTCACAATAAAGCCGATATTATTTCTTTGTGTCTTTGTGTGAGATGCACTGATACTCAAAAGCCGTCCTCACCGACGGCTTTTTTATACCAAAGAATGAAAGCACTTCCACAATGAAAACTTTTTTCCTCTTGCTCTCCGCACTGATCCTCTCATCGCCGGTATCCTCTCAGGAAAAAATACGATCATCCAATCCTCCCGTTTACATCGCATTTCTCTGGCACATGCACCAGCCGATCTATTTTCCTTACGAATCCGCTGTTCAGACCGATGCGAATAAACGGTACTCCTACTCCATTGCGGAGATCCATCAGTCCCGCACCGGTCCATACACAAGCTGGCCGAAGAATGCCGTTGCTAAAGGGCTCGACCTTCCCAACTTTGGAGCGCAGGTCAGTTTCTCCGGTTCACTCATCGAGAATTTGAACTCCTTCGAAGCGAACGGCAGCGGTTTCTCCAACTGGAAAGCGAACTGGAAGGATGCCGTTTCCTGGAAGACCTCTCTCGGCAATCCCCGGCTTGACCTTGTCGGTTTCGGATATCATCATCCGCTGATGGGACTCATCGATTACGCCGACATCCGCCGGCAGATCCAGGAACATAAGAAGATCCTGCAGGCCAGTTTCGGCGGCACATATTCAAAAGGAATTTTCCCTCCCGAGAATGCATTCTCACCCCGCATGATCCCTGCGCTGGTGGATGAAGGACTCGAATGGGTGCTGGTGGATAATATCCACTTCGACAGGAGTGCGAAGAACTATCCGTTCAACACCGGCGGGAATCTCTACGAACCGAACAGAGCGGACCAGATCAATCCCGATCCGAATGACTGGGTGCAGCTGAACGGATTGTGGGCACCGACAAAGAATTCCGCTGGTTGGGGTCGGCGGCCGCATTTCGTGGAATATGTCGATCCCGATAACGGCA
Organism: Synechococcus sp. UW140; assembly: GCA_943364975.1. Taxonomy (GTDB): domain Bacteria; phylum Bacteroidota; class Ignavibacteria; order UBA10030; family UBA8401; genus UBA8401. Next base: position 34,544 of record CALRIY020000012.1, read on the forward strand.
CGAAAAAGAAGATCATCGCAGTCCCCGCAGACCGTTATATGGGAAATGAGGACGGACGCGGCGGTTTCGGCGCATTGAATTATGAGCATGTCATCAGCCAGTCGGAAAGCAATAATACCGATCCCGATCACCCGATCCTTGTCGTGCTTCATCACGACGGGGACAACTACGGCGGCGGAACGGACAGCTATTACGGAAGCAATTTCCAGGGATTCGTCAACTGGGTGAAAGCAAATCCCTCCCGTTTCGTCTGCACCACCATTCAGGATTATCTCCAGCAATTCCCGCCGGCGGAGAACGACATCATCCATGTCGAGGACGGCAGCTGGAGCGGCGCCGACAACGGCGACCCTGAATTCAAAAAATGGAACGGCGACCCGTACAACGGATACTCGCCGGACAGGAACAGCTGGGGTGTGATCACTGCAGCAAAGAATATTGTCTTCACTGCACAGCAGATCGATCCGAATGCTGCCGGCACAACACTGGCCTGGAAATATCTGCTGAACGCCGAAGCGAGCGACTATTGGTATTGGGACGGCTCTCAGAACGGCATTTGGGATTCACATCCGGCGAGAGGAGCCAATCAGGCAGTACAGTCCGCACAATCGGTGATCAGTTCAGGAACCGACCTCACTCCCCCGACCATCTATCTTCCTCAGCGGGAACCGTACAATCCCGGCGCGACGGAATGGAATATCACCCAGCCGAGTGATCTTACAATTTGGACGTATGTCTATGACGTGAAAGGATTGAAACATGTCACATTGAGATACCGCATCGATTCGGACGGAGTGAATTCTCCTCTCACCGTACATAATGAAACCTATGCGGGCGGAAACGATGTCACTGAGTGGAACAATATCGCGATGAACGGTACCGACAAGATCTCCCAAACCGATCCGCTGCCGTCAGTGAAAGCAAAAGAATTCAGCGCGGAGATCAAAGGTTTGAAAGAGAAACTTCTCGATTATTACGTCGAATCGGAGGACAGCAGCGGGAACATTGCACGCTCTCCGATCCAGCATGTGTGGATCGGTTCTAATTCCGGTTCGGGCGGAGGCGGTGGTTCGGGAAATCCGAAACTCAGCTGGTCCCCCGCAAAGCCGACGAAGGATGATTCCATCAGGATCGCGATCACCGGCGCAACACAGAACGCCAAACTGCATTGGGGTGTGAATCATGCGGGATCAACATGGCAGCAGCCGAATCCGCTCTATTTCCCGGCAAACTCCGTTCTCTTCAACGGCAGCGGACCGGCTGTGCAGACGCCGTTCATCTTCACTCCGTCCGACAGCATGCTCAAACTCACAATCGGTCCGTTCAACAGACCGCAGCAGAATGTCAACACAATCGCTTTCGTCATCAATTACGCGAACAATACGTGGGACAACAACGGCGGACAGGATTACCACATCGATTTCGGAACGACCGACACCGCCGCACAAAAAAGTTTTGTCATGGATGGTACACTGGACAACACCGCTGTGAAAGCTGCGTCCGCAAACGGTATCGATCTCTACATCGGCACGCTCGGGACAGATCTCTATGTGGCGACACAATCAGCTTCCGCACAGAGCGGTGATGTGTTCATTTTCATTTCCGATTCTCTCCGTCAGCTGAAAGCGGCACCGTGGGCAAAGTCAGGCCAAGTGACCGGATGGAGCTATTTTCTCGCCAACGAAAGCTCCAACAACTGGTCCGGATGGTTCGATAAGAACACTGCCGGAGTCTCGATGCAGAACAAATCCGGTGCCGTGCTGGAAGGATACTTCTCTCCCCAGTCCCTTTTCGGCACATCAGCATTAACACTCTACATTGCCGTTGCACATTATCAATCTTCGGACGGCGGTGTGCTCAATACTCAGCTTCCGTCATCCAACAGTGACGGAGATATTGATGCATCCGAATGGTTTCCTGTAAATTACGGTACGACAACCGTTCCTGAGACGCGATACGTTCCGGACGAATATGAGTTGTTTCAGAACTATCCGAATCCGTTCAATCCATCAACAACGATCACGTTCTCCATTCCCAACAGCGGTGCAGGAACAGGCGCACGTTTCGCCGGAAACACCCGCATCAGCATTATCGACCTGCTCGGCCGCACTGTCGCCACGGTCTCGGACCGGTATTTTTCTCCTGGCGTCCATTCGGTCACTTGGGATGCAAAGAACTTCCCCAGCGGTGTCTATTTCTATCAACTTCAATCAGGGTACTTTTCGCAGATCAAACGGATGATGCTGATAAAATAACTCATCCCCGCCGCAAGCTCGACTGTGGTGGGCAAGCGGTTGGGATTTCTTTGTCATGCCCGAATGTTTCTATCGGGCATCCATAGAATAGATTCCCGCTAAGAACATGTCCCTAAGGGATCCCTTTGGGACGGGAATGACATTACGACGTAAGCCCGCCTGTGGCGGCAAGCGTCGAGGTATTAGACCCAATAGAGAATAAAAAAAACCATTTTCCCCGATCTGTTTTTTCAATTGTGTACACCGGCTGCCCGCTGTTGCCTCCTTGAATTTCACTCAATCTTTCTTTAGGTTGAATCATTCCTAATGGGTAATTCTATGCGTTTTCTCCTTTTCTGTTCCTGCATCCTTCAGATCGTCACCGCGCAGCCGGATATTCTTCAGCAGAAATTCACCTCAAAACTGCGAGCGATCGCTGAAAATTCCGATGCGGTGGTGGGTATCGCCGTGAAAGATCTGAAGACCGGTCAGACATTCCTCTGGAATGAGAACGAGTCCTTCCCCACGGCCAGCTCCATCAAGATCTTCGTCTTGACGGAGATCTACCGGCAGGCAGCCGAAGGAAAATTCAAACTGACGGATATCAAACCACTCCCGTCCACCTCCCGTGCCGGCGGAAGCGGTATCCTTTCCATGCTCGGCGAAAAATCGGTCTCCATGTCCGTCCGCGATTATTGTGTTCTGATGATGAACCTCAGCGATAACACAGCGACGAATCTTCTCATCGAACTGGCGGGGATGAAGAATATCAATGATTTTGCCGTGAAGAACGGATGCACTTCCACAAAACTGCAGCGGATCATGATGGATGTTCAAGCAGCAAAAGAAGGACGCGAGAATATCAGTTCGCCGCTGGATCTGATGACCATCCTTGAAAAACTGTACCGAGGTGAGGTCGCCTCAAAATTGGCCAGCGACGATATGCTGTTCATCATGGGATTGGATAAAGGGGGTGATTTGAAAGCGGGGCTCCCTGCCGACGTTGCAATCGCAAATAAAGCCGGAGAGATCGAGGGGATCCGCTGCGATGCGGGGATCGTTTATCTGGAGAAGTCTCCGTACACTATCGCAGTCATGACCAAGATGCTCCTGAATGATGCTGACGGCGGAAAGGTCATATCCGACATCTCCCGCACCGTCTTTCAGTTTATGGAACGGAAAGCCAATTCAAACCAGTACGGAAGAAGAATTCCGCGATGAAACGACTGACCGAAGCGTTCGCCTATATTTTTTCCGATAATGAATGGTTCAACAAAGTGTTGATCGGGGGATTCTATTTTCTGATGACACCGTTCGGGATCGGGATCGTGATGCTGAATGGCTTCTTTGCGCAGTTTATGACGGGACTCGCCGGAGGAGTACGGGCGATGCCGTATTGGAGGAATTATGAAACAATATTCAAAGCGGGTATCCGGAATAGTTCAGCAACATTGGGTATGCTGTTGGCAGTGTATTGTATTATATTCTTCACCGATCTGCCGGTAACTGTACCGACCGCAATTTTATTGATCGCCGGGATCATCAGTCTCAATGCATTCATCATTACTCGTTCGTTCAATTTCATCGCCGCAGCACTATCTCTCCTGTTGCTTTTACTGGTGATCTCTGTTGGCTGGATGTGGATCGTTGTCGGTTGGCCCCTGCTCATCTTTCTCGCAATGCTGGTCCAGATCTTTTTACTCCAACCAGCGAATAAATAGAATGCTCTCCTTGTATCACAAGTAATCTTGTAATCATGTAATTTTGTAATCTTGCAATCTTGTATCTTGTAATCTTGTAATCTTGTAATCTTGTAATCTTGTAATCTTGTAATCTTGTAATCTTGTAATCTTGTAATCTTGCAATCTTGAATTCCCTTTATTTCTTCAACCACTCCTCTTTCAGCATCTCCAATTCCTTCTGTCCAAACCGGGACGAATCATAATATCCTTTCAGCATCCTCTGCCGCAGCGCCTCATAGATGGTGACGGCACAGGCGACTGAAACGTTCAGACTTTGGATCATCCCCATCATTGGAATATAGACCGTCGCATCGGCGAGTGAAGCCGCTTCATCCGTCACACCGGCATGCTCATTTCCGAAGACAAATGCCGTCGGTCTCGTCAGATCGAAATCATACAGCTGCTTCGCATTCTCATCCAGCTTTGTGGCGAGGATCTGATATCCTTCGGCTTTCAGCTGTTGATAACATTCCTGGACGGATGGAAATTTGCGGCGCGCGATCCATTTGTTCGCACTCGACGAACTTTTACTCCCGATCTTGGGATACTTGGCCGTTGTATAGATCAAATTCACTCCCATGATCCCGACCGCATCCGCTGACCGGAGCATCGCACTGACGTTGTGAGGATCATGGATATTCTCCATCACCACCGTCAGATCCGGCTGACGCTGCTCCAATACTTTGAAGACCTTATTTTTTCTCCGTTCAAGTCTCATGGTCGATATTATTCTTTTGTCCCGATTGCGTCATTGCGAGCGATATTTTTATTCAACATCTCCATACCGTTATTCGCTGACGATGATCGGCTCTGCGCTCTTGGAATCACGCTGCAGGATCACGATAGCCGCGATCACACTGCATGCCCCGATGATCTGCACCGTTCCCATCCGTCCGTCCAAAAAGAGCCATTCGGAGATGATCGCCACCACCGGCTCCAACGTACTGATGATGATCGCTTTGCTGGATTGGATATGTTTCAATCCGTAATAATAGAGGGAATATGGCACAAGAATGGAGATCAGCGCAATGATGCCGAAGACCTTCCAATCCTCCGCGGAATAATCGGCATGGATGATATCCGCCGGAGTGTTGATGAAACTCCAGAACAGCGTTGCCGCCCCGAGCAGGTAGATGAGTCCTGTCCAGATCGAATACTTTTCTGTCAGCGACTTCCCGCTGATATTGAAGATGGAGAACGAAACTGCAGCCAGAAGTGCAAAGATGATCCCTTTTTGCGTCCCCTGGATCACCGCCGGATCGTAGGCGCCGATCGCAAGGATGATACCGCCGATCGACAGCACGAGCGCGGAAATTTTCGGAAGGGTCAATCGCTCTTTTTGAAACAAAACAGTGTACATCATCACCATGATCGGCGCTGAATACTGTACAAGGATCGACGTGGATACATTCGTCTCCTTGATCGCCGCATAATAGAAATAATTCGAACCGGCAACCCCAAGGATACCCACCACAAGAAAATGCGGAATATCCTTCATTTTGAAAACAAGCAGCCGGCGGTTGGTCGAAAGGAAAAAGAGGAACAGAACGGCGAACGAGAGGGTCACCCTCATCTGTACAAGGATGAGCGGTTCATACGCTTTATTGAAGAATGATTTTGCAACGGTGGCCGCCACTCCCCACATCAGCGCTGCAAGAGAGATGGCAACATACCCTTTCAGATGCTTCATCGGATGGGACTCTCCCCGGACTCGTCCGCTTTCACACGGTAGTATTCAGCAAGATCGGTCTCCCCGGTCGCGTTATGGAGCACGGCAAGCCGAAGACAGATATTCTTGTTGTTCGGCACGAATTCGTAACCGACTTTCAGGAATTCGATCAGGATCTTTGCAGGGGGGATATTGAGGTCGGGATTGTAACAATCGCAGGCGTCGAGATAAGGATCCGATTCGCTCGGTCTGATCGCCGCTGCTTTTTGATAGTAGCTCAGCGCCAATTCATAATTATCCTTCTTCCCGAAGATCACTTCGAAGATGCTCGCCAGCCACATATATACATCGTAGGCCATGTGACGGAACTGACGGGCAAGTTTCTCGCCGAACAGGATCAGTTCGTCGGAGCCGAGGGAATCATTCCAGAAGAGGATGCGGTATAATTCCACATCGTCGATCCCCTGTTTCACCGCATCATCGAATGCGTCAAACAGTTCGTTGAAGTTCTTAGACTCGTTGAAGATATGTCGGATTTCCGTTCGAGAAAGCATCACCGTCTTGGATTATCGAATGGAAAATAGCGAATGAGAACCGGAGAAGCAATAAACAGAATGGTGCAAAATCATCCCGGCTCTCATTGTTATCGCAGCAGGATCATTCTTTTAACGGAACTGTTCCCGCCGTTCTGCAGCCGATAAAAATAGAGACCGCTGGCAAGCGTTTGCGCGTGGAAAGGAAATTCATATGTTCCCTGCCCGAGCGAACCTCGATATACCACTGCCGCTTCTCTGCTGAGGGCATCATACACAACCAGTGATGTACCTCCCGCCTCCCCCGTCGTGAAACGTATCATGGTGGAAGGATTGAATGGATTCGGATAATTCTGTTCCAAATGGAATAAGGACGGCCGGGTGGACGCTGTTTTCACTGTCAGGACAGGATTATTCTGCAGGAACGGCTGATATGACACAACCCCAAGTGATGCCATATCGCTGCCGTCGACGATCACTTTCGCCACAGAGTCAGCATTCGATGTTCCCCAATAATTGTTCTGAGCCATGATCGGCGAAGTAGTGTTATTATAGAGCGCAAACAGAGTATCCCTATTCTTGTTGTTGATGAAACTGTTCTTTCCGTCATCTGTCGTGTCCGCATTGGTCAGATCGCCGAGATTCGGTTTTGCATTCCCGAGGATCGTGATCCCCCACAGATTATTGCTGATCATATTCCCGGTGACGATCGTCTTCTGCACCGCCGGTGATGCGCTATTGAAATTGATCCCGCTTCCCGCCGCATTCGGATCGCTGTACGTATTGTTCTCGATCCTGTTGTTGCGGATGATGACATTGAGCGTGCTGCTCCCCTGCGATGCCACAGCGATCCCGTACGCGTTGTGATGGAGGTAATTATTCTCGATGACGGCATTCGATCCTGAAGCAGTAAAGAAAGCGCTGATGCTGATCGCACCGACACGGATATTCGGCACGGTATGATAGATCACATTGTTCCGGATCAACGGAGAGTTCATCCCCTGGGCGCCGATACTGATCTGATTCTTGAACGCCGTCCCCTGCAGATTATTATTGAAGATGATGCATCCCTCGATCAGCGGACTGGAATCGACGTTGATATTGATACCGTACTGTGCATTGTTATAGATACTGTCATAGCGGATAACGGCATTCGATCCGAAGCATTGGATCCCGTAATTTCCCGATCCGGCCAGTGTACCGGAGACCGCACCCGTATTCCGAATGGTGGAGTATTGTACCGTCGGACTCGAATTGATGAAATTCAAACCAAGCCGTGCATATTCCACCACGGCATATTCGATCCTGCAGAGGGAATCAACGGCGCTCTCTTCGAAGCGCAGTTCCTGCCACATCGAATCACTCTTCGTGAATGTGATAAGGGAATCACCCGATCCGATCGCCAGAAAACTTCCGCGGATAGTGATCCCTTTCCTGTATGCGATCTTAACGGTCGAACCTTTGATGACAGTCAATTGGTCATTCGGTGAGATAAATACCGTATCCGTTACAGTATAAGCCGGAAAACTTCCCGTCACCAGTCCGGCGGAGTATTGGACAAGGGAATCCATCGTCCATTTCACCCCGGTATTCGGGGTCGTGTATCCGGCGATGGAGTATTGGAACAGAACAAGGAACGCAGTGATGAGTATTTTTTTCATAGGGGAATTCCGAAACAGAAAGGGGATAAATATCCGAATGAATATCTATCCCCTCGCTATGATAAGTGACGACTATTACTTTTGCAGGATCATTTTCTTTGTTGAGACAAAATTTCCGGAGCGCAGCTGATAGAAATAGATGCCGCTGGAGAGATGACCCGCTTTCCAATCAATGGAATACGTTCCCGCGGTAAGCTGCTCGTTCACCAGTTCCGCCACCTCCCTGCCGACCACATCATACACTTTCAATGTCGTCGGACCTTCATGCCGAACCGCGAACGTAATGCGCGTGGAGGGGTTGAACGGATTCGGATAGTTCTGCATCAGCGAGAATTCTTTCGGTGTCAGATCGTTCTCTTTCTTGACGGAGACAACGATCGTATCGGTACCGCCGGCTTCTAGATACCGCGCTTTGAATTCCTGCAGATAAAGATTTGCCACACGTTTACTGTGGATGATCATCGTGTTCTCATTGTTCGCGATCTCCGCGGAACTGCTCCAATTGTGCGATCCGGTCACCACGATGTTCTCGATCGTCTGATTGTCCGCATCCACAATGGCATATTTATGATGCAGCAGTCCGGGCAGCGCTGCACCGGGCAGCCGCACATCCACTCCGGCCCCCTGCATCATCAGGAAATCATTGCCGCTGTCGGTATTGTTGTCCATCAGCACGTGCACTTTCTTCCCGGCTGTCTTTTTTGCGACGATCGTCTGGGCAAGTTCGTCCCGCGTGAACGAGAGCATCGCCACATTGATGGTGGACTGAGCCGTTTTCAGCGCATCGTTGATGCGGGCTGAGGTCTTATCGCTCGGACTGAAATAGACTTCGAGCGGTGTACCATTCACGATGAATTTGTGCGGCGTGTTGTCCAGTTTCCGTGCACCGAACCGTGAACCGGCCTGGTTCGGACTGTCCGTGCTTGCTCCCCACATTTCATCGAACTCCGCCGTGTATGCCGTTGCAACAGCCTTATCCTGAATGACGACGATATTCTGCGCGTCATTGTCGGTTCCCGGATCTGTTGCGTTCCAGGATCCCATCAGCACCCAGTCATCCTGATCCGAAGTATTGTCGCGGTTATCGAACACATAGAATTTATTGTGCATCAATCCCGCTGCAGCATTCACAAGATCGTATCCGTCATCGATCACCGTCACTCCGCCGTTCTTCAGCGTCGCCCACGGTGCCGTTCCCTGATTGTCCTTCTCTCCGATCACGCGGATCTTGACGCCGCGGTTCCTTGCTGCCAGTAATGCTGATGCAATTCCGGCACCGACATTTCCGCTGAGACTGTATGCCGCCATATCGATGGAGAACTGAGCGGCATTGATCCTGTTGATCAGCACCGTATCGAATTTCGCGATGACGGCATTCTCCCCTTTGGCGACGGACAGATTGACCGATTTATTGAAATATACTCTCATCGGTCCGCTGGAAGCCGAAGATGTGATGACAATATTGTCCGCCGTCAATGTTGTCCCGGCTTCGTTCGCCGAACCGAGTTGAACGTGATAAATCGTAGCGGGTGTCATTCCGGTAACGGTCACGGAATGCTGTGTCACTTTGTTCGTATCGATCACTTCCGTGCCGTATGCGGTGGTCGGTCCGAATTTAACAATGGACGTACCGGGTGCATCGGTCACCCAGGTGAACTTCATCCCCGTGGAAGTGATCTCGGATTCATACGGTGCAGTGGTAACGATCCGCGGTCCCGAACCTTCAACGATGATATCATCCGCAATTCTCGGAATGATCTGATAATTGGTGGTGAACTGACCGAGCACTCCGATCATATCGAACTTGGAGGTCGGTGTCGGTGTGTTGGCAATATTTGTTCTGGTGACAATGCGAACCTGTATTGTGCCGGTCGCATCGGTGATATTATAGTTCGTTCCGCTCGCCGAAGCCGCCCAGCTTGTTGCCGGAGCTCCGCCGGTGGTCGTAACAGATGTGATATTATTGATACGGATCAATTGTCCTTCATTCGGTTCCGGCACTCCCTGAGCAAGTGCTTGTGCCACGGTGATCGTTACTGTATCCGTTCCTTTGGCATCGCCGATTTTTTCCAGCAGCACGGTCGGTGTGAATTCGAACAGATCATTGAAGGGTGCCACAAGTCCGAGCAGGACCACATCGTCGCCGCGGACAACATTATTGGAGACGGATGAATCGAATACGGCAATTCCGCCGGTCGCATCCTGCAGATAGGTCGGACCGCCGAATTCATTTCCGACGGTCACCACTCCCCGCACCACTGCCCATTTACCGAGCAGTGTATGGGAACCGTTTGCTTCTTTCCTCTTCACAACATTGATTGGCCGGGGCGTGCCGTACACGATCGTCTTCGGGAATGCCTGGATCGGAAGGAACGATGTCCCGTTCACACTTGATTGGATCGAAATTGAAAACTCATTCGTGGAATCGGTGGTCGTAACAGATGGGATCGTAATGACAAGACTGTCCCCTGTTTTCAGAAGGATATTGGAGATCGTTGTGGTATCACCCGCAGTCAGTATCGCGGCACCGGCCGGAGTCACAGAGATATTCGCACTGTTCCATGTAAAGGTCTGCGGTTTCACGATCTTGAATGCCTTCAGCGTATCGGTCTGCGGTTTCAGCAGCAGCTGAAGATTGGTCGATTGATCGAACTTCCAGCGGTTCGGAGTGATCACACCAAGTCCCTGACCGGCCGGAGGCGGTTCGACATCATAATAGAGCTCGACAAATTCGTTTGCGAAGGCGGTTGCATCGGAGAATTCACTGATGATGAGCTTACCGGTATTTGTATTGGACATGCCAATGCCGGGATTTGCCGTCGTCACTGCTTCCCTCGTCCAGCTCGCTTCAAGTGTTGCATCACCGATAGGGCTTTTTCGTTTTACGGAATTGAATGGTGTTGCGGCAGGCATCGCGACCGTTGGACCTTCAATTTTTGCAGATGCGGCATTCTGAAGTTCAAAGGTTTCTGAACCATTGATGGAAGGAAATCCATTCCCCCCAATAACTGTCGTTCCATTGATAAAAACTACCGATGCATTCAAAGTGATGCCGAAAAACGTCTCAAACGATGCTCTCGTAGCGTTCCGCGCTACGATCAAATAGCCCCCCGGCTGAATGAACGTGCCGGCAGGAAGTGTGATCGATGTCGTGGCATTCGCCTGTACGATCTTATAGCCTGAGATATCTAATGCCTGCCCCGCTGCGATGGATAACGTTGCGAACACCAGTGTAATGAGTCTGACCGCTCTGTTCATTGTTTTCCCTATGATATGATATGCTTTTAAAATAAGAAATTAATGTGAAGAAACCATTCTCCCGCGGTAAATTCTTGATTGATGTCCGAAAATGAATTATTTTGTCCTATTCTATGCTACGTATTCCGATATCTCCCCCAAATCAACTGACACTTCTTCGGATCATGATGACACCGTTCTTTCTGGTGTATCTCTTCTCCGAAAATCCTGTCGACAAACAGATCGCGCTCGGCATCTTCATCATCGCCGCCATTACGGATTGGTACGACGGATATGTTGCGCGCCGCTGGGGTTTTGTCACCCGCTGGGGAAAATTTCTCGATCCTCTTGCCGATAAGATCCTTACATCCGCCGCGTTCATCTCATTCATCTACATCGGCTACGCTGAAGCGTGGATGGTCTGGGTCATTGTTATCCGCGATTTTCTGATGACAGGGCTCCGCGGATACGGTGAATACAAAGGGAAGGCGATCGACACAAGCGGCTTTGCGAAGACAAAGACATTCTTTCAGCTCGTTGTCATTTATCTTTTCCTCGTCGATTATATCGTTCGCACCTCCGAGCAGCTGAACAACCAATTCGGCTGGTTCTTCGATATTGCGGCAACAGCAGAGATCAAGTTCACATTGATGGTCGTAACGACCTTCTTAACGGCACTGACAGGCATTATGTATTTGAATTCGAACAGGACCATCATCCTCGGCCTTTTTACAAACGGAGAACATGCACGAACAACCGAAGAATAGCGGTTCGGCACAGACATCGGTCGACCTGTTCACCCGTGTAATCGGGACCGGGTTGTTCAGCGGCTATTTCCCCAAAGCCCCGGGAACGGCCGGTTCTGCAGTGGCAGTACTGTTCTTCTTTATTCCGGGATTTTCGGATGTGTGGACGCTGATCCCCGCAACCATTCTTCTTTTCTGCATCGGCGGTCTGATTTCCGGGAGGATGGAGCAGGCATATGGACAGGATCCTTCCATCGTCACCGTAGATGAGATCGTCGGGATGTGGATCAGCATGTGGTTCGTGCCGTTCTCCTATCTCAATCTGCTTCTCGCATTCATCATCTTCCGCGTACTGGATATTTTGAAACCGTATCCCGCCGGCATCATCGATCAGCGGACCGGCGGCTGGAACATCATGCTGGATGATGTGATCGCCGCACTCTATACCAATGCCGTCATTCAATTCGCTCTTCGATTCACATTATTTTGACCCATGAACGCTGAGATCATCACGATCGGCGATGAATTGCTCATCGGCCAGATCATCAACACCAATCAGGCATACATTGCCGAACAACTGAACACCGCCGGCATCGACTGCGAACGGATGACGACTGTCGGCGATTCAGCATCGGTCATCATCGATGCATTCACCGCAGCATTCAACCGTGTGGATGTCGTCTGCGTAACGGGCGGACTCGGTCCCACGCACGATGACATCACAAAGAAGATGGTCTGCGAGTTCTTCAATACTGAACTGGTGATGCACAACGAGACACTGGAACACATCAAAGCACTCGCACTGAGGCGGAATATCGCCATGATCCAATCCAACATCGATCAGGCGCTCGTGCCGAAGGATTCCACCGTCATTCCCAATACGGTCGGCACCGCACCCGGTATGATGTTCGAACGGAACGGAAAGTATTTCTTTGTGATGCCTGGAGTTCCGTTTGAGATGAAGGAAATGATCGACCGGTGGATCATCCCGTTCCTGCAGTCGAAGAATAACGGTTCGGTCGTCCGCCACCGCACACTGAAGACCACCGGCATCGGTGAATCGATGCTCGCGAAAGAGATCGGCGATGTCGCACCGATCATCGGAACGGACGGCACCACGACCCTTGCGTTCCTTCCCAATCAGATGGGAACAAAACTGCGGATCACGGTGAAGGACAGCACTGCGGAATCGGCGGAAAGAAAACTTGCTCATGCCGAAGGACTGCTGAGGGCGAAAGCGGAGAAGTATATTTATTCAGACGATGCGAAAGATCTGGAGGATGTCATCGGCGTTCTGCTCCGTGAACGGAAACTGACGCTTGCAGTGGCGGAATCATGCACCGGCGGACTCATCTCGCACCGCATCACGAATGTTCCCGGAAGTTCGGAATACTTCCTCGGCGGTTATATCGTCTATCACAATGGAATGAAGACCGAAACACTCGGCGTACCTGACAAGCTGATCGCAGAATATGGAGCGGTCAGCAAAGAGGTCGCCGAATCGATGGCGCACGGTGCCCGGATGACCGCTCAAAGTTCCATCGCCCTCTCGGCCACCGGCATTGCAGGTCCTTCCGGCGGAACTCCCGAAAAGCCGGTCGGCCTCGTCTGGATCGGCTATTCGGATGAAGAATCCACCTTCGCCCTCAAATTCAATTTCGGTGACAACCGCATCCGCTTCAAAGACCGCGCATCACAAGCCGCTCTCGAATTATTACGTCGAAAATTATTGAAGATGCTGTAGGGACGGACGCCAGTCCGTCCCATATTTTATCCTCTCCCCATTGATTCCTTCACAGCGAAAAACGCTGTTCACCACGGAAACCCAAATTAGAAAATCGGCAAAAACATCATTAAAATGCCCCTTCCGCGTAAGCGCCAAAAAAAGATGAATATTTCAAAAAAAAGTGTTTTATTTTTTACTGTAAATATTTACATTAGTATTGTAGAACGAAAAACCAACGTATTTCCTCTTTGGACAAGAGATCCGGCTTGATTTCCGGTCGGTAAAACATTTCATTGTATCACGATAATTTAGAGCTATATTTCACTCATTCTTAAAGGACAGAACACCATGGCCGAAGACAAAGAAGCAAAAGTACAAGCATTAAAGGTTGCCATCGAGCAGATCGAAAAGCAGCACGGAAAAGGCTCCATCATGCGTTTGAACGATGGACCGATCATGAAAATTGATGCTATCTCGACAGGTTCCATTTCCCTTGATGCTGCTTTGGGAATCGGCG
>CALRIY020000013.1:0-47357 GCA_943364975.1 Synechococcus sp. UW140
AACGTTATCAGAAATATCTTCCCTTCGGTCATCATTACATACATGACCCTCTCTGACGATGGATAAGTATAACGATGCCTTCTATCAAAGATAATAGTCCAATAGGATGAAAATCATTTATGTCGTTCATCGGTGACAATGTGTCCGTCAACACCACTTTGCCTCTGCGAAGGAAATTGAATCACTCTTGTAGTTCATTGAACATTCCAGGCAAGCGGATCGGAACACTGCTGTTGAAGAAAAGAATCAGAGGAGATCATCAGCGGAACAACGTACGGCAGGGACAATGCTGATATGCACCGGAAACTGTGCCCACTATTCCAAACGGGGAAAAAACAGAACGGGCTCTGTTCATCACAGAGCCCATTCGATGACAATATATTTGCGATCGTTGATTATCGCCCTGATCTGTTTTCACTGTTTTATGTTCCGACCAGAGAACCGGGAAGCGGAAGGCGGATCAGGTTCAAGAAACTGAAAACAGCGCTCAGAAATTGGGTGAAGAACCTACGGTTCGTCCGCTCTTCAAAAATTTCTGGCAATTGTTTCTCCATTCGCTTACATTCTGAACAATGAAACAGACCATTTCCGCCGCAGAGGCACGATTTGAAGTTTTCCGTCAGCGCTCCGGACTCGTCATCGCTCCGCTCGTCTTCCTTCTCCTCTATTATATACCGATCCCGCTTCTCAGCGAAGAGGCGCACTCATTGGCTGCTGTCGTCGGAATGATCGTCGTACTGTGGCTGACCGAGGCGCTTCCGCTCTATATTACAGGATTACTTGTTCCGGTCCTCCTGGTCATCCTGGGAATCACCACAGCCCAAAAAGCATTCGCTCCGTTCGCCGATCCGATCATGTTCCTGTTCATCGGTGCGTTCGTCCTGGCCCGGGCGATCCAGATGCACGGACTCGACAAGCGGTTCGCTTATGCCGTGCTTACCATGAAATTTGTCGGCGGGAATCCGAGCAGAATGCTCTTTGCGTACGGCGCGGTCTGCTGCATTATCTCCATGTGGATCTCCAACACCGCTACAACGGCAATGATGTTCCCGATCGGTGTTGCGATCATCCACATGCTCCAGCGGGTGGAAGGAGAATCCGCCGTAAAGAAATATGCGGCGGGAATGATGCTGATGTGCGCGTTCGCCTCATCCGTCGGCGGACTGGCAACACCGGTCGGCACTCCGACCAATCTGATCGGGCTCGGATTCATCGAACGGCAGCTCGGGCGACACATTCCGTTCTTCGAATGGATGCTCTTCGCACTGCCGATCGTCATCGTGATGTTCCTGGGATTATTCTTTTATCTGAATTATTTCTGTTCGCTGAAGAAGGACCATATCGAAGGGATCAAAGAACTGATCGCGGAAGAGCAGAAAGGACTCGGCTCATTGAGCCGTGCAGAAAAGAATACGATGTTCGCATTCGGAATCACCGTCCTCCTATGGATCCTTCCCGGTATTCTCGCAGTCACCATCGGCGATACGCATCCGTTCACAAAAGCATATTCCCGGCAGATCCCGGAAAGTGTCGCGGCATTGATCGGAGCGGTGCTCCTCTTCTTCCTGCCGGCGAATGAGAAACGGGGTGAGGAAAAAGAATATACCATGAACATTTTGCGTGCGGTGGAGATCGACTGGGGTGTGCTGGCATTGTACGGAGGGGGGATCACATTGGGACAGATGGTCTTTGAAACAAAACTTGCTGAAACGCTCGGAGGACAACTGGCCGGGATCATTCCCGCTGACGGTATCGGATTGATCGCGATCTCTTCTGCGATCGCCACCGTCACCAGTGAATTGACGTCGAATGTCTCCTCCGCCAACATGATCGTTCCGCTGGTGATCGTCCTCGCCCAGCAGTCCGGCTTTCAGGCGGCAGTCGCGGCGACGATGGCATCATCGCTTGGATTCATGCTGCCGATCTCCACGCCGACCAATGCCATTGTCTATAGTTCAGGATATGTCTCGCTCAGCACGATGGTCCGTTACGGATTGATGCTCGATATCATCGGGTTCATCATTATTGTTGCAGGGACAATGCTGCTGGTGCGGTAATTGTTCTTGTTCCCAAACGGAGTTTGAGAACAAGAACAACAAAATCCTGCTCTTTTCAGAGTCAGGATTTTTTGTTGATGAATATTGAAACAATGACGGTTTTTATTGAGCGACGAAAAATTCCATACGACGATTCTCGGCGCGGCCTTCTTCCGTATCGTTCGATGCTACCGGTTCATTCTGTCCTCTGCCTACTGTTCGCAGCCTGTTGGATGCGATTCCCCGTTCTACAAGCCAATTCCTCACCGTTTGTGCGCGTTCCAACGACAGTTTCTGATTCGATTCCTGAGTTCCGACATTATCCGTGTGACCGGTGATCACGATCTGCACGGTCGGATTCACGACCAACGCCGTATAGGCGCGAAGCATGAATGTTTCTGATTCCGGCGTGAGTTCCGCCTTATTGAATTCAAAATTGATCCCCCGCAGGACGATCGTTTTTCCTTTCACAAAGGAGATAACAGTATCGCGTCCTTTTTGAGATGCAGCCAATCGGATATCGGCTTCATACGCAGCTTTTGCAACTTTTGCCGCTGCTTCGGATTCAGCCTGCTGCTTCACGCGGAGCGCTTCGGCATCCGCCAATTGTTTCGTCAGATTCGCTTCAGCATCGGCATTTTCCTTCACACGAACAGCTTCTGCGGCAGCCAATTCCCGCACGCGTCTTGCTTCTGCGGCTTCAAGTTCCTGTTTTTTTGTGTCGGCTTGTTCATCATCCCCGCCCAGCGAGAGCGAGACCCCGAGCGTAATACCGTAAAATCCGTCATGTCTTCCGCTGGAAAGAGGATTCAAATTTTTATTTGTGCGTGACAGTCCGTCCACCTTATCCGAAAAGATGACCGTGTAACCGGTATTAATATCCATCAATACGCCGTTGGCGATGCGCGTCTGCAGTCCTGCACCGAGCGGAACCACCGGTAATAATCCGTGGACATTTTTCAATACTTTTGCCATCCCTACACCGCCGTAGATGTACGGATTCAAATTCGGAAGCGAGAACGGAGTATAGAGTGCGCGGGCATCAAGGATCCCCATGGATGCCGAATATGAGCCGGGAGCATAGAGTCCAACCAATCCCAGTCCCAATTGTCCGATAAGCCTGCTCGGGATGATCTCGTACTGAAAATATCCCCGGTACTGAATATCCCATTGGTCCGCCGTCGCATTGGTGCCGTGGCTTCCGCCGAGGGAAAGCGCCCAGGCATTTTTCGGATTTTTGAATTGTGACCGGACAGGGGTAACTGCGAAACAGAGTGCGGCGAGTACAAGAGTCAAAATACAACGTTTCAATCTAAACCTCGAATTGATGAGTGATTACTTCTTCTGATGAAGTGTACACTCAAAAACGAAATGATAACATACACCAAAGGGATGAAAGAGGGATTAATCACTTCGGAAGTGCTACCGGTGCTGCAGCAGAACAAAAGAATTACTTTCGCTCACTATCGTGTAGGAAGAAGTTATCTTCACCTTATTCAACGTCCAATACGTGGAAAATTCAACCGATTCCGAACCTCTCTCTTTTCCAACAATCATGTAACGGCCGGAGACATTCGGGAGAGAATCTGAGGGGAAATAGTGGATAATAAATGTCTTTAACGGTAGCCGTGACGAGATCATGATCCTTTGACCGTATCCATATCCCGTCAACAGTGAGACCGTTCCCGATTCATATCTCGTTCCGATCTCTTCCCCAACGGAAACCGTAGATCGGGACTGATCATTAAAACTTTTTTTTGCGTCCTTGAACAATACCGTACCGATGGAGGGAACGGTCAGCTGCACAATCGGAATTGCAACAAACAATACGATCATCACTGTATTGACCACAACAGATTTGAATCGAACCATGAATTCCGACAGAACAAGAGCTGACGCCGCCGAAAGGAATAATCCTGCCGTCAGAACGAATCTCCAGTTCCACCACCATTCATCCATCTGCACATATCCGGCAAAGACCGCGGCAAGATTAAAGATGAGGGGCAGAACAAGGAACAGAAGCAGCGGTGCAGTTCGCTTCCAAGGCGGTATCTTTTTGAGAAACAGGAAGATGAAGAACCCGGATACGATCATCATCGGACCGAAGATCCACAGGATCGCTTTCCCAAAAAGAACAAGGATGTCCAATGGATTTTCGTTCAGTGCAATTCTTACCGCATCTGTACCTACCGAATACGTCCAATGAAGAAACTTTAACGGATCGTCATAAACGATCCAATTCCAGCCGAACCAAAATAATATTCCGGAGCTGCAAATCATCACCGCCAGCACCATGGTGAACGCTGCCGATTTGCGACCCTCACGCCATCGGACAATTCCATGAGAAAGTGCAATCATGGATATGAACGGATCAAGAATCCATGCTTCATACCGGCAGAGGGTCGCACAAAGGACCGCAGCACTGCAGAGGATCATCCATTGATCTTTCTCCGAATGGAGCCACCGCTGAAGAGCGTACGCTCCAAGTGTCACAAAGAAGAGCAATGACAGTTCATTCATCGGAGTCAGAGCGATATAGACGATGTTCGGATTCAATCCGAACAGGAGCGCGACGATGAACGATGCCGGACGCGAATTGGTGAGTGTGAAGAGGATGGAAAACAGGAGCGCACAAGTCCCGGCCAGGAGCGGAATGCCGATGACTGCGCCGGCAATTCCGCTGTAGAACAAATGATCGATCGCCGCCGCCGGCAGCAGGATCAGATGCGGAAGAGGAAGCCAGACGGTTCCAAGATTCAGCAAGCCCGGTTCAAGAGAATCGGTGATCTGACGGGTTCGGACGAGATGCGAAACGGCATCGCCGAAATAGATGAGCGATATCCGGTCATGTTCAACCAGAAAGTATCCCGCCATTAATGAAACGAGCACGATCAACAGCATAAGCGTTGTTGAGGAATACACTGAAGAAGGAAATTTCATCGCCGTATGATCCCTTCTTCTGTGGGGAAATATTCGTGAAACGGATCGAAATTCATAACTGCCGGAGGAATGCCGTGAGATCCTTTTTCTCAGCGCTGTTCAGGTTCAATTGTTGGATCAGATTGAAGAATTCCACGACATCTTCCAATGTCAGCAGACGGCCGTCATGGAGGTACGGAGGAGAATCCTTGATGCCGCGCAGAGGAAATGTTTTGATCGGTCCTTCGGGACGGATGAATTGTGCGTGGACCATTTGCGGACGGTAGAACCGTTCCACCTGAAGGTCGTGCATAAGATTGTCCGTATAGAACGGCGCTTCGTGACAGGTGGAGCATTTCCCTTTACCGAAGAAGATCGATTCACCTCTCATTTCCGCATCGGTGGCTTTAGCGGAATCGAGGCGTCCATAGAGATCGAGTTTCGGCGCCGGCGGAAAATCAAGCAGCGCCTGGAATTCTGCCATAAATTGGACCTGACTTCCCCGTTCCAGAACATTGGCCCCTTTTTTTGCCGCCATCACATGATCACCGTCGAAGTATGCTGCACGCTGTTCAAATTCCGTGAAGTCCTCCACTGTCTTTAAGGCACGCTGAGAGCCGAACAGACGCTGCACATTCACTCCGCGGAGCGTCGGCGTCTCGATCCGGTTGCGGCGGGACTGCGGACGGATATCGCCGACCAGATGCGTCGCACCGGAGGTGTGACCGTTCACATGACAATCAAAACATGTCACACCTAAACTCGGCTTTTCGCTTTTCCTGTCCGCGGTCGCGTTGAACTGCTGCTGCGGGAACTGCGTCACCAGCAGACGAAGTCCTTCCAGCTGTTTCGGATTGAGAATGCCGTTGAAGAGCTCATAATAATTGTCGATCGTGATCACTTCTTTGCGGGACACATCCCCCAGTTCCTTCTGAGTCGTCAGGAACATTGCCGGAGGAAATTCCGGCAGAAAATGATCGGGAAGATCGAATTCCATATCGAACCGCTCGAGTCTCGGGAACATAGCGGTCTGCACCTGCGTGAAGACCATGCCGCCGACGGCGTGATTCGGATGCGGCAAAGGGAGGTACGGAAAAATGTTCTGTTCTTTGATGCTCTCCAGGGACATTGCTGCGATACGGATCCAGGACAATCCTTTTTTCAATTTGGCGGTCGGACCGACGGGAATCGGTTTTCCGCCGGACATCGTGACGGCTGTAGTGACCGACCGCGACAGATCGTAGCGCTCATTCAAAAGATCCAGATGCTTTTTCATCACCGCAGATCTCTGCTGTTTATCCGCGGCCATCACTTTTTGGAAAGGTTCCTCAATGACCGGAGAGTAGCTGGATTCTATTTTCTGCTGCGGGAACAGTGATACGGTGCCGAGGATCAATGCCATCGACCCAACAACGCGGAAGCGAGAAAAACAATTGGATCTCTTCATATCAATGATCCTTACTGTGATGCAATCACTTTTGTCCAAAAAATAAATCATCCCCGCCGCAAGCCCGCCTCAGGCGGGCAAGCAGCGGGGTATTTTCTCCGTCACCCTGAACCCTGAGTAAAATACATCAGGGCAGGCTTGTTTCAGGGTCTTTGGTTCAGATGCCGAAACAAGTCCCGAAGGGAACACTTTGTGATTCGGCATGACGATTCTTTTACGCCGCAAGCGGCGGGGTATTTACTCATAAGAGAATAAAATTAGTGTGTATCTCAAAAATGGTTATTCGTTGTCATGCCGAGCCCCGATGTTCATCGGGGTAAACTCCGTCGAGGCATGATTCACGTGAACTGTCACACTTCGACTTCGCTCAGTGTGACAATACTTCGTTTTTGAATGGGCTCTAATAAGAAAGAAATTATTCCACCTTTTCTTGAGAAGGCGGCATTGAAATCATGTTTTGAGAAATTCAAGAAGATCGGCGTTGAGTACGTCCTTCCGTGTTTCCGGAAGACCGTGCGGTGCGCCGCGGTAGATCTTCAGCACGGAGCCGGGAATGAGTTTCGCCGTCCCCTGTGCGGAGAGTCCCATCGGAACGATCTGATCATCATCACCGTGGATGATCAGTGTCGGAACGGTGATCTTCTTCAGATCCTCCGTGAAATCCGTCTCGGAGAATGCTTTGATGCAATCCATCTGATTCTTCAATCCCCCCTGCATTCCGATGATCCAAAAAGAATCGCGGACACCCTGGCTCACTTTGGAGCCGGAGCGGTTGATGCCGTAGAACGGCATGGTAAAATCCTTGAAGAACTGCGAACGGTCCGCGACCACACCCATCCTCATGCCGTCGAACACCGCCGTAGCGATCCCGTCCGGATTCTCGTCGGTCTTGGCCATGAACGGCGTCACCGAACCGATGAGAACGATCTTTTTGACACGCGCCAGTCCGTGACGTCCTACATACCGGGCGATCTCTCCTCCGCCGGTAGAATGACCGACGAGGGTGACGCCGTTCAGATCGTTGTTCACGATCAGTTCCGCAAGATCATCAGCGTAGGTATCCATATCATTTCCGATCCAGGGTTGACTGGAACGCCCGTGTCCCCGGCGGTCATGCGCGATACAGCGGTATCCGTGGGTCGCCAGGAAATACATTTGATTTTCCCATGCATCCGACGAGAGGGGCCAGCCGTGACAGAACATCACCGTTTCACCGGTTCCCCAATCCTTAAAATATATTTCCGTGCTGTCTTTCATGATCATTTTATGCATCGTCGTTCCCTTTAATTAAAAAAGCAGTGAGATCATTGTTTGGGAGATCCTTTTACGCCGGGCCTGCGGACGGTCTTTGAATTCTTCCGGGCGCGTGTCATTTTCCGCCGGTCATCCGAGATCAACGCAGCAATAACGGCGGACTGTTCTACGGTGCTGCCGACGGTCCGTCGGACATATTCCTCCTCCGCCCGCTCATCCTCTTTGATCACTTCGAGATCGGTCATTTGTTTCTGTGTCCCCGGAAGTTCCACGCGGAGTTCATCCACCAGCATCATGATCGCGGCGGCGACCGGCAGTGCAAGGAGCGCCCCCATGATCCCCATCAGTGTTCCGCCGGCAAGCAGCGAAAAAAGAACGACCGAGGCAGGAAGACGCAGTGCACGTCCATAGATACGCGGGACGAGGTACCGGCTTTCGAATTCCTCATACACAAGCATCACGAGAAGAATGATGGTCACAACGACGGGACCCTGACCGATCGATGCCAGGACCATAGGAGCGATGGACAGGATGGCGCCGATATACGGAAGCACATCGGCGATACCGGCAAAGACGGCGAGCGCAAAAGCGTTCGGCACACCGCAGGCGATCAGCAGAACGAACGCGAAGAGTCCGATGAACACGCAGGTGATCAGCTGACCACGGATATATGCGCCGACGATCGTTTCAAGATTCATCAGCACACGGGCAAGCCGGATATGATGCGAGCGCGGCACGACGGAGAACAATCCTCCCCGCAACCGGTCCCGGTCGATCATAATATAGAGAGCAAGAAAGATAGTGCTTGTTCCATAAGCGAGCATTTCCACGATCCTCATGGAAAAATCGAAGGCCGAAGTTCCGAGTCCGACGAACTCCACTTTCCGCAGCCAGACCGCAAGCGGTGCCGTAAGATTCGAACGGGAAAGATACTCGGAGATCCGTTCACGGAAGACCGGTTCCTGCGCGACCAATTCCGATGCCTGAACGATCAGCGACGGTATGGTCAATGTCACCATCATGACGATGAGAAGAGAAAGAATTGAGAACACGATGGTCATGGAAAGGTTGCGGCTGAGGTCCCGCTCCTCCAGCCATGTGACGGCGGGGCTCATCGTTCCGACGATCATCAGTGCCACGATCAGCACCAGCACCACCGGCCATAGTTTGATCAGCAGCCACACCGATGCGATCACGATCACGATCTGGATCAGATTGGAGGATGAGAAATTCAGTCTGACATGACGCATCTCTTTTTCGTCCGGACGCTGAACAGGACTCACCGGCGGAACATCGGCCGCAGCATTCTTCATTTTGGTTTTCATACTCAACTCATTAGGATCGATATGGGAAAGAAGCGGTAACGTCGTTCGGTTGCATGAACGGATCTCGCAGTGCTGATGGCCCAACCGGTGTTTCAGGAATGCCTGTTCCCGACCCGGCGGATCACCGTTACAATCCCCATAGCAGCCAGCTTGTCTTTGCTTTGTCCATCAGGATCTTGAAGCCGGCAGAACCTTCCTTCAGATTAAGGAAGGTGGAATCGAAATTCTGTGCGAAGGTGACCTTCGCCGCATCCATGAACAGCTTGAATTCTTTCGAACCGTCTTTGAGGTTGGTCACCGATGAATCGATGTTTTGAGCAAGCTTTTGGTCCATCAGCAGTTTTCCGATGGTCCCTTTCCCCGATTGGATATTGTTCGTGATCTTGGAAAGGTCCGCTGTAATGGCCGCGGTATTGTCCATGATCAGCTTCAATGAACGGACGATATCATCCATATCCATGGGCTGGGCCGTGACAACGATATCGTTATCCTCGACCGGTTTTGCGCCGCCCGTACCGGGAATAAGGATGAGGATCTTATTCCCCATGAGTCCTTCCGTACCGACACTGGCGATCGCATCCTTCTTTATGAACAGGCGGGCGTCGTTATCGATCAGCATCTCCACTCTGGTGGACGAATCGGTGATCATTGTGATCCGTTCGATGGTCCCGACGTTGATGCCGGAGAACCGGACATTGCTTCCGGTCTGCAGTCCTGCGACATCCTTGAAGAAGGCATTCATACGGAAGGTGCTTCGAAAGAGCTGCTGACGTTCTCCGACAAAATAGATGCCGGCGATCAGGATGATCATTCCGATGGTGACGAATATTCCGAGTCGTGCGGTGTTTGCTGTATTATTTTCCATGGGTTCAGTCGCTGATGGTAGAGAAATATTTATTCAAAAAATGAACGGATCCAGGGATCCTTGGATTGCTGCAGATCGTGGAACGACCCTTCGGCGGAACAGACCCCTTCTTTCAGCACAATGATCCTGTCCGCAGTGAGTTTTGCGCATTCAATATCATGCGTAATGATGATCGAGGAAGTGTTGAATTTCTTCTGCACCTCCAGAATGAGGCTGCTGATCTCCCGTGACGTGATCGGATCGAGTCCGGTGGTCGGTTCGTCATACAGCATGATCTCCGGATTGAGAATGAGTGTTCTGGCCAAGCCGAGCCGTTTCCGCATTCCGCCGGAGAGTTCTGCCGGGGATTTGTCGATCGCTTCGGAGAGATGGACATTCTCCAGCGCTTCACGGACCCGTTCCGTCATCTCCTCGTCGGAGATCTTGTTTTTTTGCCTCTGCAGAGGAAATGCGAGGTTCTCCCGCACCGACATGGAATCATACAATGCGCCGCTTTGAAAAAGAAAACCGATCTTCTGACGGGCTTCCGTCAATTCATTCGTGCTCATTTCCTTCGTGTCGCGGCCGAACAGGGCAAGCATCCCTTCGTCCGCGCGGATCAGACCGACAATACATTTGATGAGGACCGATTTACCGGTGCCGGACTTCCCGAGGATCACAAGATTCTCTCCTGCAAACAGCTGCATCGTCAGATCCCGAAGCACCGGTGTCTCTGCGAAAGATTTTTTCAGATGCTGAATATCAACAACGGTCCGCCCGAACTGCGGCTGGACGTTCTCTGCTCTCTTCATGATTCCTTCTCTTCGTTCAATACTGTAACAAACTGGTGATCTGTACGGCGATCATATCGATGATAAAGACTGCCAGTGATGTGAGTACGACGGAAGAATTCGCCGCTCTTCCGACCCCGACCGTCCCTTTGTCCGAATAGTATCCTTTATAACTTGCGATGAGTCCGATAGCAAAACCGAAGAAGACCGTCTTCACGATCGCCGGAATGATATCCTTGAATTCAAGACTTTGAAAGACCTGGGACAGGAAGAGGGAGACGCTGACATCCCCTTTCAGATTGACTCCGACGAACGCACCGGCGAGGCCGACCGCGTCCGCATAGACCACCAGAAGCGGCAGCATGAGGGAGGCGGCGAGCACACGCGTAACGACGAGATATTTGAACGGATCCGTACCGGAGACCTGCATCGCATCGATCTGTTCGGTCACATTCATCGAGGCAAGTTCTGCACCGATACCGGAGCCGACCTTTCCGGAAAAGATCAGTGCGGTGATCACCGGGCCGATCTCGCGGATGATCGACACTGCGACCATGGCAGGGAGCATCGATACTGCGCCGAATTTTGCGAGGGTAGGACGGGATTGGATCGTCAGGACCAATCCGATGATGAAACCGGTGATACTGATGAGCGGGAGTGATTTTACTCCGACAAGATACGATTGTTTCAGGATCTCACGGAACTCGAATGGACGCGCCGCCGCCGACCGGAAGAAACGGAAGACGAAGATGGTCATTGCCGACACTTCGATGAAATATTTGCCGACAGCGGAACGGCGCAGTTCCGCCGCACCGCCGGATTTCTTCAGGGATCTCATTTGTTCAACTGATCGAGCATTCCGGTGACTGATACTCCGTTCTTCTTATCGCGCTTCGCCTGCTTCTTCTCTTTCATGGTTTTGGCAGGTTCTTTCTTTGTGCTCTTTTTGACGTTCTGGTTCTTGCTCATGTGGTCCCTCCGATATGGTTCACGGTGAATGAACTGTCCTTATTGCACTGTCTTCATCACTAAATAGAGGGAAACAGCCGGAAGTTCCATAGACCGAAGGGATGAAAAAGGGATTAATTCTTTCCATGAGGAGAAGAATCAGCAGTGATCCTGGACGGAGAGGTCAGGAAGAAGATGAGGAGGAGTGCGAATATTTCGAGATCTGGATGCGGGTGTTCATCGCCAGTTTATTGAGGATGTTGTGAACATGACTTTTCACGGTGAAGACCGACAGGTTGAGAGCGAGCGCTATTTCATTGTTGGAGAGTCCTTCCGTAATGAGCGACATGATCTCCTGTTCCCGTTTGGAGACATGAACGGTGCTGAGGGGAACGGAAGGCTGTGTTGCCCTCACCGTCTGATCCGTGATCTTCGCAAAGAGGTGCGCAGTCAAACACGGCGGCAGCACATATCTGCCGGCATCGACGGAACGGATGGTCTCTGTGAACACGCTTCCTGTGGCATCCTTCATGATGAATCCATGCACTCCGTTTTCGACAAAATCGATGATATCGTTTTGATGCGGTACGACGTTGATGATGACGACCTTTGACAGCGGAAGATCTGTTTTGATCTGACGGATATTCTGCAGACAGAGGCGGCTCGATTCAACGATACTGAGAAGAATGACCGCATGCGGAGCCGTCAACGGAATGAGTCCGCCGTTCTGGACGATGCCGACGCTGATATCGTTCTCATTTCTCAGCATGGCGGAGATCTCTTCCCGCAGGATCCTATTCTCTTCAATCAGCAGTACATGGGTTCTCTTCATAATGCGCAATGCTTCTTGATTGCCCGTGAGACGGGACGAAAGTATTCAAAAAAAGAAAGGGTATTCCGGAGCGTGCTGCCGCACAGGATGGTCACATCCTCTGGACGGCACGGTTATTCATCAGGCCCAAACCGTTCAACAGTTTTTCCGTGTTGGAAAGATCGCCGATGATATTCTTCACCGGCAGCGGAGAGGCGCGGACGACCGTGGGAAGGGCGAAGATCTGACGTTCGCGTGCAACACGCGGATGCTTCAGAAGATCGATCACGGTGATATGATACTTCCCTTTGAGCTGGATCTCACAGAGCCGTTTCAGATTACTGAGAGCGGTGCGGGTCTTGACGTTGTGTCCCGCAACATAGAGAAAAAAATCCCACTGACGGGTCCTCCGCTTCGATGCCTCATTCTTTTTCCGCAATGCTCTGGTCAGAGCAGACTTGATCTTCACGGCGATTCCCTTTCCTCTGTTATTTCTAATGTGATGATTTCTTCGTCTTCACTTTAACATCGCCTTTTCGGCTCTTTGCCATCTTTGCTTTATCATGCGTAAAGCGTTCATCGCGTGCTTTTTCGATACGGATGATCTTCAGTGATTCCGCCTCATCGGCTTCGAACTCGGAGCGGAGAACGACGATCTGAGCTTCCATCGCCTCCCGTCTTCGTTCCAATCCGAACTGCTTGCTTCCGATCTCCTGCCGGCGTAATAACTGCTCGGCTTCATCCTTTGTTTCCTGCGACAGACGGGCAGATCCGGTCAGGACACCCTCCGGGCCGACATAGACATCGAGTAGTTCGATCCCCTGATTCGTCAGTTTGAATTCGCGGATCTGGTTGGAATGGACCATGCCGCGTGATTTCAGGACGTACAGACCGCGGTTCCGTTCTCCGCCGATCTCAATGTCCCGCAGCAGCAGCCAGGTATCGATCAAGGAGGAGATGTACACATCCGTGTCCTCCATATTCTCGCTGGCGGAAGAAAGACTGGTGAAGAAGGCAGTGATCCGTTTCATCTTCAGAAAGTCCACCAGACGCAGCAGCATCGTCTTCACTTCCGTTTGATTCTCCCCGACAACGAAAGCGTTGATGGGGTCGAGAATGACGATATCCGGAACAAATTTATTGATCAGCTTGATGCTGGTAGTCAAATGCGTTTCCAATCCGTAGAGCGTCGGCCGCGTTGCATGGAACTGCAACAGTCCTTTTTGGACCCACGGTTCCAGATTGATGCCGATCGAACGCATATTGCGGACAAGCTGGCTCGGTGATTCTTCGAACGTAAAATAGAGAACCCGTTCTCCCCGTTTGCACGCCGCTTCGACGAACTGCGATGCGATACTTGTCTTTCCGGTCCCTGCCGTGCCCGACACCAGCACCGTACTGCCTTTGAAATACCCCTTTCCGGACAACATCGTATCGAGTCTGGGAATTCCGGTGGAGATCCGTGCGTGGGACGATGTGTGATTCAATCCCAGCGACGTCACCGGAAGCACAGAAAAGCCATCCTCATCAATGAGGAACGGATATTCATTCGTGCCGTGCGTCGATCCGCGGTATTTCACGATGCGGAGACGGCGGATAGAGGACTGGTCGTTCACCCTGTGATCGAGCAGGATGACGCAGTCCGAAACATATTCTTCAAGTCCTTCACGGGTGAACGTTCCGTCCCCGCGTTCAGCGGTAATGATCGTCGTCACCCCTTTCCGTTTCAGCCAGCGGAACAGCCGCCGAAGTTCCGAACGGAGGATGTGCGAGTTCGGAAGTTCCGTGAACAGCGATTCAAGCGTATCGAGGACAACACGTTTCGCGCCGACCGTTTCAATGGCCAGATGGATCCTGATGAACAGTGCTTCGAGATCGTACTCACCGCTCTGTTCGATCTCGCTCCGTTCGATGTGGATATGTTCCAGCCAGATCTTCTTTTGCTTCACCAAATGATCAAGATCGAACCCCAGCGAAGCGACGTTAGCGGTCAATTCCTTCTCCGTCTCTTCGAACGAGATGAAGACACCTGGTTCGTGATAGACCGTCGCACCGCGGACGAGGAACTCCATGGCGAACAATGTCTTTCCGCACCCTGCTCCACCGCAGACCAGTGTCGGTCGTCCTTTTGGCAGCCCTCCCCCGGTGATCTCATCTAATCCAAGGATACTGGTAGGAGATTTGGGGAGCATTTTACGACGGACAGATGATATTAATTCTTTCATAACAATTTCCCCTTAACACTGATGATGCAGTGTTGTTGTGCAGACGATGACAGAACGATCGATGACCGAGTGGTGATACAGTATAGTCATTAAATGACCACCAAAAGCGGAACCATCAAAAGTAATATCGAATGCCGATCGCCGCTTCCAGTCCGGAAGAGACATAGGATGTCAATTGGATCATCGGGACAAGTTCCAGAAAGACATCGATCGGGGTCGCCTGCGGCATCCATGCAAGACCGAGCACGCCGCGCACGGCGAGCGATGCGTCCCTATTCGAACCGCTGTTGATCCGTCCGCCGATACCGTAATAGAGCGGGAAGCGGTCGGTGGAATTCACGGAAAGGGGTGTATGCCAGAGATAATCCATGTGAATATGAAGACGGCTTGTACCGCGGTAATAGGTGTTGATCATCCGGTCACCTTCCATAGACCATCCGATGCCGAAATCAACGGCATTGTCCGGCGACGTCCACACTTTTCCGCTGATCCCGGTCGGCTCACCGATCATGATCCCGAGGCCGAAATTGCGCTGTTGGGATGAAGAGTGCTGAAGAGCTGTGAAAAAGAGGAAAACGATGATCCATAATTGTCTGAATTTCATTCCGATACTCTTTCTTTCGTGGTGAATATTGCGTTATAAAGTGAATAACAGGCCGGCCGTCATGACGTAAAAATTACTGTTCACGCCGCTGCTTCCCGGATAGTTGGTAAAGTTATAGTTCAGAAAAACGTATTTGATGTCGCCGATCAGCCGTGTGCTTGATCCCAACGGCAGATCAAGACCGCCGCCGAAATGCCATCCGAATTCCTGATTCGTTTCGCTCGTGATGGTGATACCCGGAGAGTTATATTGAATATTGCTGTTATACCATCCTGCCCCGACGGCACCGTACACGACCGGAACGAGATAGAATAATCCCGTCGCCATCACCGGCCAACTGTTCACTTCGACCGATCCGTTCAGATAGCGTTCCTTTCGGAAATTGATCGAACCTTCGATCCCGAAACCATCGGTCAGTTTTGCGCGGATCGACAGACCGCCCAAACCGCTGGCATGGTCGGCATCCCTCGCTTTATAGAATCCGATCTGAGGACCGACACTCACTCTTTGAGCCATGACCGGCATTGCCGACATCACAGCGATTGCAATAATGATCATAGAACGCATTATCATTGATCTCTCCTGATAGTATTGAATACTCACGAACATGTTTGGATCTACCATTGATGAATATATCAAAGACAATGGAAGAGTCGGACGGAACCTGAACTCTCCCACTGTCTTTGAACATCAAGTGATCTTCAGTTCAGAAGGACCAGTACAGAAAAGCCGGACAGAACCGCTGCTTTTCCGATCATACTGAACTGAAATGAAGATACCTGTATGATGCGGATGAGGGAATAGCCCAAAAGGATGGAAAAAGGGTTAATCCTTTTCCCCTGCTCATAACTTCCGACATTTCGTTCAATATTTCTTTGACCGGATGATGGAAATGAACCTTTTTGCCCCATTGACGAGGATGTTTTCCGTTAAATGTTTCACTGCCTCAGCCTCTCCGCGGATCGTGTCAGAGGCCCCTTCGATCGCTGCTTTTGCCTCTGCGGCACTCTCTCTGCTCTTGCGAAGGATCCTGCGCCGTGTGATCACTCCTCTTGCCGGAGCGAATAAGATACCCGCAATAGCACCGGCGGTGATTCCTGCAAAAACTCCTAAAAATATTTTTTTCATGTTACGCATCATTGATCTCCTTTTTTTCTTTGTTGACGAAATCGCTTCGGTCACCGGAAGCGGCACTTTCTTATAGGTAGAAACTTCTGAATAAGTCATTGCCCCAAGGGGGTCCCCTAGGGACGAGGAGCGACCTGCCCGCCGGCTTTTAGGCGGGAGCGACGAAGCAATCTTTTCAAAACACCAATAAAAACAAGATTGCTTCGCCACCCTTCGACTTCGCTCAGGGCGGCTCGCAATGACTCTTCTTTAGAATATTTCAGAAGTCTCTGGTACGTCATCTTAGCGAAATGCGGATCAAATTGTCATCGTCCAAAGGAATGATAGAATAGCTAATCCTGACGGGAAATGTATAGGAATCGAACCTTGTCAAGGTTTGAGAATTGTTTTCGTAACCCTGACAAGGTTCGGAAAAGAGGATCAGTTCCGCGCAGAATCATATTCACGTTTTGTAAAGCACTCCCATCCGGAGTGTTTCGCGGCATTCTTTGACCGACCAAACCGCGCAGGCTGATAATACACATCCACTCCGTCGGACATGGTCTCACGATAGAACTCCGGTATT
This sequence comes from Synechococcus sp. UW140, assembly GCA_943364975.1. Lineage (GTDB taxonomy): Bacteria > Bacteroidota > Ignavibacteria > UBA10030 > UBA8401 > UBA8401. The sequence continues at coordinate 16,898 of CALRIY020000013.1, forward strand.
TCCGCACAATCACAATGATCGATCACGGCGTTCTTTCGGTCTCCGGAGGAGTTCAATGCACGGCTGTAGGCAGCATGAACAGTATCCACATATGCCTGAACCCGGTTCACGTCATAAACCGTGACACTCACGGCCGTCTGAACACTTTTCGTCAGATTCCGGAATGCCTGTTCTGCATAGATCTTCGTGAATGACGCTATTCCGTTCAGCAGTGCCGTTGTATCCAGTCTGGCCAGCGTGCGGAAATTCAAATAGGATAAATGCAGATTTTCCGGTGAGGCGATGATGAACTTTGCATAAGGAGCCAGAGCGCGCACAGTGAAAGGAGTCCCGCCGTAGCATGTCGCCAACGACACCATGTTGAACGGTGCCGTATTACGGGTGAACTCTTTCAGAATGCCGGCGAGATCGTTCACGGTAAACGAGCGGTCAGGATACGATGCATCATATCCATTTCCGCCGGACTCCGGTATCTCGTGTCCGAAGTAGAGGAACATGCTCAGCAGTTCACTTTGACTTTCTCCGTGGAATCTCCGGTATAATTCTAATTCGGCATCGTACGGTGATTGTTCCTGGTCCCGCCAGTATTCCTCATACGCGGCGAGCTTTCCGTTGTGATAATAATAGAACTCCCCGTTTTCGGCAGGAAAGAACAGGAAGATATTCCTCTTCGGTCTTTGATGAAAGATGAATGTGCTCCCTTTGGGATTCAGTTGTGCAATGATCTTTGCTTCCGAGAGGACCGCTTCATCGGCTGAATATTCGTTTCCGTCGGCATCATGCACGAGATAATTACCATCCCCGTGAATCACAAAGATGACAGAATAATTCGATGAAAAGATCTGACCGTCGGCAGGTCTGTCCTCCCGTTGAATGGGATGTGCACCGGTACACGAGGAGAACAACACCAACGGCAGAACACAACAGCCAATCACCAACAGGATCGGGATCCGATCTGCAGTGATTGGCCGGAGAATTTCAGATGTACGACAGCGGCCGTGCATGATCAACGCACGATCAGAACGACCAACAGGATGATCAGCAGCAATGTCACTAAACTGATGGAGATCATTTCCGCCTGCTCCAGATCCTGGAGCGTATAATCAGCAAAAGCATTCAGCTGGTCGTCGCTGACCCGAACGAAACCATTCGTACCTGCAAGTTCATTCTGTTTGTCCTGAATGGATGACTGGAAGCGATCGATCACAGCCGCATCATGCTCCGACACCAGCGGTGACCCTTTCACTGTCTGTACCGCTTCGGAGATAGTACGGAAGGAATGCTCCATGATCGCACGTTTTTCCACGGGATTGGTGGCCGTTTTTACTTTTTGTGCAGTCGTGTTTAAATACTGCTGTACTTCCTCTTTTCCCCCGGCAAATGCAGAGAAAGAAAGAACGAACATCATAAGAACAGATCCAAAACCTATGCGCATTTTCATCGGGGGTACCTTTTATGTGATGATGAATGAGAACCGGAATAACTCCGTTGATTCTCCGGAGGATCCGGACAATCATCCGAACAGCAAGAACGAAGGATGGGAACTGCAGAACTGCTTCTCATCCAACATACCTTGAACAACATGACACTGTTCAATCAGATGATGCACGGGATCGCTCGGAAGAACCGGACCGTTTCCGGACATCATGAATGGAATCAAAGTAGGTGTTCACCTTGAAAAAATATATCGCCCGAAAGAATGAAAGAGTAGTTAATCCCTCAGGGACATTTCGACGGGATGCTGAGTGAAAACCTTGTCAAGGTTTCTTAAAATGGATATCCGATGGCGATATTGAACAGGAGATTATTCTTTCTCCATGATTGATCACCGAACGCGATCTTGGAATAGACCCACCGCTCTTGTTCGGGCAAGGAGGGGATCCGCATCGGCACAGCAACATCAAGCCGGATGACGAAGAATGAGAGATCGATGCGGCTGCCGATTCCCGCACCGACGGCCATCTCCTTGAAAAAGGTCTTTCCAGAGAACATCCCTCCCGGACGGTTCGGATCACTGTTCAGAAGCCAGATATTCCCTGCGTCGACGAAAAGTGCTCCCTTGAGTATGCTGACAATGGGAAACCGGTATTCAAGATTTGCTTCGAGTTTAATGTCCCCCGTCTGATCGATGAATTGATCACCGCCGTCACCCGCGGGTTTGGCGTATGAGCCGGGACCCAGACCCCGTGCGATGAACGCGCGGATACTGCTGCTTCCGCCCGAGGAGAATTGCTTCACATACGGAAGCGCTCGGGAATTACCGTGAGCGATACCGATCCCGGCGATCACTCTCCCTGCCAGCGATGAACTCTGGTCGATGGAATTGTAATACCCTCTGGCATCGACATCGAATTTATAATACTGAGCGTACACCGTTCCCCACAGCCGGTACGGATCTTCAGGCGATGCCGGATGATCCAGGTACAGCGATTGAACAAGCTGCAGGATGTTTCCGGAGAGGTCTATCCCGGCTTTCAGATACAGATGATTTTTCCGGTCCTGTTCGAACTGATCATTATAAGTGAAGGAATAATTCTCGCCGATAATGAATTGCTCTTCAAAGCTTTTCCGCAGCAGCGGATTGGCATTTAACAGTGCGTTGAATTTTTCCGTTGCCTCCGTCAGATGGGCGAATGTGACGGCGAACGGATTCAGGATATGCTCCATGCGTGCTGAAGGTCTCCAGACATATCCGAAGGAAGCATCGATGGAGAACATCTGATAATACTCCAGACGGTGCAGCAGATGGAATCCTACCGCCGTCCGTGTCTTCGGGACGAACAGACCGGAGGTATTCTGCTCAACGAACAGCATCACAAATTTCGGGAGTTCCAATTCCGCCCGCGCACCGAGTTCGATCGAGTTCCCTCCTGACTGTCCGCTGCTGACCGGCATTTCGAACCCTGCATTCACGCTCAGTTTCAGTAATTCCGCTCCGCCGAAAAGGTTCTTATTCCGAAACGAGGCTTCGAATACCGGTCCGGCAAGATTGTTCGATTTCGAGACCCCCTGCAGTTCGAATTGAATGGAATTGATCAGCAAAGGGGTCAGAAACACGGTCAGATCCAGACGGGGAATACCGGCCGAATCCCCCTCGTCAAAACGGATATTCACGAACTTGAACACACCGAGAGACATCAACCGCTGCAGCGTGCGCTCGTGCTCCGTTCTGCTGTACACTTCGCCGTTCCGGAGATAGATAGAACGGATCAGCACATCCGGCGTGAATTCACCGTCGCTGTCGATGAAATACAGAGCGCCGATCCGCTGCGAGTCGGCCGGCGGTCCCGTCACAGTGTCACCGTCAAACGTATACCCGGAACGGATAGTGACCGTTCCGATCATATAACGCCGGAGCGCTTCCGGAGAGATATCTTTTTTAAGCTGAAGAGAAAGATCGATGCTTCTGTTCCCGAAGGAACTGTCGGCGTGGAAAACAAGATCGTCCGCGGAGAAATGGAAATATCCTTTTTCCTTTAACGCGGCATCGATCCGCTCCCGTTCGAGTTTGAGTTTATCCATATCATACTGACTGCCGGCAGTCAGCAGCGTCCCCTCCATCAATGTCCGGATGGTGTCGGTAAGAGGAATGGAGCTCGCCGGGACGGAGACCGAGCGGATCATATACGGAGGCTGAACGATGACCGAGTACACAATATCGGCGCTCTGCTCCTCTTCGTTTACCGTATAGCGGATCTCCGGAGAGAAGTATCCTTTGTTCTCGATCAATGTTCTCATCTTTGCGGTGATCCGTTCCGGAAAAACGGAGTTCATCAGAACGGGGGGTTCCCCCATACTTTCCTTAAAGATGCCGACATTATACAGCCATAATTTAAAACGAATGAAACCGAGGAACTCACTGTTCGGTTCGGGCCGCACAATACTTTCCAGTTGTTCTTCCAGAAGATCTATGTCCGGAAGATCCTTCCCCTCTTCGACGGTCACATCCGCACCGGTATAGAGTTTTTCCCCTTTTTGCAGGTACGACATATTGCTGCAACCGGCGGTGAGAATGAACAGGGATGACAATAGCAAAGCTGATCTCACAAACAGCATTGATGTGTCACGACGGTTTCGCCAATATGCAATATTCTTGTCAGATAGATAATCCATCAAACTTGTCCAAAATAAATCACTAAGAAAAAAATCATTCTCTTCTTTTCTTGACGGGGTCCCAAAGGGATGCCGAGCGGCTAAAGTGCGATGAGTCGGCACATGAAAAGAAGCAAAAGAACCCCTTGCGAAATTTAACGCACGCGATGAATCCCGTTCGCTCTTGCCCGCCTCTGGCGGGCATGCCCGTTGATGGCGCTTCGCGCCATCAAAAGTCCCGTCATTCATCGCTTTCCCATTCGCTCAGTCCTCCCAAATTTCGCTCCCACCCGCTTTCAAGCACAATAAAACTATAGGAGGCTTACAGTTTGAAATTATTTATTCAATCAATTTCCGATACATTGAACAGTTTTGTTCCCAATAGCTATCTATTTTGGCTGGCAATGATATGATGCAGTCAATGATGTCTTCGATTCAATAATTCTTCATCAAGTTAAGAAATATTGTCCGCTCAAAGGAGTCAATTCAGCAGCGGACCGCTGTATCATCCAAAGACCAGATGAACAAGTCTCCAATCAATGCTGTTTTTTTCAGATTTGACATCGAGCGACGCTCATTTTCGGACAAAAAGATGCTATATTTGATCACGGACAAAGTCCGCAATAGATCACATTCAGACAGATTCCCGGGCATTCGAATAACCAGTGTACAACGGGAGAGATCAGATAAAACAGATCAGGAAGACACATGACAAATTTTTGGGATGAGCGGTACTCTACCGATGAATATGTATTCGGGGAAGAACCGAACGTTTTCTTCAAATCGGTGATCGATACATTGAAACCCGGAAAACTCCTCGTTCCGGCGGCAGGTGAAGGACGGGATGCGGTCTATGCGGCAACGCTGGGGTGGGATGTTCACGCATTGGACCAAAGCAGTGCTGCGCGGACAAAGACGCTTCGTCTCGCTGCGGAAATGAATGTTTCTGTTGATTTCACGGTCTGTTCGATCGAGGATTTCATTTTCCGTGATGCAGAATACGATGCCGCGGCACTGATCTATTTTCATCTTCCGCCCTCTTTGCGGCGAATGATGCTGACGAATACGGTTCGTTCCCTCCGAAAGAACGGCATGGTGATCATTGAAGCATTCACTCCGAAACAGATCGGAAATACATCGGGCGGCCCCTCCGAGCCGGAACGATTACTGACAAAGGAGATCCTGCTGAATGAACTGGGGATGCTCAAGGTCGTGATGTGCGAAGAACTGACGACGGTGCTGGCGGAAGGGAACGGCCACAGCGGAACAGCGGAGATCGTGCGGTTCATCGGGACACTGCCGTAGAGCGGTTCCGATCGTGTGCAGTTATATGACAACTAATGTCATGGGCAGAAGGGGACAGATGACCTTGGCGGCGGATGAGACCGTCTCCGAAAGCGGAGTGCTTCCGGAGACGCGGAACACAGGGTAAGTATCCGCTACTGATAGATAAAGATGCTTCCGATGATCGGATCGAACTGATTGTGCGAATGGATCCGTTCCACCAGAGATTTGGACATGACCGTATCCTTCGGAAGGAGCTTCGTGCCGCTTCCGGTATTGATATCCGATGCAAGTACCATCCCGGGGATCAGTTCCAGAACATTCACTGCCCGCTTCCCTTTCAGCCAATCCTTATTGCCGGTGACCAGGATATATTCTGACAGGAGCTGTGCGATCATCGTGTCCAGCAGCGTCCCCTGCACTTTATGGATCGCTTCGATGGTCTTTGTCTGATCGAGGTTTTCGGAACCGATATGTTCCAGATAATTGATGGCGCGCAGAATGCGGGCGCCGATCGGGATCTGTTCCTGCATGAGTCTGTCGGGAAAACCGGAGCCGTCGTAATTCTCCAGCTGGTGACGGATGAGCAGGCCGACATCGCTCAGTTTCGGGATGCGGGAGAGCAGAAGAGAACCGGCCACCGGATAGTGTCCCCGTTCCCCTTCCTTGAAATTCTTCGCTTCGCGCTCCAGGATCTCTTCCGGCATATTGATCTTTCCGATCTCATGGAGGACGGCGGCACTCAGAATGGGCTGCGCTTCATCCGGCGTCATGGATAGTTTTTCCACGAACCAGCCGACGATCTTTTTTGCTTCCTCCGCCCGCTTCGCTGCATCCGGCACGTGGACCCCGACAAGTGTTGCGAGCAGGTCGAGCATCCCGGAATAGCTCTCGTTCAGCAGTTCATTCGCCTCAAAGAGTTTCTGCGACTGCGCCTTCAGGTCCTGCTGAAGGGACATGATACGCATGCTTGCCTTCACACGGGAGACGAGTTCATCAGGATGGATCGGCTTGATGAGCAGTTCATCCGCTCCGCTTTCGAGTAATTTCACTTTTTCCGTAACGGCGGATGCGGAGGTGAGCATGATGAACATCCGTTCCCGAAGGATCGGATGGCTCTTGATCTGACGGCAGAGTTCCGCGCCGTCCATTCCCGGCATGTAATAATCCGAAATGATGATGTCCGGTTCATGTAGCTCGGCTTTCTTCAATGCATCACGGCTGTCGTTGGCGGAGATGATCTTCAGGTTCGGGTCCGCGGAGAGCACTTGTGAAACAAGCATGGACTGTGCTTCATCATCATCCACGATCAGCACCGTATAGTGTTTCGCCTTATTGTTCGTCATACTTCACCAAAATGCTTATCCTTCTGTTTGTGATATCGTACGGATCGGCGGCATTGCGCAGTTTGCTGTCGGCATATCCGCGCACTTCCACGATCTGTCCTTTGGTCAATCCCTCTTTCATCATGATCCGGCGAGCGCTGTTGGCCCGGTCCGCGCTCAATTCGAAATTCGTATATCCGTCCGTCCGTGCATACGGCCGTGAATCGGTATGTCCTTCCACAACGATCCTGTTGTGGATCGTCTTCAGTTCCGTGGCGATGACTGCGAGTACTGCCGCCGCTTCGGATTTCATGCGGGCGGTGCCGACATCGAAGAAGAAGGATTGAGATTCCTCCACCAGTTCGATCCGGAGTCCCTCTTTTGTCATTTCGATCTTGATCTGCTTGGTCAGTTTGGCTATTTCGGGCGACTTCTTGATCTCATTGAGGATCTTTTCCGCCATCTGTTTCAATTGTTCCTGCTGCTGTTCCTGACGTTTCAGGAATTCCTCCGAGACGCGTTCACCGACCTTCATCTCCTGTTTTTCGAATGGTCCGCCCCCTTTGGTGTTCTCAAGGAATGCCCCGGGGTCCTTGAAATAGTTGGCGATGTAATCCTTCACTTGTTTGCTTTGACCGACGATCCACAGGACGATGAAGAGCGCCATCATGGCCGTGACAAAGTCGGCGTATGCCACCTTCCACGCGCCGCCATGATGGGCGTGTCCCATGACTTTCTTTTTAACGATCCTGATGGGGGTCTCTTTGGGGATCTGTTTCATGCCTGTTTCGCCGCTGATTTGATCTCTTTGATGGCCGTTTCCAATTCCGCAAAGGTCGGACGGAAATCACTGAAGATGACCCTGCGTGAGAATTCCACCACCATGGCAGGAGCATTCCCCTTTGCATAAGAAATGACACCGACCTTGATGCATTCAAGATACCGTGCTTCGGACTGATGGATCACTTCGATATGCGCCGCCATCGGTCCGAGAAATCCGTAGCAGAGCAGAATGCCGATGAATGTGCCGACCAGCGCCGCGGCAACGCTCATGCCGATCTGTTCCGGCGGTCCATTGATGGCCTGCATCGTAGTGATGATGCCGAGGACCGCCGCCACGATCCCGAGTCCGGGGAGCGAATCGCTCACTTTGGAGAGGAGTCCGGGAGCCTGCGAGCTCTCGAGATGATGCGTATCATTGTCTGCATCGAGCAGCGCTTCAAGATCGTATGCGGGGACGCCGCCGGTGAGGAGGAGTTTCAGCGTATCGGCAAGGTACGGCAGCGCGTGATGATGATGGAGAAGGAACTTGTTCTTGGAGAAGATCGCGCTGCTCTCCGGTTTCTCGATATGCGGCTCTACATTCATCAGACCGTCCTTGGTGGCGATGTGAAAGAGCTCGAACATCGTCTTCAGGAGATTGAGGAATTCCTCCTTCGTGTACGGATCGCCTTTGAAGAGGGTGGCGAGATTGCCGCCGAGATGTTTCAGGATGCGGACGGGTGAGGAGACGAGCATCGAACCGATGGCGGCACCGCCGATGATGAGGAATTCATTGAGCTGGACCAGGACGGATAACTGACCGTGGTGCATCACAAATCCGCCGAGGACAGAACCGATAACGACGACTATTCCAATGATGACGAACATACCTTTACCCCTGATAATTCTACCGCAGGATCATTTCTTCTTCGATTGTTGTTTAATGAGCTGTGCCACCGATGCAAGATTCGATTTCGTTGATTTCGCCGCTTCCACATTCTGCCGTTGGATCTCTTCGTACACTTCGGTGCGGTGCACTTTCAGGTCCTTCGGTGCGTCGATCCCGATCTTCACCTGACCATCGGAGATGCTGAGGATCTTGATGGTAATGGTATCGCCGATCTTGATGGACTCTTCAATTTTACGGGTTAGGATGAGCATACGTTTTACTCCAGTACCGGTGCGGCCAGCTGTGCGAGCGGAGTGCGGATATTCAATGCATCCGTTTCCAACACAACCTGCTTTCCCGTACGATCTGAATTGTTGATGACAATTGGACTTTTGAGGTTCACGGTGGATTGAGCCAGATCGGTCTTGATCGCGGCCACGGAGAAGAGAGTGACATTCTCCTTCGTAAAGAACTGCGTTGAGAAACCGTGATGAACGAGCGAGGGATCGATCACCGGAAAACTCAAATCACGGTCATCGAGCGATACCAACCAGCTGAACGGTTCGCTGCTCTCGTCATTCACCACGAGGAACTTACGGCAGTCCTCAAAACCGATGATGCCTTCGGGGAAATATACAACATGTTTTTCCTCAAAGTCCATCTCACCAAATTGCACATTATTCCATTTCATCGCTATTCTCCTTGTATTGCGTTTCGACGTTGTTCATTCAAAGTCTGTGTCACTGCGGACATCAGGATGACGATATCCACCCGCCTGTTCAACGAGCGTCCCTGTTCCGTGTCATTGCTTCCGAGCGGTCGAAGGTCCCCGTATCCGACTACCGAGACCTTATCCGGGTTGATGCCGTGCTGTTCGATCATGTAATATCCTGTGCTCATCGCCCTGGTGACCGACAGATGCCAATTCGTCGGAAATCGGGCGGTCTTGATCGGCAGATTGTCCGTATGTCCTTCGATCCGGATATCGTTCGGCAGCCGTTTGATCACCTGTGCGAGCGAATCCATCGTCCTCAGCGAGCTGTTTTTCAACTCCGCCTGACCGGACGGGAAGAGCAGTTCCTCCTGGATATGGATGGTGACGCCCCGCTCGTCGATGGAGATAGTGATGGAATTGTTCTTTCCGTTCAATTCCAGCGCCTCTTTCAGCATTTGGCGCACCTGGATCTGTTCGTTCAAGCCCTCCACCAATCCTTTTTCGCCGATCCCCTGTTTCATCTCCACCTGACTGGATCCGAAGACACCGCCGAACGCCGCCACCCATTGATTGTATTTCTTCGTATCGATCTTGGACATCGCGTAGAGGATGACGAACAATCCCAGCAGGAGCGTGATCAGATCGGAATAGGTGAGCAGCCACCGCTCCTGTCCATGATTCTCCTCATGTCTCCTTCTTTTCCTCATATCTCCTTCGACTGCATATCCTTCGGCAGCATGCTGTTCAGTTTGGACCGGATGACCGAAGGGATCTCCCCTTCCTGGATCGAGATGACACCGGCTGCAACGAGGGACATATACATCTGTTCCTCTTCATCGATGCTCTTCAGTTTATCCGCAATGGGGAGCCAGATGATATTCGCCATGAAAACTCCCCACAGTGTTGCGATGAATGCGCCGGCAATGTGTTTGATCAGCTGCGTGGGGTCCTCGCCGGCATTGGCCAGCGTTGCGATCAGTCCCATCACAGTGCCGATGATCCCCATTGTCGGGGAGTATCCTCCCATGCGCTGGAAGAGGGAGATATACTTATAATGCCGTTCGCTCACATATTCCGCTTCCGTTTCCGAGATGGACCGAAGGACCGTGATATCGACGCCGTCGATCATATAGCGGAACATCTTGAGCAGATACGGATCCTTCACCTCAACGACATGTTTCTCCAAAACGAGCAGCCCTTCTTTCCGGGCGATCATAGAGAACTTCACGACCGTGTCGATCACCATCTTATAATCGAAGAGCGGTGTAAAGAGAGAAAGCCGGAGCGTGACAAAGAATTTCTTCAGGACGTCCATCGGCGTGCCGATCATAGCCGTGGCGAAGGTGCCGCCGAAGACGATGATCATTGCGGGACCGAGCATCAGCGCACCGAGCTGTCCCCCCTCCAGCAGGAATGAGCCGAAGATAGCCATACAGCCGAGAACCAAACCGCTCAATGTTCCAAGATCAAGTTTTTTTTTCATCTTATCGTAAGAAATCCAACAGCGTTTTCGGAATGACGCGGCCGCCGGTGTTGAGCGCCGCATCGAGCATCACTTCTTCATGTTTCAATTTCATCGTCGCTTCGGCAACATCCGTATCCTGCACCATGGAAAGATACTGCTGCAGCTGCAGCTGCTGTTCCTCGAGATTATCCGCAACGGAAAGGAAATGCTCTCCGTACGAAGCGGCAAGACTCGATTGATTCAGCACGTGGTCCACTGCCTGATCCACCCGCCCGACGAATGCGGAGGCATCATACGTACCGCTCTTCAAATTGTCCCGCAGCTGAATGACCAGATCGAAGAACTGCGTGCCGTTCAATCCGTCCTGCCCGTTGATATTCATCTGACTGGAGACATTCTCCCCGAGCTGTACGTTCAGGACCCCGTCGATGCCGTCCGGATTGGCGGTGACCGTACTCCGGTCTGCTGACAATGTATACGGAGCGGTCATCGTCTGTGTGCCGCCGAAGATGAATTTCCCGTTGAACTTCGTGTTGGCGATATCGACGAGTTCGGACAGAAGCTGGTCCGCCTCCGCGGCAAATGTATCGCGGTCACTCAAAAATGCGGTGCTGGAAGAGCGTACGACCAGATCCTTCACCGAAAGGAGTACATCCGAGAACTGTCCAAGCGTCGTAGAGGACGTATCCGCCGCTCCCTGAGCATCGACCGCGTTCTTGATGTACTGTTCCCTCTGTTTCATGGAATCCGTCAGCCGCAGAATGGTGTCGGCGGACTGCGGATTATCGGACGCTTTCAGCACTTGTTTGCCGCTGGCAAGTTGCGTCTGCAGTTTGACAATCCGTTCCCGGGTCTGTCCGAGGTTATACAGATAATTCCCGGCGATCGTACCTTCCGTTATTCTCATAGGATCACATGTTGATGATGGTCTTGAACATATCGTTGACTGTATTGATGACGCGAGCCGCTGCGTCGAATCCGTGCTGATACTTGATGAGGTTCGTCATCTCTTCATCGATGGAGACGCCCGCAACCGAATTCTGCTGTGTGGTGAGCTGTTCCATCACCAGCTGCGTCGATGCGGTCTCGGTCGCTGCGGACTGGATATCGGTACCGATGCTGCTGACGAAACCGTTGTAGAACTGACTGATGGAATTCGTATTTCCGTTCAATACCTGAGCATTCTGGATATTGGCGATCTGCAGCGCGATGGAATTGTCCCCGGGAGAACCGTCCTTGGACGCTGCGACATTGTTGATATTCCCGCTGATCACCGGATTGATGCCGATGCTTCGTGCGTCCGTACCGGTGAAGAATTCGAGTCCGGTCGGCGGCGGAGTGCCGATGCCGTATCCGGCACTATGGGCTGTATTGACGTTGGTGATGATCGCGGAGGCCACCTGATCCAGTTTTGCCGTATAATTATCCAGCGTGGTATTCTGCAGCGTCATGAGCGCTCCGAGTTCTCCTCCTGCAACATTCAGCGGCTGTGCGAACCCTTTCAGATGCACCTCCATCTTCGCGCCGTTCATCGACGCGACAAGCGACGAGGAATTACCTCCGGAGAGGATCATATTTCCGGCAATGGAGACATTCATCGAACCGTTCACGCCGTCCATCACACGGATATCGGCCAATTTGGATAGTTCCGCCAGCTGATAATCACGCTGATCGCGGACGTCGTTCGGACTGGAACCTGAGGCGGAAGCGGACATGATTGTCTGATCGAGTCCTGCGATCGACGAGACAAGCGCATTGATCCTCTCGACTTTGGATTCTGCTTCCTTCAGCACATCCTTCTTCAGCGAATCAATGCTGTCGGTGATCCTTCGGAACGTTCCAACCATCAACGTAGCGCGCTGCACCACTGCGTTGCGGTTGGCGCTCTCCTCCGGATGCATTGAGAGATCCTGGAATGCTGCAAAGAACTGCGACATCGAAGCGCCGAGACCCGTCTCGGACGGTTCCTGCAGGAACGATTCGGCGAGACGGAGTATGTTCTCGCGCTGATTCGCCCGTCCGTTGTTCTGGTTGACGGTATAGATCTGCTGATCGATATATCCGGAGCGGAGGCGCTGAATGGACTGGATGCTGACGCCGGTGCCGAGATAGCCGAACTGACTCTTCTCGGAGGCGGAAGGAGCCACGTTCAGACGCTGCCGGGAATATCCGGGAGTGCTGGCGTTGGAGATGTTATGACTCGTCACGCCCAGTCCGTACTGACTGGTGCTCAGCGAACGTCTGCCGATCTCAAGGATGCTGTTCAGTCCTGCCACAATGCGCCTCTATACTTTCTGATCCAATAATTTGTACCGGAAATTTCCGGTGATGAATCCCATGGTCTTACGGACGAACGAGAGCGAGCTCTGGACCAGATGTCTGTTCTGATTGTTGTACCGGATGACGCGCGATGAGACATCCTTCAGTCCGTTGTATGCGGCGAGCAGTTCGATGCTCGGATAGAGCGACAGGAGTTCCTTCATTGTGAGGAGCTTCGGCTGATTGCGTGAGAGGAGTTTGATCAGCGCGATGCGTTCTTTCTCCAATTCAGACATTGTGCCGACGATACTTTCCTCCTGCGCCACAACGGATTCAAGATCGCCGCTGTGCCATTGGATGAATGCCTGCTGTTTCTGCCGGATCAGCTGCTCCATCATCTCCGCCGCTGCCGCCTCTTTGCGCAGCACCGTAATCAGCGCATCGATAGTGTTCTGGATATTAGGATTCATTTTTTCTCATCCGTAAAGTGATCGACATACTGCATGACTTTTTTCACGTACTTTTGCGTCTCGGGAATAGGGGGAACGCCTTTGTGTTTCTCCACGCGTGCCGGTCCGGCATTATAGGACGCGACCGCCATCTTCACATTGCCGTCGAACTTATCAAGAAGCTGTTTCAGATATTTCGTGCCGCCGTTGATATTCTGTTTCGGGTCCCACACATTCTTCACGCCGACCATCGAGGCGGTGGAATCGATCAGCTGCATGAGTCCTTTCGCATTCGCGGAAGAGACCGCTTTGGGATTGCCGGCCGATTCCGAAGCGATCACCGCTTTGATGAGGGACGAGTCAACGCCGTGCCGTTCGGCGGCTTCAGCGATGATGTCGTCATATTTGGAGACGGCATCCTTCATATTCCTTGAAGGAATGAAATTCTGTTGCTGCACCGCTGCTGTCCGAACTTTTGATGACGGGAGGTGATGTGAGATGCCGATGGAGCGGGAGGCATCCGCAGCGACGATGGATCTCGGCATCGCTTCACCGGTCATCTGTCGGTACATCATTTCACCGATACCGAGACTGGATTTCCGCGAGACGCTTTTGGCGATCTCGTAATCGAACATATCCTGCATCATCTCGCCGCCGAATCCGCTCTCTTCTTCATTCTCCTTCTGCACCGACTTCCGCATGGTCTTCAGCAGATAGTTCACGAAGACCGCTTCGAACTCCTGCATTGCTTTCTGCAGTTTCATTTTCTGCTTCTCATCCGTCACTTTCGGCTGAGCGGCCTTCTTCGTACTGAGCGTATTGATGAGGTTTTCCGTGTTCATGGCACTCTATTATAGTATGACCAATTCCGCTTTGAGCGCGCCGGCTTCCTTTAATGCCTGGAAGATGGCGATAACATCACGCGGTGAAACCTTCAATGAATTCAATGCTTTTGCGATCTCCTGGACCGTTGCGGCGCCGTTGATGGCAACCACAGCACTGCTGTCCACACTGGCGGTGATGGTGGACATCTGTGTCTGAACAGTGGTCCCTTTAGAAAAGGCCGGCGGTTGGGAAATAACAGGATTCTGCTGGATCTCGATATTCAAGCCTGCATGTGAAATAGCGACCGGGAGAATGGTGACATTCCCTCCGACGACCACTGTGCCGGTCTTTTCATTGATGACCACTTTTGCCGCGACATCGGGGACAATTTCGAGCAGTTCGACCTGCGAAATGAAATCGATGATCTTGGTATTATCCCGGTATTGGGCCGGGACGTTCAGCGCGATCGTGGAGGCGTCAACAGCGGAGGCGATCTGCACGCCGAGTTTGGAATTGACCGCATTGACGATGCGCATCGCGGTGGTGAAATCGGGCTGCCACAGCACAACGGAGACCTTCCACTCATTGAAGATCTTCACATCGACCGGACGTTCGATCATTGCACCGCCGGGAACACGTCCTGCTGCGGTGTGATTTCTGCGGACCTCGCTTCCGTTGGAACGGACATTCATTCCGCCGACAGAGACCGGTCCCTGCGCCGAAGCATACACTTCGCCGTTCAATCCGGAGAGCGGAGTAACGAGCAGAGTGCCACCCTGGAGCCCTGTTGCATCACCGAGCGATGAAACGGTCACATCGATCACGCCTCCTTCTTTTGTGAAGGCGGGAATGGTGGCGGTGACGATGACCGCTGCTACATTGCGGAGTCTCAGTTCATCCTGCGGCACGGTGATGCCGAACCGTTTCAGCATGCTGGAGACCGACTGGACAGTGAACGTGGAACGCTGACTGTCGCCGGTACCGTTCAGTCCAACCACGAGTCCGTAGCCGATCACCTGTTCGCCGCGCATTCCCTGAACGTACGCCAGATCCTTGATCCGCGAAGCGGAGGAGGCGAATGTCACTACGATGGCCAAAATGCAAATAAGATTTTTCATGATCAGAATAACCAATGAAAGAGTTTCGTGAGCCAGCCCGGTTCCTGATTGTCGCTGGTCAATCCTTTGCCCTGGAATACGATCGCCGCATCCGAGATATTGAACGAATAGATGCTGTTGTCGGACTGGATGTCCGACGGACGAACCAGACCGGAGATGCGGATGAGCTGTTCTTCGCCGTTGATGGTGATGGTGCGGCTGCCACTGATCCAAAGATTTCCGTTGAAGGAGATGGAATCGACGCGTGCGGAGATCTTCGCGCGGACCGACCCTTTTGTCTCCGTCGCTCCTTCTCCTTTGAATGAATTCCCCGTGCCGATGGTAGCACCGACATCCACCAGAGAGGCGGCGCCGTTCTTCGCGGCCGATGCGAGCGAAAGATCGCTGGCGCGTGAAGTGGAGGTACGGGAATCATTCGATGCGCTGGAGGATTCGACAACGAGGATGGTCACACCGTCCCCGATCTGATTCGCTTTTTGATCGGAGAAGAGCGAACGGTTGTAATTCTGCCGGAGATCCTGGGCGTTCATTACACCACTGATCAGCAATACCGTGACAACGATCAGATTCCCCGTCCCGATAACGAACATCGGGACTCGCGATGACGAAACTGCCGTTCCAATTTTGTTCATGATTTCCTCACTCACTTGACTTCAATTTCGACGATGGATTGACCGACGACCTTTGCCCGGACTGTCTCCCGGGTGCCGGACCGCTGCACGAGGATCTCATCACCGATGGCACCGTCATCTTTTGCCACAGCAGATGATCCGATGGTGATGTTATTCGCCTTCACAAGCAGACTGACACGCTGGTCCCGTCTTACGGCGGGGACTGTTTCGATGAGCGAACGCTGCAGGACCGTATTCTCTTTCATCATCCGTTTCGTGCGGAGACCGGCAACCGACATGCCGAAGGTGAATGCGTCGTTCATATTCGTTGTTTCGATACGATTGACGGCAAAGAAGGAAGGGTCAAGTTCCTCATTCTTCTCGAACGGACGGAGAGCGACGTAGACATTCTCGAATGTGCGGATGAAGACGGAGCACATCACTACCCGTTCCACGTTCCCCCCGTTCAGGATCTCGACCGGAATTCCTGAGTGCCCTTTCCTGGTCAGCGGCTGCGACTGCGGAACGCGGAGTGAATATTCCCCTTTCGGCAGCGAGATCTCGTTCGGCAGCGAGCGGAAACTGTATTCCGTCTCCACACCCTCCGTCCGGAGATTTTCCTGCAGATACCGGTCGATCGTCCGGCGGAAATCATCGGGTGTCAGGACCGTGCGGTCACCGCCGAACAGCAGCGCTATGAATACCAGTACGGTCATTGTTAACTCTTCAGATTATTGGCCATTCCGAGCATTTCTTCCACTGTTTTGATCGTTTTCGAATTGATCTCATAAGCCCGCTGAGCGACGATCATGCTGATCATCTCTTCCACCACATCCACGTTGGAGGATTCGAGCGCGCCTTGGGCGAGTTCACCGAATCCTTCGCTTCCGGGAGAACCGATAATGGGCTGACCGGAGGCGCCGGTTTCAAGAAAAAGATTATTGCCGATCGCATGGAGTCCGGCGGGATTGATGAACTTTGCCAGTTCCAGCTGACCCAATTTGAACTGTGATGTCTGTCCGGATTCCATCACTTCGATCGTTCCGTCCCGCGAGATGGAGATGTCCGCAGTGTTTGAAGAGAAGATGATGCCCGGTTCGATGATGTATCCCTGCGATGTTACAAGCTGACCGTCGGCGGAGATCTTCAGCGAACCGTCGCGCGAGTATGCCGTTGTTCCGTCCGACCGGCGGATCTGGAAAAAGCCTTCCCCCTGGATGGCGATGTCGAGCGGATTACTGGTGGGCGTCATATCCCCCTGGCGGAAATTCTTTGTGGTTGCAATGGGAACGGCGCCGTTACCGATCTGGATCTCGGCGACTTCGGTGGTCTTCCCGTCCTCGGCGATGCCGTTGGTCCTGATGGTCTGATACATCAGATCCTGGAATTCGGGTCGGCTCTTTTTGAATCCGGTCGTGTTGACGTTCGCCAGATTGTTCGAGATGAGATCGATGTTCACCTGCTGGGCGAACATTCCTGTGGCTGCGGTTCGTAATGCTCTATTCATGGATCCCTTCTTTCTTGGTTTAGACGCGTCCTACTTCCAATGCTTTCTCGAGTGTCGAGTCCTGATAACGCATAGTGCGCTGATCGGTCTCGAACCCGCGTGAGAGTTCCACCAGCTGAACCATTTCGGTCAATGCCTCCACATTCGATTCCTCGAGATATCCCTGACGGATGGTGGTCTTCTCATCGGAGAGCGGGACATCCTTCGGAGAATCGTCGGAGCGGAACATCGTGCCGGCGGTCTTCAGGAGTTTCTGCATGTCCGGAAAGGTGACGATCCGGATCTTTCCGAGTTTGGTCGGTCCCATCATGATATCGCCAGACTTGCTGATACTCAGATCGTTCTGTTCCATCTTCTCCGCGCCGGGGATATTGATCCTGCCGCCTGCGCCCATCAGTTTGTCTCCGCCGGAGTTGACGATGTCTCCGTTGTCATCGATGCGGAAATTCCCGTTGCGGGTGAAGCGCTGTCCTTCCGGCGTATCGAGAACAAAGAATCCTTCTCCCTGAATGGCTATATCAAGCGGAGCGTTCGTCGGACGGAGCGAGCCTTCGGTGAAATCGGTGAACTCCTTCACATCGAGTCCTGCCAGTTCGCCTGCGCCGGTGGACTGGGCCACGCCGACATCCTTCATGATCTGAACGAAGATACTGTCCTTCTTATAACCGGTCGTATCCGCATTGGCGACATTATTTGCGATCACGTCCAGCCGCATCAACCGCGGCTGCATGCCCGAGCCTGAGGAATAGATCCCTTTGATCATACGTGCTCCGTTATTTGTCGATCCTGTAATTTCTGCAGCCGGGAAGCGAGTTCTACTTCGCCGACACTGATCCCGAGTTTTTCCGCCGCCGCGGCGGTATTCGTCCCTTTGCCCGGTACTGCGGCGACCCTCTCCAATTTTCTCTGCATGGAGGAGCTGTTCAATTTTTCCAGCCGCTGCTGCAGTTCAAATTCCCCCTGAGAGCGGAGGTATTGTTCCGCGTATTCCACTGCGAGTTCAAATTCTTCTTCCGCATGTTCAACGTGCTTCTGATCCGGCTGGCGGTGAACGACCGGTTCCGGAGCAGACTGCAACGGAGGGACTGTTGAACGGAAGCTGTTCTCTTTCCGTTTGATCAGCACGTACGCCAGTGCGATACCTCCGCCGCTGATGATGATCATTGATGCGAACAACAGCAGCAGAGCAGATGTCCCGATCGGTTCGACGGAGAGAGTGCTCTTTTCGGATCGGCCGGTCATCGATGCCTGTTCCGTTGCGGTGTTCAGTTCAATCGACTGGACCGGTGCGGTAACGGCTGCTTCGGAATTTTTCGGCGAATGCGTGTCCACCGGACGGACACCGGACGACGTCTTTAATGCGGCTGGACGGGATTTTTGCTGCGGTTCGGTGACGCGTGTTTTCGGTTTGGCGGCTGCAACCGTGCCGGGCGGAGTAAAGAATTCGATATTCAGGCGTCCGGATGAGGGGCTTTGATAAATTCGGTATTGCTGTTCTTTCCGCAGCGCGATCACGATCCGTTCGGTATCCGGATGTGCAGGCGCCATGGCGAACGTTTTGATGGCGCCGTCGCGGAATGAATAGTTCATCCGTTTCACGATGAAATCCTCAGCAGAACCGGCGATGGTGATCGTGACGGACGTACCGTCGACCACTTCGCTCCATGAGACATCGCCGTTCAGAGCGATGGTCATGATGCTCGCTTTGGTCGTGACGACATAGTCGATCGGCTTTGCGCTGCGACCCTTTTTTGAACCGGCGGATAGCGAAGCAAGACCGAGCAGCACCAGGAGGCAGTATCTGATCATCCGTTCCATGCTTACTTTACCTCTCTCTTGATGGGGAGTGTAATAATGAATGTCGTCCCTTTTCCTTCTTCGCTCTCCGCGCGGATATCCCCTTTATGGTTGGAGATGATCTTATTGCAGATCGAGAGACCGAGTCCGGTCCCTTTCCCCGCTTCCTTCGTAGTGAAGAACGGCGTGAAGAGTTTGGACATATTCTCCTGACTGATCCCGGTGCCGGTATCCGAGAAGCGGATGATCGCGCGGAAGTCCTTCATCTCGGTGGAGACGGTCATCGTCCCCCCTTTCGGCATGGCATCGCGCGCATTGATGAGCATATTCAGAAAGACCTGCTGGAGATGATTGACGCTGCCGGGAATGGTGGGAAGATTCTCGGCCAGTTTGAATTCCACTGAGATATTATTATTCCGGTAATCGTGAGCGATGATGTCGGTGATGAACTTCAGTTCCTTGTTCACATCGAGCGGTTCGTATTCGTATTCTTCGCCGACGGAATGCGAGAAGTTCATCAGACGCTTGGTGATCTCGGCAAGGCGCTTGATCTGTGTGTCGAGCATCCCTTTCCAGTCCCCCTGCAGCCGGTCGGTCATGACCAGATTCATCTGCATCACCAGGATCTGGACCGGATTCTTGATCTCGTGCACGATACTGGCGGCGAGTTCGCCGACGGCAGCGAGTTTTGCCGCCTGGAGCATCTGTGCCTGGAACATCTTCAATTCGTTGTTCGCTTTCACCAGTTGCGCATTCACTCTCCAGTTCTCGATACCGACGGCGGCCTGATTGGCGAGAACGCTCAGGAGCTGGACGTCCTGATGGGAGAACTCCTCCTGTTTCTTTTCGGTGTGGATCAGGAAGATGCCGATACCCTGACGGCGGAGAATAAGAGGAACGAGGACGTAATTGCGTGATGAGCCGTCTTCGATCAGTTTGGAGAGATCGGGAATGATGACCGTCTTCTTCTCGGCGAAGAGCCAGTCCACGATGCCGGATTCGAGCTGCTGCTGCGCTTCGTCCACCAGTTTTTGCGAACCGTGCGCCGTGAGCGGAAGGAGATGCTTCGCGCTGGAATCGAACAGGAATATCCCCGCCTCTACGACCGGGATCACCTGCTGTGTCAGTTCGATGAGCGTAGTGATGATGGCATTCGGTTCCACGGCCGTGCCGATGCTGTTGGAGAGCCGCTGCATCACGACCAGTTCGTCCACCGACGCGGTCTCATCGGTGACACTCTTCCCGTCCTTCAGCACAGAGGTGATGGTCTTTTCCAGGATACGGATGTACTGTTCCCGGCTTTCGATGAACCGTTCGAACTGCGGTTCGATCTCGTTCAGGAGTTCTTTCCGTGATTTTTTCGGCTGTATGGGAGATTCCTGCGTCATCATTTCACATTCCGACCAGATTGGAGACCATGAGACTTTCGCGAAGATCGCTCTTCACGACGTCCGAGTATTGGAACAGATATTCCTGGATCAAATTCTGATCGTTCAGCTGCAGTGTTTCGAGTGCTGCTTCGCTGAAGTTCAGATCGCTGTCATATTCCACTTTTTCCGCGACGAGCTGTTTGGCAAAGACATCGGCGCAATGGACGATGGAGACGAGTTTCTTATTCCCTTCGGCCTTCTCGGGAGTGTGATGGAAGCGGATCGTTTCCACCAGCTGGTCGGGAAGGTTCCAGCGTTCGCCGAGCCATCCGCCGATCTCAGCATGCGTTACACCGAGCACACTCTCTTCCGCTTCCGCGAAGGAAAGCCCCATCTCACGGTTGATATCCACGATGCGCCGGAATTCGGGATTGAAATACTTATTCAGGATGGAAATGCCCATATCATGGATCAGTCCCGCGACGAACACCTCACCCGTCACACGGTAGCCGATATCCCTTGCAAGGCGGCGGGCGATGACTCCGGTCGAGATGGAATGGTCCCAAAATGTCTTGGTATTGAAATAATTGTCCGCTTTCTTCTGCAAGGAGCTGACCAGGGCGATGCTGATGACGATTTCTTTCAGCGCATCGAATCCGAGAACGATGATGGCAAAATCGATCGTGGAGATCTTTTTCGGGAAACCGTAGAAGGGGGAATTGGCGATCTTCAGTACTTTTCCCGCCAGGGCCTGATCGGCAGCGATCAATTTCCCGAGCTGGGCTGCGCTGGTCTTCGGATCGTCCACCATCTCCACCACTTCGAATGCGAGCGAGGGCAATGCCGGCAGCTGGATGATCGTCTTTACTTTCTCGCGTATTTGTTCCGGAGTCATCATGAGAGAATTTATTCCGCTGTTTCCATCAATGCATCGTGCAGCATGGAGACGGCCGCCGAATGGATCTGGAATGAACGCGATTCGCTGACGTGCAGCACTTTGCCGATCTCGCGGAAGGTGAGTCCTTCGTAATAGTACAGCAGAACGACAAGCCGTTCCCGTTCCGGCAGACGCTGAATCGCTTCGACAAGCAGTTCCTTCATCTGCTGAGAACTGACGATCTCGAACGGATTATTACTCTCGTCATCGGGCAGCGCTTCGAGCACGCCTTCGGACAGGTCTGAGTACACGGAATGAGTCATGGTCGTTTCCCCCACATCATGGATGAACTGTTGGAAGTCCTCAACGGACATCCGTAATTTTCTGCTGGTCACCTGCACAGGATTGACCTGTGCCTGTTCCGGTGAATTCTGTGCTTCGCGTTCCTTCTTGCGGAACGAGCGCGGCATGATATCCGCGGCGCGGAGTCCGTCCAGGATCGCCCCTTTGATCCTGTAGCCTGCGAACGTTTCGAACTTCACTCCCTTGCGGACATCATACCGGTCCACGGCATCGAGCAGACCGAGGATGCCGAACTGGAAGATATCGTCCGGTGTCAGCGCCGACGTCCTCGTATTCTTCGACGAGATGGCATTCGAGATCACTTTGACCAGACCGTAATAGGACTGGACCAGTTCCTTCATCGCTGCCGGCGATAATTTCTGGGGTGCGGTTGTCTGTGTGTAGGTTGCGTTCATGGCTGTTCAGTCAAAATGATGTTACACCGTCTTTCCGGTCTCTTCAGGATTGGTCTTCTCTTTCACCGAGAGGAGTGATGTTGCGACAACGACACCGACCATGGCGACAATGGATGCAATGAAGATGATGAAGGACCGTGCGACGACCTCCAGCACATCGTTGCCCATCGTGGTGAAGACCACCACCGCCACACAGAATGTCAACAGGCCGATCTGGAAAATGATCTTATTCATGCGTACACCAATTCTTTTTTGACATGCGTTGTTGAGGAACGCTGCTGGAGCACGCGCGCAATTGCGCGGATGCAGAGCGCAGCGGATGATTTCGGGAACTGTTTGGCCAGCGGATGCTGCTGGACGATGGAGCGGCCGACAGATTCATCCATCGGCACAACACCGAGGTAGCGAATGTCCGCCGACAGAAAATGCTTCACGGCCTTCTGCAGTTTCGCCGCCGCTTCGTCGCATTCGGAGATGTTCACACTCTTGTTCATCACCACGTTCATCGGCAGATAGCCGTTCTTAGCGTTGATCATCTTGATGACGGCATAGGCGTCCAGAATGGCGACCGGTTCGTGGTGTGAAACGACGATCAGTTCATCCGACGCTGCGGCATAGGAGATCACGCGCGACTGGATGCCGGCACCAGTGTCGAAGATAATATCGGTCACCTGCGGCATGGAGGTATTGATCATTTCGATGAAGCCGTTCCGTTCGGTGGTGGTGATGTCGGGATAATTCATGGAGCCGGAACTGCCGGCCAGGAGGAAGAAATTCGGGTAGGGATTCAGCACCGCGTCCGTTACCGTGACGACGCCGCTCAAAACATCAGGAATACGGTGTTTCGGCGACAGTCCGAGCATTACATCGAGCTTTCCAAGATTCTCATCCGCGTCGACCAGCATCACTGTATGTCCGTTCTCAGAAAGATTCAAGGCGAAATTCAGCGCGAAGACACTCTTACCGACCCCGCCTTTTCCGCTCGTCACCGACCAGGTATAGGCGTTCGCTTCGGGAAGGATCTTCTTCCTGTTCAGCGCGAGTTCCCGCAGTGCGCTGGCTTGATCGGTGATATGTGAGTTGTCATGCATTCGCTGGTATTCCTTGATATAACATCTTAGCAAATGTCATACCATCAGAAACGCTGATATCATCAGGAACTACCTGTCCTGTTGCGAAAAATGAGACGGGAATCTTCGTTTTCTGGATAATATTATACAGTGGTCCAAAGATAACCGCCTCATCCATTTTGGAGAAGATGAAATGCGTCGGATCGAGCAGAGAGAATTTCTCCGTGATATCACGTAGCGTCGCATTGTTCGTCTGAGCGCTCAGCACGAGATGCACTTCGTCCGCATGCGCCGCCTGAACGATCTTCTTCAGCTCGGCGAGGTCCTTCTTCGCTTTCTGACTCCGTCCAACGGTATCGATATAGATCACATCGTACCGCTGGAATTTCTTCACAGCGGCGGCGAGGTCGGACGCACGGTACACCACCTGCATCGGGATATCCGCGATGACGGCAAAGGTCTTCAATTGCTCAATGGCGCCGATCCGGTACGTGTCGCAGGAGATCAGTCCGACGCTCTTTCCGTTCGCCAGTTTGTCGATCGCCGCCATCTTTGCGATGGTGGTCGTCTTTCCGACACCGGTGGGACCGACCAGCACGACCACTTTCGATCCTTTGGCCGGTCTGTTCACGTACGGCGCCGGGAACTCGTCCGAGATGGTCTGCACGATCATCTGTTCGATGGTGGACCTGTTCACTGTCTGTTCCGGCGTGAGCCGCTTCAGGACGGCATTCGTAACGGCGACGGCATATTTTTCCTCCACGTCCTGCTGGAGCAGATTTAAATACGCTTCCTTCAATACATCAGGCAGTTCGCCGAAATGCTTGAACTTGAGCTGATGCGTCAGCTGCTGAAGGACATTCTTCATATCCTCCACCTCCGCTTTCAGCTGGGTGATATCGGACGTATCACGGAGGGATTTGGAACGCGGTTCCGGCGCCGGCACCGCGGATTGTTCAAAGGAACGGGTCATCTGCTGCAATCCTTCGAGAGCGGAAGGCGATTCCTCCCTGCCGTTCAGTTCCCGGACCGATTGTTTCATCACCGCATCGTATGACTGTTTCACATTGCGGCGCGAATACGTGGCGTTGGGAAGCGGCTGTTCGGCCTCAGCAAGTTCCGGAGCATCATCGATCGCGCCGGTGATCTCGAACTGTTCCCGGCCGATCGATTTCATCAATGCGTTCTTCGGCACCTTGCGTGTGTGAAGCACGATCGCATCGCTTCCCAGTTCCCTCTTCATCTGATCGGTCGCTTCCTTCAGATTGCTTCCGGTGAATTTTTTAATTCTCATGTGTGATCTCCAGTTTGGCTAAAAATTCGATATCGGTCTCCGGCGGTAGTTCCGTGAATGAGAGCACGGAGACCGTCGAGAATGTTGTGTGAATAAGTCGGTAGAAGTACGGGCGGACCGTCGCTGAACAAAGGACGATCGGATGATAACCGCCGATCACGGCGTTCTGGATGCATTCCTGCAGTGATTGTTGAATTTCGTTGATGGCATTCGGCGAGAGGCCGAGGCTCGGACTTGATTCGCGGTTGTTCTGCAGTGCGTTGGTGATGATCATCTCCAGCTGCGGATCCATCGCAATGGCATGAATGACGCCGCGGTTGTCGGTATAAAGACGGGAGATGGTCTCGGAGAGCGAATGGCGGACATATTCTGTCAGCACATCGACATTCTTCGTCACTTTGGCGTAGTCGATGAGCGCTTCCAGGATAGTGACGAGATCACGGATCGGGACCCCCTCTTTCAGCAGACTTTGCAGCACTTTCTGCACTGTTCCGATGGGGAGATTCTCGGGATTCATATCCTCGATGACCGCAGGATATTCCTTCTTCAGGTTCTCGATCAGTTTCTTCGTATCCTGACGGGAGAGGATCTTCTCGGCATTCAGCCGGAGGATCTCCTGGATGTGCGTTGAGAGGACGGATGCGGGTTCCACGACGGTGTAGCCGTACATCTCAGCTTCCACACGGTGCTGTTCATTGATCCACACAGCAGGCATCCCAAACGCCGGCTCTTTCACTTTCGTCCCTTCGATCTCCTTCTCCACGGTGCTCGGGCTCATCGCCAGATACCGGTCCACCATCAGCCAGTTGCTGGCAATGACATTCCCGCGGATCTTGAAGACATACTGATTCGGTTCCAGCTGCAGATTATCCCGCACACGGATCGGCGGGATGATGATGCCGAGTTCGATAGCGAGCTGTTTGCGAAGATTGGTGATGCGGTTGAACAGGTCGCCTCCCTGCGATTCATCCACGAGCGAGATCAGTCCGTACCCGATCTCCAGTTCCAGATTGTCCACCTGGAGATAATCCTCGATATTCTCCTCCGCTTTCTTCGTCTCTTTCGGTTTTTCCTCCACCGGTTTCAGTGCTGCCGCTTTCTGCGTCTTCATGGTCGTATAGCCGATGGCGCCGGCGATCAGGGAGAGGAACATGAACGGGATGGTGGGAAGTCCGGGAATGACGGCAAAGATCATCAACGTTGCGGAGGCGATCAGGATCGCTTTCGGCTTACCGAATAATTGTCCCTGCACCTCCACATCCAACTGATTGCCGGAGGCGCTGCGGGTGACGACCATACCGGCGGCGGTGGCGATGATGAGGGCGGGGATCTGCGTGACGAGACCGTCGCCGACCGTGAGCAGCGTATAATTCTGGAGAGCATCGGTAAAGGTCATGCCGCGCTGCGCCATGCCGATGACGAATCCTCCGATGATGTTAACAATGTTGATGATGAGTCCGGCCATCGCATCGCCGCGCACGAATTTGCTGGCGCCGTCCATCGCGCCGTAGAATTCCGCTTCGCGGCTGATCTGCAGACGGCGGTTGCGGGCTTCGGTCTCGGTGATGAGTCCGGCATTCATATCGGCATCGATCGCCATCTGTTTCCCGGGGAGAGCATCCAACGTAAAGCGGGCGGCGACCTCGGAGATACGGCCTGCACCTTTCACGATGACGATGAACTGGATCAGGACGAGGATGATGAAGATGATGAATCCGACGATGTAGTTCCCCTCCACCACGAATGAACCGAATGCCGCGATCACTTCGCCGGCGTATCCTTCGCCGAGAATGAGACGGGTCGTCGCCACGTTCAGCGAGAGCCGGAAGATGGTCAGCACGAGCAGCAGCGCCGGAAAGACGGAGATCTCCAGCGGATGAGTGATGTACAGCGAGACCATCAGGATGAGGATGGCAATGGCGATGTTCGCAGCAAGAAGCACATCCAGGATCACCGGCGGAAGCGGGATGATCATCATACCGAGGATGAGGAGAACGGATGCAGCGAGAACAACGTCGCTGTTCCTTCCGAGCGCCTTGAGGATGCTGTTGTTGCCGAGACCGCCGAACATTGTCGGGACTGGAGTACTCATGATGTATACGAGAATGATTTCTTGGATTGTTTCAGCCGATAGATGTACGCAAGGATCTGCGCGACTGCCTGGAACAGTTTCTCCGGAATATCGTCGCCGACATCGGCCGCGCCGTAGAGGGCACGGGCAAGCGGTTTGTCCTCGACGATCGGTACGTTGTGCGCTTTGGCGATCTCCTTGATCTTCAAAGCGATCAGATCGGCCCCTTTGGCGACGACCTTCGGTGCGGACATCTTTCCGGATTCGTACTTCAATGCGACCGCAAAGTGTGTCGGATTAGTCACCACGACACTTGCCTTCGGTACATCGGACATCATCCGCTTGTACGCGATCTGCCGTTGGATGGTCTTGATCCTCCCTTTGATCTGCGGATCACCTTCCATCGTTTTGAACTCGTCCTTCACTTCCTGTTTCGTCATCTTCATCTGCTTGCTGAATTCGAATTTCTGGTAGAAATAGTCCGCCGCCGCGATGAGCATGAATGCCATTCCGCATTTGGCCACCACTTCGGTCGTTGCTGAAACGAGGAAGAGCGTGATGTTCATGACATCGGAATCAGCAAGCATCACCGCATTCACGACCATATCCTTCACCACGGAATATCCGACGATGCCGAGCAGAACGGTCTTGAAGATCCCTTTGATCATCTCCACCATGGAATGAGTGGAGAGCATCACTTTTTTTATACCGGTGAGAGGATTCAGCCGGTCCCATTTCGGTATCAGCGCTTCCGGCGAGAATTTGAGTCCCACCTGCGCCACATTCACCACGAATCCAACCACAAAAAAAGCCGAAAGGACGGGAATGAGGCAGAAACCGAGAAACATGCCCGTTTTGACGGTCAATTCCGGGATGGTCCCCCGGTCCACCGTAATGAGCGCTGAATTTTTCAGCACATATTTGAAAAGCGAACTGAGCTGTTCCGTCATCATTCCGCCGAAGATGGTGAGCGTGAAGAGTCCGGCCAGCAGCACAACGGCCGCATTCATGTCCTGACTCTTCGCCACAGATCCGCGGTTCCGCGCATCCTCCAGTTTCTTCTGCGACGCAGGCTCGGTCCGTTCGTCTTTATCGGGTGCGCTGTCTGCCATTACATCACCTTGATCAGTTCGATCACGTTCGCTTGGAACGACGTGAGGAGTTTCTTGAACACAAAAATGATCACCGGGATCGTTGCGATCATCACAATGAATCCGATGCTGATCTTCAGGGAGAACATCACACTGAAGATGTTCATCTGCGGCATCACCTTATTCAGGATGCCGAGCGTGACGTTCGCCAGGAAGAGTGAGACCAGCAGCGGTGCGGAGAGTTTCACCGCAACGGCGAAGATCTTTCCTGTCAGCGATGCCACAGAGAGCATCGTCGCTTCGGTGACGCTCCATTCGCCGATCGGAACGACCGAATAGCTGTAGTAGACCGCTTCGAGGACGAAATGATGACCGTTCACGAGCAGGAAGATCATCAGCAGGAACAGATACAGTATCTCGCTGATCACCGGAAAGGAGGTGCCGTTCTCCGGATCGAAGATGGTGGACATGGAGAATCCCATATCAAAGCTGATCAGTTCACCGGCGAAACGGACGCCGGAGAAGATCACCTGCATGGCGAATCCGATGGAGGCGCCGGTAAGAACTTCCTTCAGCGCCAGCAGTGTCAGTCCGGGAAGCGATGCGCCGAGAAGACCTGCCGGCGCCTTGGCAGCGTTGAAGAGAACGAATGACAGGAACAATCCCAGCCCGATCTTCGCCTGCATCGGGATGGCGTTATGGCCGAAGACCGGCGCCGAGACAAAGAGACTCGTTGCGCGGATGAAGACCAGAACGAAGAGAAGGAATTGTTCAACGTGGATGTCCACAGGTCACCTGTTCAAATTCGGTATCTGCTGAAAGAGATTCACCGTGAAGGATGTCATCACATCGAGCATCCACGGGAGGGTAAAGATGAGCACCAGACCGATGATGATCATCTTCGGCAGAAAGGTGATGGTCACTTCCTGGATGGAGGTCGCGGCCTGAAGGATGGAAATGATCAGTCCGACGATCAGCGACAGCAGCAGCACCGGGGCGGCGATGAGCAGCGTGGTGAAGAACGCTTCACGGATCAGGTTGACAACAAATTCTTCGGTCATGTTTCCCTCTCGTATGAACGATCAATGAAAACTTGCTATGAGCGACGCGATCACCAGATTCCACCCGTCCACCAGAATGAACAAGAGGATCTTGAACGGAAGCGACACCATGCTCGGAGGGAGCATCATCATTCCCATGGACATGAGGACGCTCGCCACCACCATATCGATGATAAGGAACGGGATGAACAGGATGAACCCGATCTGAAATCCCATCCGCAGTTCGCTGATGGCGAAGGCGGGAACGAGGACATGGATCGGAATGTCGCTGCGCGTAGCCGGTTTGCCCATTCCGCTCATCTTGACAAACAGCGCAAGGTCCTCTTCCCGGGTCTGCTTGAACATGAACGTGCGGAGCGGAATGGACGCCTTCTCGTATGCAGCCTCAGCACTCATCTTCCCTTTCATATACGGCTGTATGGCATCGGTATTCATTGCATTCCAGACCGGCGCCATGACGAAGAAGGTGAGGAACATCGCCAGGCCGACCAGCACCTGGGACGGCGGCATCTGGGGAGTACCCATCGCCTGTTTCAAAAAATGGAGGACAACGATGATGCGGGTGAATGCGGTGGTCAGGATGAGGATGGCCGGCGCCAGTGAAAGGACGGTCATCAGAACAAGGATCTGGAGCGTCACGGAAAGATCATCGGGTTTGGCCGATTTGCCGACCTCGATGCTGACTTTGGGAAGCGGGAGCTGCTGTGCAGGCACAACGTCTGAAACGATGAATATGAGGATCAGAATGAAGAATATTTTTTTCGCCATGCTCGCATCTCAGTTACGCCTCCATGCTTCTTTCTGAATTGTGTTATGTCGAATCCATTCGATGTATAACACGTTGTCCCGTTCAATCTTACTGCGGATCTTTTTCTTCGTCACTCCGTTCGTATCCCGATTTCTTAGGAAGGATCAACACGCCGGGATTCCGAAAAAATGCACTGAAATCGTCTGTTTCAGGGCAATTTTACTGCATTTATTTGCTCTGTGTACCGGACCGAGTAAAGATTGAAGCAGAGCCGGTCAAACGGGAGATCAAATTTTGGGCATTCAGCACGATCCGTTCCGGATGCTCTTCCAGCTGCTGCTGATCGAGGATCTCCATCAAGCCCTCGTCATGCAGTTCTGTGAACATGCTGAGTCCCTGTTCGCAGGAACCGAGCACAAGAACAGTACCGGCGATGCGCACCACATACACGGAGCGTTTCGGCTGCAGTGTCTGCTGTGCGAGTACCTCGATCTTCACCGGAGAGTGTTTGACGGTAGTCCGGAGTCCGAGCGTGCGTTTCACGACGAAGGTGATTGCCGCCATGATCAGCAGGACGATGGAGAGTGATAAGAGCATTTGTCCGATCAGTGATCCCACAATTATGCTCCCAGATTCTTGATGCGGTCAGAGGTCTCGATCAGCGAAGTGATGCGGATACCAAAATGTTTCTCGATGACGACCACTTCCCCTTCCGCGACCTTCTTGCCGTTCACCAGGATGTCCACCGGTTCGCTCGCCAGTTTCTCCAGTTCGATCACCGAACCGCGCTGCAGTTCAAGGATGTCCTTAATGAGCATCTTGGTCCTGCCGAGTTCAATCGATACCTGCAGGGAGAGATCGAAGAGAAGATCGATCTTCAGATCCTTTTCCTTTGGAACGGATACTGCTGCCTGTTCCTGCGCCTGCATCTCTGCGGCCACTGCGGCGGCCATTTGTTCTTCTATGCTGAGTTCGTCCATGACTGTCGGTCCTTCTAATGCACGTTAGTATTGGTCCGTTCG
>CALRIY020000014.1:0-46443 GCA_943364975.1 Synechococcus sp. UW140
GATCTGATTCTCTTTGATCCAGCTGCCGTACGGTTTGCGCGAACTGAGCTGCGATTTGATCTCTTCATCCAGGATGACCCGCTTCTGTTCCAGGTCCACCAGCAGCATCTTCCCCGGCTCGAGTCTTCCCTTCATCTTCACCCGCTCCGGTTCGATCGGCAGCACGCCCACTTCGGAAGCCATGATCAGGAGTCCGTCGTGCGTTTCCACGTAGCGTGCGGGACGGAGTCCGTTCCGGTCGAGTGTCGCTCCGATCACTTTACCGTCCGTGAATGCAACGGCGGCGGGACCGTCCCACGGCTCCATCAGCGATGCATGATATTCATAGAACGCTTTCTTTTCCGGCGACATCGTCGCATCCATGCTCCACGCTTCGGGGATGAGCATCGCCATCACGTGCGGCAGACTTCTGCCGGAATGGTACAGCAACTCCACCGCGTTATCGAGTGCTGCGGAGTCGCTTCCGTCCGGCTGGATGATCGGGAATAATTTTTTCAGATCTTCACCGAACAGATCGCTCTTCAAGACGGATTGGCGTGCATGCATCCAGATCACGTTGCCGCGCATCGTATTGATCTCTCCGTTGTGACTCACAAAGCGGAACGGATGCGCCAGCTGCCAGTTCGGCATCGTGTTGGTGGAAAAGCGCTGATGCACCAGACAAAGCGCACTTTCCGTATCGGGATCAAGAAGCTCGCTGTAGAACTGTTCGATCTGCGGTGCCAGAAGCAGTCCTTTGTAGATGATCACGCGGGAAGACAGTGACGGAATGTAGAAGAAATCCTTCTCTTTGATGTCGGAGGAATACAATTCCACTTCTGCCCGTTTGCGCACTACATACAATTTCCGATCGAACTCCTCCCTCGTCATCCCTTCTGCACGGCGGATGAAGATCTGTTCGATGTACGGCTGCGATGCGCGCGCGATCCGTCCGATCGCATCCGCACCGACGGGAGTATCCCTCCACCCCAGCACGCTCAATCCCTCTTCGCGGACGATCCTTTCCAGAATTCCTTCGCACACAAGCCGCGAGGATTGATTCACCGGAAGAAAGACCATCCCGACTCCGTACTCCCCCTCTTCCGGCAGCGTGATCCCGGAGCTTCTGCATTCCTTCATGAAGAATTTGTGCGGAATCTGCACCGTGATCCCGGCTCCGTCTCCGGTCTCCGGATCGCAGCCGCATGCTCCTCGGTGCGTCAGATTAATGAGGATCTCGATCCCCTTGCTGATCACATCGTGGGAACGCTCCCCTTTGATGTTCACGATGAATCCGATTCCGCACGCATCGTGTTCATGGCGCGGATCGTAGAGAGGAAAATTATCCTGGTTCTGGTAGGATTCTTTCATGGTCACACTTCTCCGACAAATTCTCGTTTCAACGCAACACGCCCGGTGCGTGCGATCTCCTTGATATGGAACGGTTTCAGCATTTTGATGATCGCATCCACCTTTTGTCCGCTGCCGGTCGCTTCCACCGTCAGCGTCTTATGACTGATATCGATGATCTTTCCCTGGAAGATCTCCACGATCTGCATGATCTCCGGACGGTTATCCGCGGTCGTGCCGATCTTAATCAGCGCAAGCTCCCGCTCCATAAAGCTGTCGTAGGTCAGATCGACCACTTTGAGCGTATCGATCAGTTTGTTCAGCTGTTTGATGATCTGTTCGATGATCGCATCATCCCCTTTTGTCACCAGCGTCATGCGGGAAACGGTCGAGTCCTCCGTCGGACCGACGGTGATACTTTCAAGATTGTATCCTTTCGCCGAGAACATCCCGGCGACGCGGTTCAGTGCGCCGAATTTGTTCTCCAGCAATACGGAAATGGTATGTTTTCTGGCCGATTGATCGACCGCTGTTTCTGCTGTCGTACTCATGTGGTTATCCTTTGGAAACGGTGATCTGTTCCAGTTCTTGTTCCTGTTCGCCTTCGATCGTTGAGGTGAGTTCATCCGGTATGTCGATGATCTCATGGTACGTCTGCCCTGCCGGTATCATCGGATAGACGTTGTCCTCTTTCACCACTTTGAACTCCACGATCACAGGACCGTCGATCGCCAGCATTTTTTTCACAACACTCTCCACGTCGTCCGCCATCGTCGCGCGGAACCCGGGGATGCCGTATGCCTCCGCCAGTTTCACGTAATCCGGACCGAGCATCTCCACATGGGAGTACCGTTTTCTCCAGAACAGTTCCTGCCACTGGCGGACCATCCCGAGATATCCGTTGTTCATGATGAGGATCTTCACAGGCACATTGTGTTCGCGGATCGTCGCCAGTTCCTGAATGTTCATCTGGATCCCTCCGTCCCCGCTCATGCTGATGATCGGGAAGTCTTTCCGCGCGAACGCGGCCCCCATCGATGCCGGCAGCGAGAATCCCATTGTGCCGAGTCCGCCGGACGTGAGATGCGTCCTGGGATACACGTACTGATAGAACTGCGCCATCCACATCTGGTGCTGACCGACGTCGCTCACCATCACCGCTTTCCCTTGTGTCTGCTCGGAGATCTCCTGGATGACATGCTGCATCCGGATGTACTTTCCTTTTCTGTACCGCAGCGGATGTTCCTCTTTCCAATTTTTGATCGTCTGAACCCAGTCCTTGGTATCTAATGCGGTGACGGACGGCAGCAGCTGCTGCAGGATCTTCTTCACATCACCGACGATCGGTACATCCACCTTCACGTTCTTGCTGATGTTCGACGGATCGATATCGATGTGGATCTTCTTTGCCTCGGGAGCGAATGCATCGGTCTTTCCCGTTACGCGGTCGTCGAAACGCGCGCCGACTGCGATCAGCAGATCGGAGTAATTCACCGCCGTGTTGGAGTACCATGTGCCGTGCATGCCGAGCATGCCGAGCGACAGTTCATCGTTCTCCGGAAAAGCGCCGAGTCCGTGCAGCGTGGTGGTCACAGGGATCTTCGTTTTGTGTGCGAACTTCGTCAGCTCCTCCGCAGCGTTCGAGAGGATCGTGCCTCCGCCGACATACAGAACGGGACGCTTTGCTTTTGCGATCAGCGCGATCGCTTTGTCCAGTTGTTTTTGATGCCCTTCGACATGCGGTATGTACGAACGCATCTTCACCGTTTTCGGATAATGGAATGTCGTCTTCATCGCCATCACATCTTTGGGAAGATCGACGAGCACAGGTCCGGGTCGTCCGGTGGTAGCGACATAGAAAGCTTCTTTGATGGTCGAGGCGAGTTCATTCACATCGCGCACGAGATAATTGTGTTTGGTGATCGGGCGGGTGATGCCGACGATATCCGCTTCCTGGAACGCATCATTGCCGATCAGTTTCAGCGCGACCTGTCCGGTGAAGACCACGATCGGGATCGAATCCATATATGCATCGGCGATACCGGTGACGGTGTTTGTTGCGCCGGGTCCGGAAGTGACGAGAGCAACCCCGGGCTTGCCGCTGGCTTTCGCGTATCCTTCGGCGGCATGCACGGCGCCTTGTTCGTGACGGGTCAGGATATGTTTGATATCCGAGATGTCGTGAAGCGCATCATAGATGCCGATCACGGCACCGCCGGGATATCCGAAGACGATGTCGACCTTTTCTTCGATCAGGGATCGGACAAAGATTTCCGCTCCGGTCATTTGACGCTGCGGGGAAGAGGGGGAAGTATGCTGACTCATAAGGCACCTGAAAAATAAATAACGATACACAACCTCTGATCCAGAGGTTACGCCCTGATATTATTTCTCACGTGTGACGAGTAGATTGGAATGTGATAAGATTTTTTTGGGAGTAACCTCTGCGTGTTCTTAGCCGATAATAGTTAGGCGTAGAATCGCAAATGTAATTCCCAAAAGAATAATAATGCCGCTCAACGGGAGGAGAGCCACAGGTACAGCAGCAGTGCGGACGCCTGAGCGTTTCGTTCTGCTGTCTGTATGTTTTGTGTATGAGGACATTCTTTTGTCGGTTACGTTGGAAGAGCAACTTGCTTACTCATATATAAGATAAAACAATTCATTCCGTTGTCAAGAAAAATATTAGTATCTTGGGAAAATTTCTCCGTTATGCACACACATTCTCACGATACGATCTCTGCGATCGCCACACCGGCCGGTGTCGGAGGTATAGCCGTTATACGAATCAGCGGCTCCGGAGCATTCACCTGTGCCGATGCTCTGTTCCGGGGATCGGTATCGGCGTCGAATGCTCCTTCCCATACGATTCACTATGGAACGATTGTCGATCCTGTTTCACGTGAAACTATCGACACGGTGCTGCTTTCCGTTTTCCGTACACCGCACTCGTTCACCGGAGAGGATGTTGTTGAGATCAGCTCCCACGGAGGATATTTTGTGTCGCAAAGGATTCTTAACCTTCTCTATAGAAATGGTTCGCGTCCTGCTGAACCGGGGGAGTTCACACTGAGGGCCTTCCTCAACGGAAAACTGGATCTGACTCAGGCGGAAGCAGTCGCCGATATCATTCATTCTAAGACGGAAAAGGCACATAAGGCATCGGTAGATCAGCTGAACGGGAAGCTTTCCGGCATTGTACAAAAGCTGAGGGAAGAGATTCTGAATATCTGTTCGCTGCTGGAACTGGAGCTGGATTTCTCCCAGGAAGGTATTGAACTGGCCGACAGGGAGGTGGTGCTCAAAAAGCTCGCTTCGATTCGTCAAACAATCGGCGAACTATCCGCCTCTTATTCAGAAGGAAGGATCATTAAAGAGGGAATCAACGTCGCACTGGTCGGAAAACCGAATGCCGGAAAATCCAGCCTGCTGAATGTGCTGCTGCAGGAGGAGAGGGCGATCGTCAGCGATATACCCGGCACCACCAGGGACACCATCGAAGAGAGTGTTTTGCTGGACGGAGTGGAGTTCATCTTTCATGACACGGCAGGGCTTCGTGACTCTACAGACACCGTTGAGCTGGAGGGAATCAAAAGGACAACGGGTGCCATCTTCGCATCGAATGTCGTGCTTATTGTTATTGACGGCTCGGAACCGGTTTCCGAAGAGGATGCCGGGCTGTATCATGCTCTTTCCGCCGAAAGCGAAAAAAGAGGAGGGCGTTCAGCATGGGTTTTTAATAAAAAGGATCTTTCGGAAACCTCACAAATAGTCGACATTCCCTACCCAAACATCAACATTTCGTGTAAGAACCATGACGGGATCAATGAATTAAAGAACATGCTCATAGCAATCTCCCTGCCGCAACACGATTCCGCCTCTTCATCGGTAACGATCACCAGTGCGCGGCATCGCGATGCCCTGATGAGAGCTGCCGGGTCCATAGACGCTGCGACCCTCTCCATACATAATGGGCTCGGGGGAGACTTTGCTTCGGTCGACCTGCGGGGTGCTCTGAATTACCTGGGGGAGATCATCGGGTTAACCACTCCGGACGACATTTTGAACAATATCTTTTCCAATTTTTGTATCGGTAAATAGTTTTCCCGCACCCCGGTTTCCATCTTCCCAGCCGGGGTTCAGGACTAACATGTTTCACGTGGAACACATGGTAACCAGCATTCCTAAAACATATTATGATGTGATCGTTGTAGGGGGAGGGCACGCCGGAATTGAGGCTTCCCTTGCCGCGGCAAGAATGGGTTCGTCGACCCTGCTTATCTCTCTGAAGACGAATGCAATCGGAAGGATGTCCTGCAATCCGGCGATCGGCGGATCCGCAAAAGGTCATCTAGTCCGTGAGATCGACGCGTTGGGAGGGGAAATGGGGAAGATCGCCGATGCGACCGGCATTCAATTCAAAATGCTGAATACTTCCAAAGGTCCCGCCGTGTGGTCCCCCCGTTGTCAAAACGACCGGGAGTGGTATTCTACTGAAGCGCAACGCAGGGTTCTGTCTCAGGATGGATTAGATGTGCTGGAAGATTCCGTTGCAGAGATCATCGTTGAGAACTTCGTGTTGAAAGGGATCCGGACTTTCCTTGGACATGATATCACGTGCACTTCTATGGTCTTGTGTGCCGGCACATTCCTGAATGGATTGATGCATACGGGGGAAAAGAACCGCAGCGGCGGAAGGTTCGGGGAAGCGCCGGCTCGGGGGATAACAGATTGCCTGCGTGCAATGGGATTCGTTTCCGGAAGATTGAAGACCGGTACACCACCGCGTATCGATCTTAATACCATCGATATTGCGAGAACAGAGATCCAAAACAGTGACGATCCGCCGATACCGTTCTCCTATCAGAACGAGCGGATAACCAATCGCCTCATCCCGATGTATCTCACATACACGAACAAAACAACTCACACCATTCTGGAAAAAGGATTTGACCGCTCGCCGATGTTCACCGGCAGGATCAAAGGGGTGGGACCGAGATACTGTCCTTCGATCGAAGATAAAGTCTTTCGATTCTCAGACCGGGAACGTCATCAGATCTTCCTTGAACCGGAAGGATATGATACCAATGTTGTGTATGTGAACGGATTTTCCACCAGTCTTCCGGAAGAGATCCAGTATGAAGGGATCCGCTCCATTGTCGGACTGGAACAATCAACGATGATCCGTCCGGGATACGCTGTGGAGTACGATTATTTTCCGCCTCACCAGCTGAACCATTCACTGGAGACGAAGATCGTTTCTGGGTTATTCATGGCGGGACAGATCAACGGTACATCGGGATACGAAGAAGCGGCCGGACAGGGATTGATCGCCGGAATCAACGCCGCGCTGAAGGTGCAGAAAAGAAAACCGTTCATCGTTCAGAGGAGCGAAGGATATCTCGGAGTGATGGTGGACGACTTGATCAACAAATCGACCGATGAACCGTACAGGATGTTCACATCGCGCGCAGAATACCGACTGCTACTCCGTCAGGACAATGCCGACAGACGATTGATGCGGGCAGGAAACGAATTGGGGTTGATCCCGCAGGGATTGATCGAACAGTTGGATGCAAAAGAAGCGAAGATCGACGAAGCGCTCCGGCATCTTGAATCGACAAATATTTCTCCGCAAAAAGTGAATCCTCTTCTGGAAAAAAAGAATGAGTCCCCGATCGCGGAGAACGACATTCTTATCCGCATCCTTCGAAGAACAAACATCACCGCGGAAGATGTTGCATCGCTGGTGGAAGATGAAACGATCAAAGCGTATCTTGCCGACGCGGGGATCGCGCAGCAGGTTGAGATCGATT
The DNA here is from genome assembly GCA_943364975.1 of Synechococcus sp. UW140. Classification (GTDB taxonomy): domain Bacteria; phylum Bacteroidota; class Ignavibacteria; order UBA10030; family UBA8401; genus UBA8401. Next base: position 7,146 of record CALRIY020000014.1, read on the forward strand.
CGAAGTACGAAGGATACATCAAGCGGCAGAACGAACAGATCCATCGGTTTGCCAAACTCGAAGAGTATCTTATCCCGGATCATTTTGATTACAGAACAATTTCTTCGTTGAGCAGCGAAGGAAAAGAAAAGCTTCAGCGAATTCGTCCGCGCTCCATCGGACAAGCATCGCGCATCTCCGGAGTGACGAACTCCGACGTTTCAGTGCTGACGATCTTTTTAAAACAACACGAATCAAAATAATTTTTTAGGGACGGAAGATCCTCGATCCCAACAACGTTCCACGTGAAACTATGAACGAAGAAGAGTTGTGGTTCTATACGCTTGCAAAGAAGAATGGTATTATTATAACGGATATACAAATCCGTCAATTAACACAGTTCAAATCCCTGCTTTTGGAGTGGAACAAAAAAATCAATCTTGTTTCCCGGAAGAACGAGGAGAATATCTGGAAAGGGCATATCGCTCTTTCCTTATCCATGCTTTTTAAGATCGAACTGCGGAACGGTATGAGGATCCTTGACCTGGGGACCGGCGGCGGATTTCCGGGGATTCCTCTCGGCATCATGCTTCCGCACTGTTCTTTTCTTCTGCTTGATTCGACACAGAAGAAGATCAACGCCGTGCAATCCATGTCTGATGCGATCGGTCTTTCGAATGTTGCGACCATCTGGGGAAGAGCAGAAGAACTTCAAAAGGATCCGAACCTGCGCGGATCATTTGATGCTGTCGTTGCACGATCGGTAAGCAGTCTGACAAATCTCGTTGAATGGGGCGGACCGTTCCTGAAAGCATTCAAAGGAACGAATCTCTCCTCCGAAAAGATCGCGATCGCCGTCCCTTCGCTGATCACTTTCAAAGGAATGGAGATCGATGAAGAAGAGAAAGAGGCGAAAAAGACATTTCCGGGGATCAAGCTGCACAGCGTCCCGTTGACATATCCCGGCAGCGAAGAATTTGAGAACCTTGATAAAAAACTGATGATCGTTACACAATAAGAACGGAGAGAACGTGTCCACACAGGAATTATTCTCACAGCTTCAGAAACTTTCCACAGAACAGCGAAATCCGAATTCAATGGATATCGATGATCAATCGACATTGGAGATCCTCGGCATCATCAATAACGAGGATAAACGGGTCGCTCTTGCCGTTGAATCCCAGATACCGTACATCGCACAAGCGGTGGAACTCGTCGTTGAAGCGTTTCTGAAAGGAGGCAGACTCATCTATGTCGGCGCCGGAACAAGCGGGAGGGTCGGGGTGGTGGATGCCAGCGAATGTCCTCCCACATTCGGTGTGCCGTTCGAGATGGTCCAGGGCATGATCGCCGGAGGAGAAGGAGCAATGTTCCGTGCCGTTGAAGGAGCGGAAGACAGACCGGAAGCCGGTGTGTCGGACATCGATGCGAGGCATGTCGGTCCTAACGATGTGGTGTGCGGGATCGCCGCCAGCATGAGAACGCCGTATGTGATCGGCGCTGTACGCCGGGCCAAAGAACTCGGTGCACGCACGCTCTATGTGACGACCAATCCCCGCACGAATCTTGCGCTCGCCGAATACAGTCATCTCGCCGAAGCATTGGATGTCGCTGTTTGCGCCGAGGTTGGGCCGGAAGTGATCATGGGCTCCACCCGGATGAAGAGCGGAACGGCGCAGAAACTGATCCTGAATATGATCACCACCACCGCTATGATCCGTCTCGGCAAGATCTATGAGAATATGATGATCGACCTGCAGATGACGAACAAAAAACTGGTCGAGCGGGCGAAGAAGATCGTTATGACCATCACCGGAATCCCGTATGAAGAAGCGGAACGGTATCTGAATGCAGCGAACGGACATGTGAAAAGTGCGCTGGTGATGATCAAGGCGAATGTCGATCTTGCAGAAGCGACCGAACGATTGAAGCGCTCCAACGGTTTCGTCCGTGCTGCGATCGAAGGAAAAGAATATTCCATTCTATAACTGCCGGACCATTCGGTACGCTGTTCCCCAACTAATAGCCGTCACACAAAATCTATCAGGATTTTGATGACGGCTTTTTTTCATAAAAATATTCTTCGCCGCACTTCATCCTTGTCCGCCAACGGATTCTCTTCTCTCTTTCTCCGCTAATTTTTTCGTTTGATTGTTCACCCTCTGAAGACAATGGTTCTTTCTTGATTCCATTGCCTCACGTTCTTTATTATTGCCTCCATGATGTTCACGATCCACATTAATTCACACAGTACCAATCATCACATTACAGGAGGCAGTATGAACGTAGTCAACATGAAACAATTCTCCGGATCGAACGGATTGAAGGCATTCTTCGATCTTGAAACATCGGAGGGGATCACGATCAAGGGATTCAAAGTGGCGGAAGGAAAGAGCGGACTGTTCGTCGGTGTTCCGTCCGATCAGGACAAGAATGACAAGGGAAAGTACTGGGACAAAGTGCTCATGTCCAAAGAAGTGAAAGAAAAAGTGACGAAGCTGGCCATGGCCGAATACGCAAAGTTCTCGTAAGCTGTGCCGAGCGCCTTTAAAACAAGAACGTCCCCAACCGGGGACGTTCTTGTTTTAAACATGTTCTATGCAATACAATGGATTCGAGTCACGAGACCGAAGCGTACCCGGCCACATCCATTAATGAGCCGCTGCCGCACTGTTCTCGTAATCAATTCCCTGTGCTTTTAGGACCGATTTTGCTTTCATAGCAAAGAATGCAAGATACCCGAACAGGAAGATGGTGAGAATGTACGACAGATGGATGTTGTTCAGCACATCGCTCAGATAACCCTGGAACGGAGGAATGAGGGCGCCTCCGAGGATCATCATGATCAGGAAGGTTGAACCCTGACTGGTATATTTTCCAAGTCCGGCAACGGAGAGGGAGAAGATGCAGGGCCACATGACGGAGCAGAACAGACCGCCGCTGATGAAGGCGAAGATCGCCACTTTCCCCGTGGTGAGCATGCCGATGGACATTGCCGCCATTCCCAGCAGAGAGAAGATCATCAGGGTCTTCGCGGGCTTTTCCTGGCCGAGGAAGAATCCGGCGATCTGAACGGCGATGACGAATGCATAAGGATAGAGATCGCTCACATCGGTCCCGTTCAGCGTATTTGCGCCGAGCACAACAGCAAAGGCGACATACGGAACGACAACGGTGAGGATGTTCTTCCACAGTTTCGGAAGATTGAAGACGGTGATCGCGCCGGTCCACCGTCCGATCATCAGACTTCCCCAGAAGAGTGAGATGAAGTGGGCGATCTCGGATTCATCATAACCGCCGAATTCCGGCAACTTCAGAAGCGCCCCCATATTGCTTTGGATCGTCACTTCGACGCCGACATAGACGAAGATCGCTGCCATTCCGTACACCAGCTGAGGATATTTTAGTGCACCTTTTCCCGCCTCGATATGCTCATCCTGTGTGATCTTCGGGAGATTGGAGAAGATGAAGAAGAGCGCCACGGCAACGAACAGTCCAGCCAGCATCATATACATTTGATTGACGGAAGCGATCTCCACCTGAACATTCTTCGTCAGACCTCCGAAGAGAAAATAACTGACGATCAGCGGTCCGATGGTCGTTCCGAACGAATTGATCCCTCCGGCAAGATTCAGCCGGTGTGCGCCGGTCTGCGGATCGCCGAGCGCAATGGCGAACGGCTGTGCGCAGGTCTGCTGAAGTGAGAAGCCGATCGCGATCAGAAAGAGTGAGCCGAGGATGAGCCAGTAATTTCCAACGTTCACGGCGCCGATCATGGCGATGGCTCCTGCGGCGGAGATGAACAGACCGTAGGCGATCCCCATCTTATACCCGATCTTATTCAGGAAGTCGATCTTCATCAGCCGCTCCGTAAGATAGAGGGCAAGCGAACCGACGAAATAGGCAAGATAGAATGCCAGGTCGATCAATTGGGACTGGAACTGGGACAAATTGAAATGTTCTTTACAGAACGGGATGAAGACTCCGTTCGAAGCAGCAAGGAACCCCCAAAAGAAAAAGACGGTGATCAGGGTCCCGAATTGGGATTTGGTGGATGTGCTCATGGGATTCTTGGGTTGATGAAGTAAAAAGAATGTGTTGTGCTCGGCAAGAGTACTATATAAATAGTAAGAATTCAACAACTATTCTCAACGCCTGACTTTCCAAAACGGGGGATTTTTTGTACCTTTGATGCAGTTGAACATGGAAAGAGGAGAACAATGCTCCTCTTTTTTATTGTGTAGGTGAGCAAAACATTTTTCCTTCCCGTGGATCTCTATGGATATACTGCAGGCGGTCATACTCGGCATCATACAAGGACTGACGGAATTCCTTCCGATCAGCAGCACCGGACATCTTCGCATCATTCCCGCATTGTTGGGGTGGAGTGATCCGGGAGCGGCGTTCACTGCGGTGATCCAATTCGGAACACTGGTGGCCGTACTGCTCTATTTTAGGAACGACATCATCACGATTGTCTCGGCCGTGCTGAAGGGATTGGTCTCGAGGAATCTGTTCCACAACCGTGATGCTCAGATGGGGTGGATGATCGCTGCGGGGACCGTTCCGATCGTCTTCTTCGGACTTCTGTTGAAGGATCAGATCGAAACCACATTCCGCTCGCTGTATGTGATCAGCGCGTCGCTCGTGCTGCTTGCGCTGATCCTGATGGCGGCGGAGTGGGTCACAAAAAGACGGGTAGCAAGAGGTGAACATTTGAAATCGTTAAATGAGTTGTCGTGGCGCGATGTGATGGTCGTCGGATTCTGGCAGTGCGTAGCATTAATCCCGGGATCATCCCGTTCGGGAACAACGATCACCGGCGGATTGTTCACCGGAATGAGCAGAGAAACTGCGGCACGATTCTCCTTTCTGCTTTCACTTCCGTCCGTTCTGGCGGCGGGCGTGCTGGAGCTGGTGAAAGAACGGGAGCTGCTTCTTTCCGCGGATATCGGTTTGGTGAATATTATCGTCGCCACCGTTGTCTCGGGGGTGGTCGGATATGCGTCCATCGCTTTCCTGCTGAATTACCTGAAGAAACATTCGACATATCTTTTTATTATCTATCGGATCGTCGTCGGCATCGCCCTGTTCCTGATGCTGAATGCCGGCGTGATCGCCCCACTATAATATCATAACGGATCAGTAAGGACGGGAATCAACAGGAATGGAATTCATTACGGAATTTTTTGAGAAACTGCGGGACATTCAGGCGCTGGTCGTCTGGGCGGGATATGTCGGTCTATTCATCATCGTCTTCGCCGAAACGGGACTGCTGGTCGGATTCTTCCTGCCGGGCGATTCGCTGCTGTTCACTGCCGGATTATTTGCGGCGCAGGGACTCTTCAATATCTACGAGCTGACGGCGCTGCTGATCGTTGCTGCGGTGGCGGGTGATGCTGTCGGTTATTACATCGGGAAAAAAAGCGGCCATGCGCTCTATGCACGCGAGGATTCCCGCTTCTTTAAAAAGAAACATCTGCTTGCAACAAAGGAATTCTACGAAAAGTACGGCGTGTTCACCATCGTTGCCGCTCGATGGATGCCGTTCGCCCGCACATTTGCACCGGTGGTCGCCGGCATCGGCGAGATGCCGTACTCCACCTTCGTCACCTACAACATCATCGGCGGTGTGACGTGGGTGCTCAGCATGACGCTGGCGGGATATTTTCTCGGCACGGCATTCCCCGCAATCGTAAAACATCTTGAGCTGGTGATTGTTGTTATCGTCTTCCTTTCCATTCTTCCCGGCATCATCAAGTATCTTCAAGTGAAATACGGAAAAAAACCATAACACGCTTTTCGGACAGGTGCGGCGGGTTCGTTCCGCTGCACCCGGTCCAACTCCGCCGGAATTTTCCTATCTTTGTCCGATATGAAACCTCCGAACAACATCCGCTATCATGTTGATCCGCTGTTCCGTGACGCGCTGGAACAGCTTCCGTGGAGTGTTCCTATTTCAGAATGGCATCAGTACGGAGTGCAGACGCTCGACATCAAACGCGGTATTTCGCGTCACGTGGTCGTGTTCGTGAAGTCGGGAAGGTTTTCGTTCGGCATCAAAGAGATCAGCGAGGAGATCTCCAAGAAAGAGATCGTTCATTACGAACATTTGCTCCTCCACGGCATCCATACTCTCGTCCCCGCAGGATATGTTGTCCGCGAAGAAAAGGCTATCCCGGTTCAAACCCCCGTCGGAATACAGTACGAAGAGAATTTTGTTTCACACACCGTCACCGTGCTTGTCACGAAAGTGCTGCCGGATTCTTTCCTGTATTCCCGTAATTTCCGGAAGGAGAACCGCCGGAAGATCTGGGATGCCGTCGTAAAATTATTCGCCCAGCTGCACAGCAACGGCATCTACTGGGGGGATGCTTCTCTTGCCAATGTGCTGATCCGGTTCGAGAAGCGCGAGGCGCCGTTCGTCGGTATGCAGACAGAGCTGGTCGCATACCTGGCGGATGCGGAGACGGTGGAGATCCGCCCGAAACTTTCCCGCTCCATGCGCGAAGCGGATCTGAACTTCTTCCTGGAGTCGATGGAGTGGATCAACGAAGATCTCCGCGTCAGCGGTGTCATCCGCGACGCGATCGCGATGGAAGAGGACCGGGACTATATCAAGGACCAGTACCGATTGTTCTATTCTGCGGAAAAGAAAAAAAAGAAATTCGAACAGCAGACATCGTTCAACATCGATACGTTCCTCGGGAGCATCTTCAATCCTTCCTACGTGGATCAGTTCCTGAAGCATATCGAGGAGCACAAATGGTATATGAGCGAACGGCTCGCATCGGATGTGACCCTTGCGGAGGCGACCAAGGATTGGTATGAAACGATCTTTGTTCCGATCTGCGGATTGCTTCGTTCTGAACACGTTGTGGATCTTTTCAGGGGGAAGACCGCTGCCGAATTGTATATCGAGATCATGAACAACAAATATTATCTGAGCGAGCAGGCGGGAAAAGATGTTGGAATGGCGGCGGCAACACGGGACTACGCATTGAAATTCGGAGCATCGGTCCAGCACGAACCGTTGTTGAAAAAATTAACAGATAATATGCTCAGGATTCTCGGCATCAAGGAGTCGGACGATCTTTCGCAAAGATGAAACCCGATGTGCCGTGTTTTTTCATTCTTGATTTTTGGACCTGTGCTGCTCTTTGTTTTTTTTGTTTTTTCGATTATTTCGACCAGGCACAATAATTGCTACTAACAATTATTAATAGGAACAACAATGTCCCATTCTCAGTCAAAAATATCCGCCGCAGAGATCGCCGAGCTGACCTTTCAGCTCCTGGCAAATTGCCAGGAAAAGGAAGAACGCCTGGCCGGTCAACTGAAGATCCACGTCTCGGAGTTCCGCTGTATCCGCGCATTCCGCGGTGATCATTCGCTGCCGGTCAAGACACTTGTGGACCGGATCAACCTCAGCGGCAGCCGGTTGACGCGGATTCTCGGATCGCTTGAAAAGCAAGGATACGTCCATCGGGTGATCGATGAAAAAGACCGGCGGAGCATCACGGTGAATCTTTCAAAAAAGGGGATCGAACTTTCCCGGAAACTGGAAAAGCGGTACATTCAGATCCATGAAGAGATCCTTGCGGGTATTCCAAAAGAAGTACATGCGCCATTGATCTCCGGACTGCACAATATGCTGACATCGCTGAAGGACTGGCTGAGCAACACTCGGTAACTCCGAACGGTCATTTGAATATCGGCACATGGTTGTTCCATTCCAACGCAACGTTCCATTAGAATGGAGTACCCATGCCGTTATTTGTTCATCGCATTCCGCAGATCGTTCTGTTTTTATTGTTGTGCACCTTCGTCGGATTTTTAACGGGGTGCAAGAAAGATGCGGACAATCTCTCCGACAATAACTCCTCGCACGCCGGTAATACAAACTGCGTCCACTGTCATACCAATTATACCCTGCTGAAACAAGTGTACTCGCCGGATACCGCAGCGGTCAGCGGCGGGTGCAGCGGCGAAGCCGTACACATTGAGCCCTACGATCGGGTCTATATGACCCCGGAAGGATATGCGGCGTTCTCCAAATCCACGCACGGAAAGAAAGAGTGCACATGGTGTCACGGAGGTGACGCGTCCACCACGGAAAAGAAAAAAGCGCACACCAACAATTTTGTACGTCATCCCTCCACGATCGCAGAGACAAAATGCGTTACGTGCCACCCTTCACAGGCGGTTACTCCCAACAGTCTTCACGCTCAGGGCTGGGGACAAAAATCGATGATGACCTCACGGTTCGGCGTTGAAACATTCGACCAGCTTCCTGCTCATCTGAAAGAAGGATACGATCACAATTGCGCAAAATGTCACGGCACCTGCGGCGACTGTCATGTGAACAGACCGATTGCCGGCGGCGGCGGACTGCTCAAAGGACATCAATTCGTTAAAACCCCCGATATGATCGATCAATGTGTTGCGTGCCATACGAGCCGCGGGGGACATGCGTTCCTCGGCATCGCATCGGGAACAGAGCCGGACATTCACAAAACAAAATTGAATGCAACGTGTCTCACGTGTCATTCCGGAGTTGAAGTGCACGGCAACGGAATGGTCTACGATCAACGCTACAAAACTCCGCAGCTGCCGAAATGCGAGAACTGTCATCCGAATATCGCGAAGAGCAATGCATATCACTCGTCCCATCTGTATTCTTTTAACTGCCAGACCTGTCACTCTCAGGATTATAATAACTGCGGCAGCTGTCATGTCGGAGGAGAAGGTGCGCGCGTGCACGCACATCAAAAATTCAAGATCGGGATGAATCCGATCCAGCCTGTCCGTCCGTACAGAATGGCGACCGTTCGCCAATCCTTGATGGCGCCGGACAGCTGGAAAGAATACGGCGTGCCCCTGCTCGCAAAGTTCGACTCCAAACCGACATACAAGTATACAACACCGCACAACATCCTTCGCTGGACGACCAGAACGCAGGTCGGCGCAGGAAAGACGTGCTACGATAATTGCCACATCATCAAGGAAGGTTCAACATTCCGGAACAAGAATTTGTATCTCTTCAACTCCGATCTTGAAAGCTGGGAGGTCAACGCAACGAAAGAGGTTGTCGTGGACGGAAAGCTTCCCGCGAGTTGGGGGGTCCAATAGCACCAGTTCATCCATGATGCGCGACCATGCGCGGATGAAATTCCATCTACCAAAACATAAGGGGTGACCCAATGAACATGAAAATATCCAAACTGTTGTATCTCCTGATCGCCGCCGCCTTCTTCACCGTTGGATGCAACGAAGAGGAATCAGCAGTCGTCAATCCGACGCCGACCGCGGTGAACGAATCCGCCGAGCTGGCAAAGTATGTCGAAAGCAACAACGACTATCTGTATGCCGCATCATCCTTCGTTCTGTCCGCTTCCTCATATAGAACGGAAGTCGTCGCCGATCCTTCAAAGGTCTATACGATCGACATCCGGAGCGCAGCCGATTACACGTCAAAGCATCTGAAAGGCGCTGTCAATGTCACCATGGCCAACCTGTACACGCACATCAAAGGACTGACCTTTGCCAATTATAAATATGTTGTTGTGGCATGTTATTCCGGTCAGACCGCTTCCTACGGTGTCTCGCTTGTCCGCTCCATGCTTCCCATCGCGGAAGCAAACAAGGTGGTTGCACTGAAGTGGGGAATGAGCTCGATCGATTCGTCCTTCGCAACCTCATACTGGTTGGTAAAACCGAGCAATGCGCGCGCCAGCCAATTCGTCATCACCGATGCGCCGGCCAAACCGGTGAAAGGGGAACTTCCGACGCTGACCACCGGACTCACCACCGGAAAGGCGATCCTGGAATCTCGCGCCGCAAAACTTCTCACCGATGGATTCAACATCACCATCACCGAAGCAACGCTGTATACGAACCTCGGCAATTATTTCATCGTCAACTACTGGCCCTCCGCCGCCTACAAGGATCCGGGTCATATTGAAGGTGCATACAATTATGAGCCTGCTGCAAAACCGTTCAAACTTGACAGCCTTGTGAAGACACTGCCGACCAACAAGACCATCGTTCTCTATTGCTATACAGGACAGACGAGCGCATATGTCGGCGCATACCTTAAGATGCTTGGGTACGATGTCAAATCATTATCGTACGGCGCCAACAGCATGATCTTCGACAAAATGAAAGCAAGCGCCAATACATCGGCCAATGCTTTTGTCCCTGCCAACGAGATCAAGGGTTATAAAGATCTGTTAGAGTGATCCACGCTGCACCGTTGATGAAGACCGACCGGCGCCCGAAGCAATTCGGGCGTTTGTCGTTCATGGTATTCCTGTCTTTTAACCCAATTTTTTGTACCTTCTATCCACCATTTCATTCTTTGAAAGAACCTATGACCACCATTGCCCCCTCCGCCGTCCGGATGTCCGATCCGGCATCACTGGAAAAGATCGCCTATGAAAGTGTCCGCACCGTCCCCACGAAAGAAGCGAACGATCAGAACCGTCTTGGATACCATGTGTGGAATTTTTTGAAAGAAGGGAAAGGCTCCGTCCTGACCGCAGTGCGGCAGTCACAGGCGCGGATCCTTGTCTCTGAAGAGGAAGCGGTGACGATCATCGAGTCCGCATTGCAGAAACTCCGGACGTAATAACATTCCGCACCCCGAATGAAAGAAGTTCTCAACATATTGAACGATCTGATCATGGCGTTCATTCCGCTGTTCGTGGCGATCGATGTGCCGGGACTCGTGCCGATCTTCATCTCGCTCACCGACGGTATGACGCTGAAGGCGAAACGCCAGCTGATCGTGGAGGCAACAATGACCGCGGGTGCGGTGGCGCTCATTTTTCTTGTCCTTGGAAAAGTGATCTTCAAGTTCCTCGGCATCACGGAGAATGATTTCCGTATCGGCGGAGGTATCGTTCTGCTGGTGCTTGCCGTGACCGATCTTCTCTTCTCCGGCGACAGCGATACGAAGAAAGATCGTCCGAAGTCGGTCGGTGTTGTGCCGATCGGCATCCCTCTCGTGATGGGGCCCGGCGCGATGACGGCCATCATCATCATTGTGGATGCGTATGGATACTGGATCTCCATGGTCTCGCTCCTGGTGAACCTGATTATCGTTTGGATCACCTTCCGACATTCCGATCTTGTCATCCGGCTGATGGGGGACGGCGGCACGAAGGCGTTCGCAAAAGTGGCGGCGCTCTTTATGGTGGCGATCGCCGTGATGATGATCCGTGTCGGCGTTCAAAATATTCTGAAATAATATGGCTTCTAAGAATATATATTGGACCGGATTGTTAAAAAGACATTTGTTTAATTTTCCCAAAAATTCAAAAATATTTCATTCTCAAAATGATTTGGTCGTAACCATAACGGCAAAAACAAATAAATATTCAAAACGATACGTTTTTGGCGGGCTTTGGAGCGCTCATATAACATTCGAACCTAAAAATATTATTAGACTGGATTATTTGAGTCCATTAAAAAAATCCAGTCTAATAAATATCTCTACAATAGAAGTTTTAGAGTTCAGATATTTTTGAATTCCTTCTAACCGTTCAATTAAAAATGGCGATAAAGACATTCCTTTCTAGTTTAAATGATTTATTAAACAAATTACCCAAGTGGTTAGCTTACCCCTTGGTCGTTCTATTGCTTTTTTGTGTGCCGGCTACGATATATATCTTAAGTTTTTTTCTTTTTTCTTGGTTTTCTTGGTTAATTCTTTCAATCCTTTTTCTAAATCCTAGTGTAACATATTTATTCAACAAAAAACCAAGAATATCCCTTCAACTGAAATTTGATAAACGGCTTTATAGAAAAATTGTTTTAACAATTCAAACTGTTGGATCTATTGTTGTTGCATTGAACTATTTTGTAATACAAGATTCTATTGGAAAAACGGTTGTGCCTGGTTATAGGGTAACATATTCAGAAGATCGTGATTCTTATGGGGAATCAGAAACAGTTTATAAAATAACTAGCAAGCATTGGTTTTACACCCTCCTGATGTATGGGCTCGGACCATTTTCTACTGGTTTGTTAATATTCTTGTTTTCCATAGTGTACAACAAAAGTCAAATTTAATTTTATTCTTCAGAATTGGTATGCCTTCAAATTATCAATCCGTCCTTGAATCAATCCACGCTGAAGTGCTGCCGCTGCAGTCCGAAGGGACCGTTGCAAATTATATTCCCGAGCTGGCAAAGGTTGATCCGAACAAGTTCGGCATGCATCTGCGTACGATCGAAGGTCACGATTATTCGGTCGGAGACAGCCGTGAATTGTTCTCCATCCAAAGCATCTCCAAAGTGTTCGCTCTCGCCCTTGTCGTCTCCCTTGTCGGGGAAAAGATCTTCAAGCGTGTCGGCGTGGAGCCTTCCGGCAGTTCCTTCAACTCGCTGGTCCAGCTGGAATACGAGAAGGGGATCCCGCGCAATCCGCTGATCAATGCCGGGGCGATGGTGGTGTGCGATGTGCTGATGGACCAGCTCTCTGCGCCGAAGAAGGATTTCCTCGATTTTGTCCGGCGTCTCTCCGGAAATAAAAAGATCACCTACAACAAGAGGGTCGCCTTATCCGAAAAGGAATACGGATTCCGGAATGCGGCGCTCGCGAATTTTCTGAAATCCTTCGGGAACATCCGTCACAATGTGGATGATGTGCTCGATCTCTATTTCCATATCTGTTCCGTCGAGATGTCGTGCAGCGATCTTGCGTCCGCATTCCTGCTCTTCGCCAATCACGGAAAGATCGCCTCGACCGATGAGCCGCTGCTGACCAAAAGCCAGACCAAGCGGCTGAATGCCGTCATGCAGACCTGCGGATTCTATGATGAGGCGGGTGAATTCTCATTCACCGTCGGACTTCCGGGGAAGAGCGGTGTCGGGGGAGGCATCGTGGCCGTTCATCCGCACCGGTATGCGGTGGCGGCGTGGAGTCCGCGCCTGAATGCCAAAGGGAATTCGGTGATGGGAATGAAGGCGCTGGAATTGCTGACAACGAAGCTCGGCTCGTCTATTTTTTAATTGAGTCTCCGCATCATAAACGATGCAGAGACAAAACGATACATTCATATGCTGCGTTCGATCCATCATCCCGCACCGCAACAAACAGAGAACACTTCAACACTCATCATGCTCCATGGACGCGGTGCCGATGAGCATGACCTGTTCGGGCTGAAGGAACATCTTGATCCGCGGCTGGAGATCTATTCGGTCCGCGCGCCGTTCGAATTTGAATGGGGCGGTTATTCCTGGTTCGATCTGTTCGAGGACGGGACGGTCGATGAAAAAAGTTTTGCGCAGAGTACACGGGAGATCCTTTCGTTCATTGATGGAATAAGGACCAAGCGTCTCTTCCTGCTTGGTTTCAGCATGGGTGCCATCATGTCATATGCTGTCGCTCTGACCCATCCGAAGCTCTGCGCCGGCATCGCCGCTCTGAGCGGTTTCGCACCGAAGCAGCTGGAGAAGGAATACAGACTTCAGGATCTCAACGGTCTCCCGATCTTCATCTCTCACGGCGTCAACGATTCCGTTATCCCCGTCTCTTCTGCGCGGGAGACCCGGGACCTTCTCGCATTCTCAACCGCTTCCGTGGAGTATCACGAATATGCGATGGCACATCAGATAGACGAAGCATGCCTCACCGATCTCTCCGCCTGGCTGACACGCGCGCTGTAGAAAAGTTCTTCCCGGGAGAATATTAAAACACTCTAACAGTTGTTTGTATCCCAGCGCACTTGATTTAGGGGTTAATTTTTTTATTCTTTTCCACAAATTTTGAATTCCTATTCATCTGCGGGAGGAAATGTTGTTCGTTCTTCTACTGGTAGCATTCTTCGCGGGCACCCTTCAGGCACAATTGCCGCTCGGTCTTTCCACCGCAAAACGTGTCACACAGTACAAGCTGGATGTGTGGCAGGAAGAGCAGGGACTGAAGCATAACTCTATCATCGCGCTGGAACAGTCCGCTGACGGATACCTTTGGCTTGCCACATACTCCGAGCTCTACCGGTTCGACGGTGTTACGTTCAAGAGTTACAAGGAATCCTTCGGACCTTCACAGCCGCGCAGTCTCTTCCAGGATTCACAGAACAGGATGTGGATAGGAACGACCGCGGGCATCGTCATCTATTCCAACGGTACATTCACCCCCGCCGCAGTCGATTCGTCCATTCCTCTTTCAACGGTCTTTACCATCGCCGAACTGCGTGACCGCTCCATTCTCTTCGGCACACAATCGGGTATCCTTTCCTTTGACGGCACCGGGTTCCAGGACCGATCGCTGGAATTTGATGTTCGCGGAACGATCGTCTGGTCCATCACCGAAACTGAGGACGGCGAGATCTGGGTCGGCACAGACAAAGGGGTGCGGAGAAAGACATCCAGCTTCGTTGAACAGATCGATACGACCAGCGGATCTCTGAAGCATAATATCGTCCGCTCCATCGTCGAAGACCGCTTCAATAATATCTGGATCGGAACGGGGGGAGGAGGCATCACCCGGTACCGCAACGGATCGTTCTCTACATTCACCACAAAAGACGGGCTGCCGAGCAATGTTATCCGCACGATCTTTGAGGATCGGAACGGAAGCATTTGGATCGGCAGCAGCGGCGGCGGACTTTCACGATATCTTAACGGACGCTTCGAAACACTCGGCAGCGTGGATGGACTCACCACCGATGTGGTCTGGGCGCTGCGCCAGGACCGCGAAGGATCGCTTTGGATCGGCACCGGCGGCGGCGGCTTGAACAGACTCCGTGATTCCCGTTTTACCGCACTGACAAAACGGGAGGGGATCGGGAATAATTTCCTCTGGACGGTGTACGAGGATAACCGCGGTGCACAATGGATCGGAACGAACGGTGGCGGTGTGACGGTGTGGGAGAACGGCTCTGCGCGGACCTATACGATCGGATCAACTCCGCTCTCCAACATTGTCCGCACCGTGATCGATGATAGAGCGGGAAGGATGTGGATCGGAACATCGGACGGCGTCTATTCATCACCGTCCTCTGCACCGCACTCCTTTCGGCGGTATTCCGCGATCACAGCGAAGACGACGTTAAGCACATTCCAATCGCGCGACAAGACCGTCTGGTTCGGCACGCTGGAGAATGGTCTCTATGCTTTCACCGGTGGAAAACTTTCCCATTACACAACGGCGACCGGTCTGCTCTCCAACAACATTCGGGCGATCACGCAGCATCCGGACGGAAGTCTCTGGTTTGGAATGGACGGCGGGATCCAGATCCTTCGGCGGGGGGCGAAACAACAATGGGAACGCTTCCCGGAGAATGCATCCTTGAAAAAGGAAGAGATCCGCGACATCTATATCGATGCAGACAGCGTGGTGTGGATCGGAACGGACCGGGGTGGTCTTCGGCGGTACAAGAACGGTGCGATGAAACAATTTCTTTCCGCTGAAGGATATGATGCTGTCTCCGTCCACGAAATCCAGGAGGACAACCTGGGATATTTCTGGCTGACGTGCAACAAGGGGATCTTCCGCGTGAACAAAGAAGAGTTGAACACCATCGCGCTCGGCGGGAAGGTCCGCACAGACTTCACGCTGTACGGGATTGTGGACGGCATGGGGAGCAGCGAATGCAACGGAGGAAGCCAGCCGGCGGGATGGAAGATGATGAACGGAACGATCTGGTTTCCCACGATGAAAGGGGTGACGATCGTCTCGCCGCAAAAACTTCCGACCAATACCATTATTCCTCCGGTATATATTCAGGAGGTCTCGGCAGACGGAAAGAAGATCGAGTCTGTCGACGGTTCGGTGTATCTTCCGGCGGGCTCCAACCGCGTTACCATCAGCTTCACTGCGCTGAGTCTGTCTGCGCCGGAACTGGTGCAGTTCAAATACATGCTCGAGGGATACGATAAAGAGTGGATCGACGGAGGCAACAGCCGCACAGTTTCGTACACCGGTATCGATCCCGGTGAGTACCATTTCAGGGTGATCGGTTCCAACAACGACGGCGTGTGGAATACCGCCGGTGCTTCTATCGTAATGCAGCAGCTGCCGCATTTCTATCAGACCTCCTGGTTCGGAATTTCTGTGATGCTTTTGTTCACCGGAATGGTCTTCTCCGCATACCGCATGAGGATCAATGTGCTGAAGAAGCGCGAATATGAACTGCAGCAGCTGGTGGATGAACGGACCTATCATCTGCAGCTGGAGAAGGAGAGAGCAGAACAGGCAAATCAGTTCAAAGGGGAACTGGTCGATATCGTGGCGCACGATCTGAAGAATCCTCTCACGACCATTGTCGGCATGTCCCATTTTTTACAGGAGGAGAATTTCGATCTGGCCGCCGTGAAGGATTCCGCCAAAGCGATCTCCGGTTCAGCGGAACAGATGGTGGACCTGATCACCGATTTCCTGAACGTGGAAGCGATGGAGCAGGGAAAGATCAATCTGAAAATGCAGCCGCTGAATTTCTCCGAACTGACCGGCTATGTCGTTTCGATGAACAAAGGGCTTGCCGACAAGAAACAGCAGACGATCGAGATGTCCCTCTGCGATTCCCCGGATTGTCTTGTGCTCGGGGATTCCGAACGACTCTATCAGTCCATCGAGAATCTGTTCAGTAATGCCGTCAAGTATTCCCCGATCGGTGCGCCGATCGTCATCCGTGTCGAGCGGGCGGGGGAGGATGTCCGCCTCTCGGTGAAGGATACCGGTGCCGGATTGAGCGAGGATGATCAGAAGAAGCTCTTCGGAAAATTCCAGAAATTATCGCCGCGACCGACCGGGAACGAGACCTCCACCGGACTCGGGCTCTCTATCGCAAAGCTGATCGTTGAGCTGCACGGGGGAAAGATCTGGGCGGAGAGTGCGCCGGGGCGGGGAAGCACCTTCTATATTCAGCTGCCGCTGGAACAACAAAAAACCCAAGAGTGATCTTGGGTTTTTTGTTTCCGCTCATAATTCGTGATTACTTCTTGCTCTGCTTCGGAAGGTTCTGCTGCATCCGCTCAATGAATCCCGGCTTGCGTTTGTTCTCGGGCACTTTCTGCAGCGGTTCATCCTGATGCCGTTTGTTGAAATAATACTGCTGACCAATGGAGAGCAGGTTGAAGACGAAATAATACAGGTTCAGTCCGGACGGGAAATGGTTGAACATCACCGTCATCATCAGCGGCATCATCCACACCAGCGCCTTCTGCGTCGGATCGGTGACGGTCTGCTTCTGCTGGACGAACATCGTTACACCCATCGCCAGGGTCAGTCCGCTGATGAAATTTCCGAGCAGCGGAACGGTGAACGGCAGCGACACGAGCACGTCGGGAACGGACAGATCGGTGATCCACAGGATGAACGGTTCCTGACGGAGTTCGATCGATGCTGAGAAGAGCGAATAGAGCGCGTAGAGGATCGGCAGCTGCAGCAGCAGCGGCAGACAGCCTCCGGCGGGATTCACGCCGTAATCCTTATACAGTTTCATCGTCTGCAGATTCAGCTGCTGAGCGTCATTCTTATATTTCTCGCGGATCTCCTGCATCATCGGCTGCAGCTTCTGCATCTTCCGCATGGACGACATGCTGGATTTCGTCAGCGGCTGCAGTGCCAGCTTGATAAGAATGGAGAAGATGATGATCACCAATCCATAGTTCGAGATGAACGAATGGAGGAATTTGAAGAGCGGGATGAAGATATATTCGGTGATCGGACGGATCCATGTCCACCCGAGCGACATGATCTGGTCTAGACCGCGGTCATAACTTTTGATGGTGGAGAACTCGAGCGGTCCGATGTACGCGGAGATCTTGGCTGTTTCATTCAGCGTATTCTTGAACGGATATTTCAGTGCGATGGAGTAACGCTCAACGATGCCGCCGTGCTCTTTGGTCTGATGCTGTCCTTCAAGATATGCACCGCTCGCTTTCTTATCCTGCGAGAGAAGCGCTACGGCGAAATACTTGTTGCGCACAGCCACCCAGTCGGTCTGACCGGAGGGATCTTCTTTCGGATTCTCGCCGTCGGACGAGGCATTCACTTCCAGCAGTTCACCGCCGCCGTAGGAATACGATGCGGCAAGGTTCGATTCGTCGACGCTGTTGTATTCGGTGTACCGCACTCCGGCTTCCCAGAGGATCTGGTATTCGAAATTCGCCACGACGTTCTGCATCCCTTCGAACGCGAAGTCCGCGTCAAAGTCGTACGCATCATTCTTGAATGTGAGCTTCTTTACCAAGCGGCCTTCGCCGGCCTTCAGGATGAATTGAACGGTCTGTTGGTCCTTTCCTGAAAGGACGATCTTTCCTCCCGGGGGCATCGCAACGGTGAAGAAATGATTCTTCGTGTTGATCATTCTTCCGTCGGTGGTCGTGAAGAGCAGACTGAAATCTCCGCGCGGATCATTCACCAGCTGGACAGGGTGATTGTCCCATGTCCGGTGCTTCTTCAGTGTCCATTGTTTGATCGCTCCGCCGCGTGTTGAAAGTTCGGCGATATAATTGTCGGTCTCCACAGTGAAGGTCTGTTCCTTCCCGAGTTCCGTGCCGCTGAAGAATTTTCCGAGCGAGTCGCTCACTGTGTGCGGCGAAGCAGCGGAGGACTGCTGCTGCGCGGTCTCTTGTTTCGGCGTGTTGGTCTGAACCGGCGGAGTGTTTGTTGTTTGCTCTGTGGAGGGGGCCGGTTGCTGCTGCGGCTGACGCTGCGGCGAGGTGTAGTACATCCACGCCATCAAGATGGCGGCGATCAGCATGAATCCGAGTGTCTCTTGTCTTCCCATAATATTATCGTTGTTTCCTGAATGAAAATTTTTCCGGAACGGGATCATAGCCCCCTTCGTGATACGGATGACATTTGCAGATCCGTTTCACGCCGAGCAGTGAGCCTTTCAGCGCTCCGTGTTGTTGAATGGATTCGAGTGTGTAGGAGGAACAGGTTGGAAAAAATCTGCATGAATTCGCCGGCAGAAACGGTGAGATCACCATCTGATAGAAGCGGATCAAAAAGATGAGGAGATGTTTCATAGCGCTTTCAGGATCTGTTGCTGAATGCTGAGCCATGCCGGTTCAACATCATGGAGCATCAGGCGTTTCACCTGCACGTGCTTCTCCCCTTTGTACATCACAACGATCAGTGCGCCCATCCTCTTTTCCCGTATCAAAGCGAAGAATCCGTCGCGGTGTTTTCGGACGGACTCGCGCATCAGCCGTCTGATCCTGTTCCTGTCCGCCGCCAGCGGCACCCGCTTTTTCGGGACAGAAAAGCCGATCTCAATTTTCGGATCGGACGCGTCGGTCAACACGAATCCCGTCAGCAGTGTCCCCTGAAACGAGATCCCGCCGGTAATGACTTTGGTGAACGATTGGTATCCGCGAAGGATGATTGATTTGGGAAGAGTCTGTCGCACTCACATCGCCGCTTCCTAAAAGAGAGAGAGGAGAAGTACGGACGAAAGCAAGGCCACGTTAGTTACGTGGCTCGTCGCTGACGGTCAATTTGTGACGCCCTTTTGCACGGCGGCTGGACAAAACTTTGCGGCCGTTCTTGGTCGCCATACGCTCACGGAAACCATGGGTGTTTCGGCGTTTGCGTTTGTGTGGTTGAAATGTACGTTTCATTATATCTCCAGGTGAATAAAAGCGATACAAAAATACGAAAACATCGCAGGACAAACAAGATAAATTTCACCGTTGATGCTGCTTCTCAGTATTTCCTCGGTTTTTTTTGCACATTTTATTTTTCTGCAGTGAATATTTGCGGTAAGATCGCGGCCGCCGATGATTTTTCCGTATTGATAATTTTTTTCTTGACTTCTCTCCCGGAAATGCAATATACTGTAGTGTGGACAGTGTCCAGCATGTGTGTTGATGAAATGTGGATAACTTTTTTCATGGAAACTGCTCTTGGAAGCGGTGATTAACAAGTGGAAAAGATATGCACACACTCTGTTGATAAGTTGGTGGACGTACTGTCTGAGTGTTGTTTTACAAAGGGTTAGAGGGATTGATATGATGTGTATAATTCCCTTCTTTCCGTAAGTATGTTAAATTGGGGTTTTTCCTGTGTGAATAACATTGTGTATAAACCAATGTTCGATGTTGATAACGTTGAGGTTTTATGATTTCCATTGTCACCCCTTCTGATACTCCTGTTTCGGCTCCGGCCGATTCTCTGCAGAGGGAAGAGTTGTTTCAAATATGGGGGAAGATCCTCTCCCATATCCAGCCTGAGATCAATCCGCAAGGTTTTAAAACCTGGTTCGAACCGATCAAGCCGGTCAAGATCGAGAATAATGAGGTCTCTGTCACCGTCCCCAGTCAGTTCTTTTATGAATGGCTGGAGGAGCATTACTATTCGCTTATTTCCGGTGCGCTGCAGAAGGTCCTCGGTCCGAACGCAAAGCTGACCTACACGGTTGTCCCTTCTGATGAACCGTCTCCTTCCATTGTCGTCTCACCGGCTGATGCTCCGGCAAAGATGCAGGAACAGCATTCCGTCAAGATCGAACAGTCACAGTACACCCAGCCGCTTCCGTATGAAAAGACATTCTTGAATAAAAGGAATGTCTTCAGCACATTCATCAAGGGGGAAAGTAACCAATTGGCGCGTGCCGCCGCTATGGCGGTCGCGAACAATCCCGGCGGAACATCGTTCAACCCCCTGGTGCTTTACGGCGGAACGGGACTCGGAAAGACCCATTTGATGCAGGCGATAGGGAATTACGCGCTAGAATCGGGAAAAGCAAAGCGGGTGATGTATGTTTCCAGCGAGAAATTCACCAACGAATTCATCGATGCCATCCGGAACGACGCCACAACCGATTTTTCCAACTTTTATCGGAGCATGGATATTCTGATCGTGGATGATATCCAGTTCTTCACCGGCAAAGAAAAGACACAGGATAGTTTCTTCCATACCTTCAATTCGCTCCATCAGTTGGGAAAACAGATCATTCTTTCATCCGACCGGCCGCCGAAAGAGCTGCAGGGTCTCGATGAACGCCTTATTTCACGATTCCAGTGGGGTTTAACGGCCGATATCCAGCCGCCGGACCTTGAAACGCGTTCAGCCATCCTGCGCAATAAATGCGAGCGGGACGATGTGACGATACCGGAATCGGTGCTGGATTTCATCGCTGCTAATGTAAAATCCAACGTCCGTGAATTGGAAGGGTGTTATACCAAACTTCTCTTTAACGCTTCGCTGCTCGGAAAAGATATCGACATCGAGATGGCAAGAGAAGTGCTCAGTTCCGTTGTGACCGAGGTCCGTTCACCGCTGACGGTTGAAGAGATCCAGAGGATCGTTTCGGAGTTCTATGATATTCCCAACGACCTGCTCCGGGCGAAGACGAGAAAACAGGAGATCGTGATAGCCCGTCAAGTAGCGATGTACCTTGCAAAGGAATTGACCAACTGTTCGCTGAAAACGATCGGTCTCAATTTCGGGGGAAGGGACCACAGCACGGTGATTCATGCTTATCAGACCGTTGAGGAGCAGATCAAGATCGATCCGAAGTTCCGGCTCTCCATCGATCAGATAAAAAAGAAGATCGAGATCTATTCGCGGTAGATTTTATTATCATAATACATATCCCGGCTTTTTTCCGTTGACTAGTATCTCCGGGATATGATTTAAAAAAGAACTAAAAGGGTCCGGGGAAACCTCGACCCTTTTTCTTTTTAAAATAGTTGTCCACAAAAATGTGTGGATGAGTTGTGAAGCAGTGTGAATGAGATGTTGGTACTTCGGACCGTTGGAACAAATGCATTCGCCGGTGTGGATGAGTGTGGAGAAGTCGGCAACGTACCAACATACTGTCGACACCGTTTTTTTGGATTCCGCCAGCGTACAGTCGTGAATCGGCGAGTTATCCACTTATCCACCCTATTATTGTTATTATTATTTTAAAGGAATAGACTCTCTTTTAAATACGCGCTAACTCACTGAAAGAATATATACTTACAGGGTTTCTTCCTTTGGGATTCCCACCCAATTTTTGTATATTACGGGATGAAAATTCTTCGTTTTTAGATCAATTATTTTAAGGAGATTCATAATGAAATTTTCCGTACGGAGCGCTGAATTGCAAAAAGCATTGGCAAAAACAGTCAGCGTCGTCCCCACCCGATCGACACTTCCCATCCTTGAGAACCTTCATTTTGACGTGCATGCAAATACATTAAAGATCACGGCGACGGACCTGGAAATATCGGTCTCTGTCACACTTGAGGTCCAAGGGAGTCAGAACGGAACGATCGCGATTCCGGCGAAGAAAATCTTCGATACGGTGCGTGCGCTCTCCGATACGAATATCACATTCAACATCGACACGGAATCCAACAAGATCAAAATGAAGACGGACAACGGCGAATACACGCTGACCGGAGAATCCAGCGAAGAATTCCCGGCGATCCCCGAATTCAAAGGCGAAGCCGAAGTGACATTCGATGTGCAGGTGCTGCAGCGGCTGATCGGAACCACAATGTTCGCCGTCAGTGCGGATGAACTTCGTCCGGCAATGATGGGTGTATTGTTCCAGTTCTCCAAGAGCGAGGTCCGCGCAGTGGCAACGGACGGACACAGACTTGTCCGCGTGAACAACAGCAATCTCGGCAACACAAAATTGACGAAGGATATCATTATTCCGTCCAAAGCACTCGGTCAGCTGGATAAAGTGGCCGCGGGCTCCGAAACAAAGGTTTCCATCAGCGCAACACACGTCATGTTCAAATTCGACGGAACGTCGCTCATTTCCCGTCTGATCGAAGAAAAATATCCGAACTATGAAACAGTGATCCCGCTGGACAATGAACGCAAACTCGTTGTGAACAAGAACGAGATGCTTCAGTCCGTCCGCCGTGTGTCTCTGTATTCCAACTCCACCACACACCAGATCCGTCTTTCCGTCGGAAAAGATGAATTGCGTGTGACTGCCGAGGATCAGGATTTCGGCAGCGAAGCAAAAGAGAAGGTCTCCTGTGATTATAATGATGAAGAGATGGAGATCGGTTTCAATTCCGCTTATGTCATGGATGTTCTCGCACATCTTGATGCGGAAGAAGTGGAATTCCGGTTGAGTTCCCCCAACCGCGCAGCGATCGTCTCCCCGGTGAATAAAAAAGAGGGTGAAGAGGTCCTGATGCTGATCATGCCGGTGCGGTTGAATAATTAATTCATCGCGCCGAGATGAGAATTTCCAATGCCCACCTGCGCAGCTTTCGCAATCACAACGAAACAGCTTTCGATTTTGGTGCACGGGTCAACGTGCTTCTTGGGGAGAATGGTCAGGGTAAGACCAATGCCCTCGAAGCACTCTCCTTTCTGTGCCTGACGAAGAGTTTTTATGCGAGCGCCGATGCAACGGTGATGCAGCAGCAGCAGTCGTTCTTTGAGATCAAAAGCGTCCTTGTGTCCGATGAAGGAAAAGAATTCCATGTGCGCGTGACATACGATGACGTAAAGAAGGAAAAGAAATTCACGATCAACGGCGCCGGCGTGGAAAAATTCTCTTCGGTGATCGGAATGTTTCCGGTCGTGATCCTTTCCCCCGAGAACAGTTCCATCACATTCGGGTCGCCGGCGGACCGGAGAAAGTTCATCGATCTGGTGATCTCGCAGAGCAGCAAGTCCTACGTGGAGGATTCGATGGAATACCGCCGGATCGTCCGTCAACGGAACACGATATTGTCGGAAGCAAAAGGGCGGGATTGCAGCGCGGAGATCGGACCGTGGAATGATATGCTGGTCCGCTACGGCACCAGGATCATCCACAAAAGAAATGTGTTCCTGACGGAGTTCGCGCCCTACATCGCGCAGACATATCTGGATATTGTGGATGAGCGGGAAACACCGAGGATCGAATATGCTCCTTCCATCAGGATCGGCAGTGATTCATCCATCGGTGAGATCACCGCGGCGATGGAACAAAAACTGACAAAGAAAAAGAATGACGAGATGCGTTTTCAAACAACACTCGTCGGTCCGCACCGGGACGACATATTGTTCTCTCTGAACGGAATGTCCATGAAGCATTTTGCGTCACAGGGTCAGCATAAAACGTTCTTGGTGGCGCTGAAAGTCGCGGAGTTCTTTTTCCTGAAGGAACGATGCAGTGAAACACCGGTCTTTCTGCTGGACGATGTGTTCAGCGAACTGGACGAGTACCGCAGCAGAAAATTATTGACGCTTGCCGAATCATTGGGACAGATCTTCATCACCACCACCAGTGAGAAGATCTTCGGCGGAGCGGAATGGAACAACGACCGGCGGAAATTCTTCATCCGCAGCGGAGCGATCGACAACGAACCGGTGACAGTGTAGGAAAATGGTCAGAAAAGAGAACATACAATCCCTCGGCGAAGCGCTGAAACTGCTGGTGCAGTCTCTCGGCATCGAGAAACAGGTCGAACAGTATAAGATCTTCGACGTATGGAACGAGGTGGTCGGACAACAGGTAGCGAAGGTCGCACAGCCGGAACGCCTGGCCAACGGCGTCCTGTTCGTCAGCGTGAACAATGCGCCGTGGAGAACGGAACTGACGTTCCGGAAGAAAGAGATCCTGGAAAAGATCCATCAGCAGACGAATTCAAAAAGCATCACCGATATTAAATTTCGATAAAAAAATATTGCCGCAAACTTCACCGAGAAGATCACAACAGCCCCAAGAGATATTCTCTGTGAGCCGCGGCAGAAAAAAAATTCAACAAGCATACATCATCACAAAGGAAACACTGTGGCAGAAACCAAAGAAAAGAAACAGAACGGAGAATATACCGCGGATGATATTACCGTATTAAAAGGTCTTGAAGCAGTCCGACGCCGTCCCGCCATGTATATCGGCGACGTGAGCACGCGCGGCCTTCATCACCTGGTCTACGAGATCGTCGACAACTCCATCGACGAAGCGCTCGCCGGTTACTGCAGGAACATCGATGTGAAGATCAACAAGGACGGAAGCATCACGGTGATCGATGACGGACGCGGTATTCCGACCGGGATGCACAAAGAGGAGAAGCGGTCCGCTCTGGAAGTGGTGCTCACCGTGCTCCACGCGGGCGGCAAGTTCGACAAGAATACCTACAAGGTCTCCGGCGGTCTTCACGGCGTCGGTGTCTCCGTCGTGAACGCGCTCAGCGAAGTGCTGGAAGTGACAGTCAAGACGGCCGGCAAAGTGTGGTATCAAAAATACAAGAAAGGCGACCCTGTTGCTCCGGTGAAAGTGATCGGCACAATGAACAAAGGGGACAAGACCGGCACCACCGTCACCTTCATGCCGGACGGCTCCATCTTCAAGAACCGCACATACAAGTTCGACACGCTGGCCGAGCGACTGCGGGAACTCGCATTCCTCAATCCCGAAGTGACACTGGAGATCACCGATCTGCGCAACAAGCAGGAGCAGACAGAGAAGTTCCATTACAAGGGCGGACTGATGGAGTTCGTGAAGTATACCGATTCCACCCGTCCCTCCATCATGAAAAAAGTGTTCCACGCGAAAGGTGAAGGAAAGGATGAGAACGACCGTACGGTAGAGGTGGAAGCGGCGTTCCAGTATAACGATCAGTATTCCGAGAATGTCTTCTCGTATGTGAACAACATCAACACGCATGAGGGAGGAACACATCTGGTCGGCTTCCGCACTGCGCTGACCCGTTCACTCAATACGTTCGCCTCCAAGAATAATTTGGTGAAGGACGACAAGATCCAGTTGACGGGCGAAGATTTCAAGGAAGGACTCACCGCTGTTATCAGCGTGAAGGTCCCCGAGCCGCAGTTCGAAGGACAGACGAAGACGAAGCTCGGCAACAGCGAGATCAAAGCGATCGTTGAATCGGTCATCGGACCGGCGTTGACCGACTGGCTGGAGAACAACTCTCCCGACGCGAAGCGGATCATCGATAAGAGTCTGCGCGCAGCGGAAGCACGCGAAGCATCGCGCAAGGCGCGCGACATCGCCCGCCGCAAGAATGCGATGGACGGCGCGGGGCTTCCCGGAAAATTGGCCGACTGTTCCATCAACGATCCGGAACATTGCGAAATGTATCTGGTCGAAGGAGACTCCGCAGGCGGCAGCGCGAAACAGGGACGCGACCGGCGGTTCCAGGCGATCCTTCCGATGAAAGGAAAGATCCTGAATGTTGAGAAAGCGCGCCTGCACAAGATGCTCGAGAACGAAGAGATCCGGAATATCTTCACCGCCATCGGCGCGGGAGTGGGCGAGGATTTCAATCCGGATAAATTACGGTATAACAAGATCATCCTGATGTGCGACGCGGACGTCGACGGATCCCATATTCGCACATTGCTGCTCACATTGTTCTTCCGCTATATGAAACCGCTGATCGAACTCGGTCACGTCTATATCGCTCAGCCCCCTCTCTATAAATTGAAGAAGGGAAAGACGGAACTCTATGCGTTTGATGATGAAGAACGCGACGAGGTCCTGAAACGGCTGCGGGGCGAGAAGGCGGACAAAAAAGCGGAAGCAGCGACGGAAGGAGAGGAGTCGGCAACGGAAGAAGGTGCCGTGATCAAGGGAGGCGTTATCATCTCCCGCTTCAAAGGTCTTGGCGAGATGAACCCGGAGCAGCTCTGGTCCACCACCATGAATCCTGAGACACGCACCATCCTGCAGGTGGGGATCGAAAATGCCGCGGATGCCGACAGAACATTCTCTATCTTGATGGGGGATGAAGTGGAACCGCGCAGACAGTTCATTGAAAAGAACGCGAAGTATGTCCGGAATCTGGATGTGTAAATGATGAGGATATTCCTGATACTGACCGCAGCCTTCGCTGCACAGCTCTTTTCTCAGCAGCGCTTTCTGATCGAAGAGCGGGGTCGGTACGGATACATCGATTCCGCCGGAACAGAGGTGATCGCTCCTCAGTATATCGCCCGCTCGCACTTCAGCGAAGGAAAGGTGAAACAGATCCGGAACACCTGGCTGGACAACGATGTTTTTTTTCTGAACGCCGACGGAAGCACGGCATTTGAAACACACTATAACGAAGCCGGCGGATTCTCGGAAGGTTTGTCCAAAGTCCTTGATGTCAGCTGGGTGCTGTGGCGTTATTGGGGCTTCATCGACGCGAACGGAAAAGAAGTGATCACTCCCGAATATTCCGATGCCGGAGACTTCCACAACGGAAGGGCCTGGGTGGTGAAACGACCCATCCTGTTCCCCGGAGCGGAAGATCATCCCTACGGATTTATCAACACCGCGGGAGAACTTGTGATCAACTATCAATACGAGATGGTGAATGATTTTTCCGAAGGACTGGCGGCGGTGACCAGGAACGGATTCAGGGGATTCATCGATACGGCGGGAAGCGTCGTGATCGATTTCAACTATGAGCGGGCGAGCAGTTTTTCCGAAGGACGTGTCCGCGTGAAGAAGGCCGGGCTTTGGGGATATCTGGATAAAACCGGAGCGGTTATCATTCCGATCGAGTATCAGGACGCACGGGATTTCAGCGACGGCGCCGCACTTGTGAAGAAGGACGGAAAATGGAGTTTCATCGATGCAACCGGTGCACCGATCCTTCCGATCGCATATAAAGAGGTGCAGTTCTTCTCGGAAGGACTTGCGTCGTTCCGGCAGGATGGGAAATACGGATTCATCGACAGGACGGGCGCCGTGAAGATCGCACCGCAGTTCACCGGCATTCAGCCGTTCATGCACGGGATCGCTTCCGTGGAAACAGAGACCGAACAGGGATATATCGACCGCACCGGAACATTCATCTGGAAGCGGACCAAATAAACATTATTGCAGAACAACATTCACCGATCACTAAGAATAAGAAAAGCACATGGCGACGACAAACGAAAGAATTGTTCCGGTAGATATCGAAGAAGAAATGAAGGGTTCGTACATCGATTATTCGATGTCCGTGATCGTAGCCCGCGCACTCCCTGATGTGCGGGACGGATTGAAACCCGTTCACCGGCGCGTTCTGTTCGGCATGAACGAACTCGGCAATACGCCGAACAAAGCCTATAAGAAAAGCGCACGCGTTGTGGGAGAGGTGCTCGGTAAGTACCATCCGCACGGCGATTCATCCGTGTATGACACGATCGTCCGTATGGCGCAGGATTTCTCGCTCCGCTACATGCTGGTGGACGGACAGGGGAACTTCGGTTCGGTGGACGGCGACTCCGCGGCCGCAATGCGTTATACGGAAGTCCGCATGACCCGTGTTGCAGAAGAGATGCTCCGCGACATCGAGAAGAACACGGTCAACTTCACGCCGAACTTCGACGATACACTACAGGAGCCTTCCGTGCTTCCGGCAAGCATTCCGAATCTGCTGGTGAACGGTGCAAGCGGTATTGCGGTCGGCATGACCACCAATATTCCTCCCCACAACATGGGGGAAGTGATCGACGGCATCATTGCGATGATCGCCGACAGGAATATCGACAACGAAAAATTGATGAAACATATCAAAGCCCCGGATTTCCCGACTGGCGGCATCATCTATGGATATGACGGCGTGCGCGAAGCGTATAAGACAGGGCGCGGCAAGATCACCCTGCGCGCGAAAGCGGCGATCGAAACAGCAAAGAATGACCGGCAGAGCATCATCATCTCCGAGATCCCGTACCAGGTGAACAAAGCGTCCCTGATCGAAAAGATCGCCGAACTCGTCCGCGACAAGAAGATCGAGGATATCTCCGGCGTGAACGACGAATCGGACCGCGACGGAATGCGCATCGTCGTCGATCTGAAGCGCGACGCGAACGCGAGCGTGGTGCTGAACAATCTGTACAAACAGACGCAGATGCAGACCACCTTCGGCATCATCCTGCTGGCGCTGGTGGACGGACGTCCGCAGATCCTCCAGCTGAAGGACACGCTCCATCACTTCATCGAACACCGGAACGAAGTGGTCGTGCGCAGAACGAAATTCGATCTGGATGCCGCGGAGAAACGCGCGCACATTTTGGAAGGATACATCATCGCGCTCGACAATATCGACGCGATCATCAAACTGATCAAAGCGTCCAAGGACACCGAGACGGCGAAACAGGGTTTGATGAAGAAATTCAAACTCTCCGAGATCCAGGCCCAGGCGATCCTCGACATGCGCCTGCAGCGGCTGACGGGACTGGAGCGGAAGAAGATCGAGGATGAATACAAGGAACTCATCAAGCTGATCAACAGACTCAAGGCGATCCTCGGCAGCAAAGCGCTTCAGCTGCAGATCATCAAAGAGGAACTGCTGCTGATGAAAGAGAAATTCGGCGATGCCCGCCGCACCGAGATCGTGATGAAGCAGACCGAGTTCAAGATCGAGGATATGATCGCCGAAGAGGAGGTGGTGATCACCATCTCGCACGGCGGCTACATCAAACGCTTCCCGGTGAGCGGCTACCGCAGACAATCCCGCGGAGGAAAGGGTGTCACCGGCGCCGCGTCGCGTGAGGATGATTTTGTCGAACATATGTTCATCGCCAGCACGCACAATTATATCCTCTTCTTTACGGATAAGGGAAAATGCTATTGGCTGAAGGTGTTCGAAGTGCCCGAAGGAGGCAGGACCTCCAAAGGAAAAGCGATCACGAATCTGATCGCAAAAGAAGCGGACGAGAACATTACGGCATTCTTAAGCGTCAAAGAATTCACCGACAACCAATTCGTCTTCATGGTCACCGAAGAAGGACAAATGAAGAAGACCTCGCTGATGGAATTCAGCAATCCGCGCAAGAACGGCATCGGCGCCATCTCTCTGGACGGCAAGGACCTGCTCCGCGATGTGAAACTGACGGACGGAACGCATGAATTGGTGATCGGTACGCACGAAGGCATCGCCATCCGGTTCCCGGAAAGCGAAGTGCGCGCGATGGGACGTTCCGCATCAGGTGTTCGAGCGATCAAACTGGAAAAAGGGGACAAGGTGATCGGCGCCGTATCATTGAAGCGGACGAAGACGACCATCCTTGTTGCAACGGAGAATGGATTTGGAAAACGTTCCGATCTCGGCGACTACAGAGTGAGCCACCGCGGCGGAAAAGGGATCGCGACGCTGAAAGCGAACGAAAAGACCGGCAAAATGATCGCTATCAAGGAGGTGCAGGATACGGACGACATCGTTGTCGTCTCATCCAGCGGCATGGTCATCCGCCAGCGCGCGGAGGATATCCGTGTCTCCGGCCGTAACACATCCGGCGTCCGCCTGATCCGTCTCGGCGAGAAGGATGCGGTCACCGCGATCGCCATCGTCACATCGGAGGATGAGGAAGAGAAACAGCTGGAAGCAGCGGAGAAGGCCAGGACATCGGCCGCCGCCGAGACAGGCAACGAAGGAACTTCCGAGCAGAACGATCTGTTCGGCGATAAAAAAAAAGCCCTGAAGAAACAGAAGAATGACGGGAAAGGGAAGGAGACGAGCGCCCGTAAAACCGTGAAAGCGGCGATACCGGAAAAGAAGACGGAAAAAGAAAAAGGGGTGAAGAAATCCGCCCCGGTAAAGAAGGAACAGCCGGCACCGCAGAAGAAAGCGGCAAAGAAACCGGCTCCGAAAAAGAAAACATCATCGAAACCGAAGAAAAAAGGAAAGAAATAATTTTTATCAATCACCAAGGAGAAGCGCTATGAAAAAAGTTCTCGTGTCCATCGGATTCCTCGTGTCGATCGTACTCGCCGGATGTTCATCACTCCAGCTGCAGCCGGCGGATTTTGCCTGGGCAGCCGAAGAGATCGTTGAGGTCGGCTCCAAAGGGATGGTCGATGCAAAACGGTACAGCGTTGCATTCACCGTCACCCCGCTGCTCGCAAAGGAATTTGCCGCCGATACCATGGCAGCCAAGAACACCAGAGAGATCCGTCTGATCCGCGACAAAGCGGGCTTCTATTATTTGACAGGAAAGAAATTCAAGAACGTGTATGTGCTCGTGCAGAGCGAAGGTGCCCTGGCCGTGAACAACACGCTGGTGATCTCCGCCGAGAAGCCGATGGATGATCCGAAATTCGACCAGAAGGATTCCTACATCGAACTGTGGAACGGCAAAGAGAAATTCCAGCTGACCAAAGGGAGCGCACAGCCGGTGGGAGGAAAGAAATGAAGAACGCAATCATTCTCCTCGCAGGAGTTGTTCTGTTCATCGGCGGGATGAATGCTCAGGAGCGCACGCAGTCCGAGATCAAGCGGGACTTTGAAACGCGCTTCGTTCTTCTCACCAAGAATCTGAACAGCGCCGACAACGAAGCAGCGTTGACGCAGCTGCTGAAGGATGTCTCCGCATTCGAGGCGGAGTTCAAGCCGCATCAGGACTTCCTGAATAAGGCGATCTTTCCGGACGGGTACGACGGTTTGATCGACCGCCTGAAAAGCTCCAAAGAGCTGGCGGAAAAGAAGATCCGCGCATCACAGCTGGAGAAAGAGATCGCAGCGCTCAACAGTCAGGTTCAATCCCTGAAAGAGGAGAACACATCGCTCCGGTCGCAGCTGGCCAAAGCGCAAGCGGAACTCGCCTCTTTAAAGAAGACCATCGCAACGCTGCAGGACGAGATCCAAAAGCGGGACGAGGCGGTCTTTGCGCTGGTGGACAGTCTGTTCGTGAAATACGACACGGACCAGATCTCCGGCACTGATATGAAGAAGCTCTCCGTTCTGGAGAAGAAGAATGTGGTTGCAAGCATCAAGCGTTCGGTGGCGGACAATATCATGTTCCTTTCCTCCGCATCGTTCTCCCCGCAGCAGATCCCGCAGCTGCTGAACGAACAGCGCCGTTTTGAATCCTCCTGGAAAGGGGTGGGACAGAAGCTTGCCAAGGCGTATGTGCCGACCTCCATTCAGGCGAAAGAGGTTGCAGAGATCAACGGACTTATCGGCGGATGGCGCACGCTCACCGACAGCACGTTCTGGAAAGGATTGAACGAGGTCTTTGCACAGGAGAATCTGCCGATCGTTCCGTTCTACAACGGCGAACAGATGTCCGCCAACATTAACAAGTTCATCGACGATGAGATCGCGAATACCGCGCAGCGGTCCGCCGAAGAACGTTCGAAAACATTTGAATCGTTCGCCTACAATACATGGGGGAGCAAGCTGAAACCCTCATGGATCCCGGTGATGATCCGGCACGGATTGTTCACCGAAGAGCAGATGGCGGAGATCGATGCAAAAGTGAAATCATGGTCCGGCAGCACAAAGCCGATCGAGAGCAGCACGTTATCCTACATCCTTATCGCCGCGCTGATCGTGGCGGTATTCGTCGGAGTGTATCTCGGAACGCGCAAACGGACCGCGTAAAAAGAAAATTCAAACAACACAACGGCTCCAACTATCATTACATCCTTAAGGAGGAGTAGATGAAACAGACATTAATTCTTCTGCTGAGCGTGATCGTTTTCACATTCTCGGCGGCGCAGGAACGGTCCAACTCCGAAGTGAAGCGGGACTTTGAAAAAGAGTACAAGGCACTGCTGAAATCGATCAACGATGCCGGAACACCGGAAGAGATGACGAAGGTCGGCGAAACGGTGACGGCACTGGAAGAGGAATACAAACCGTACCGCGACTTCCTGAACAAAGCACTCTTTCCGGATGATTTTGACACCAGCATCGACAAGCTGAAAGCGCAGTTCGCTTATTCCGAACAGAAGGTGAAAGCGATCGGCGAGAGCGCGGCGCGCATCGCGGAACTGGAAGCCCAGGTCACTTCGCTTACCGAACAAGTGGGAAAACTGAACGGCGAAAACGCAGCACTGCTTGCGCAGCTGAAGGCCGCCACAGCGGAACGCGATTCGCTGAAAGGCATCGTGAAGACGCTCCGCGAGAATATCGCGAAGCGCGACAAAGCGGTCTTTGCCTTGGTGGACAGCATGTTCGCCCAGTATGACAAGAATATCCAGCCGAACGGCGATGTGCAGAAGAGCCAGCAGGCGAAACTGGAGAAGAGCAATGTTCTCTCCAGCATCAAACAGGGAGCAGCGGAGAATATTGAATTCCTTTCTTCAACACTCCTTACCGGCTCCGACGTTGCCAAACTGTACGGCGAACAGCGGAAATTCGAATCCAACTGGAACGGCGTAAAGAAGCTGATCGGCGATGCGTATCTTTCCAACAAAGAGAAAGCACGCGAGATCCCCGCGATCGACACGATGGTCGCAACATGGCGCGCTAAGGTGGATGAAGCATTCTGGAAAGCACTGAACAACACCTTCTCTTCGGCGAAGCTGAATGTTGCTCCGCTGAGCGCAGAGAGCGATGTGCACAACGTGCTGGCGAAGTTCATCGACGATCAGATCACCGGTGCAGCACCGGCCGGCGATGTTGATCCGTATGATATGTACCAGGCATTCGAAAAGATCTGGACCGAAGAGCTGAAACCGGTCTGGGTCCCGGTGATGAAGGAGAACAACATGTTCACCGATGCCGACGCTGCGGATATCGATACCAAGATGCAGCTGTGGTATTCCAAAGTGAAGCCGAGCAATTGGCTGTTGTACGGATTGATCGGACTGCTCGCTTTTGCTGTGGCATACATCCTGTACAGCCGCATGAAAAAGCCGGCAACCGTGTAATGTCATGTAGGGACGCCACAATGTGGCGTCCCTATATTGTTTTTTGGGAGAAAAGAAATGCACACACATGAATTAAAGAACGCACCCGTGATCGGCAAGACGTATACCTGCGTCCTGAACAATGTCCCCGTCTACGAAGCGACGATCGAAAAAGCGCAGGGGTGCTGGGCGACGGTGAAGGTCGTGAAGCCGCTTCCCGGAAAATTCGAGCAGCATTATAAGGCGGGTCAAGAGTTCGACATTAAAGTGCAGTTCTACGATTTTGTCGAGCCGCAATAATCTAAAACACTAAGTTGTAGGACACCTGTGAGGTGTCCTACAACTATAAGAAGAAAAAAACCGATCCCCGGATTCGAAAGAGTTCGGGGATTTTTATTTTTATACATAATTAATGGCATTTTTTAGTGAAACTTTTTGCTTGACAAAACGATATTAAAGTGATATCATTACAATATCAACTTAAGAAAGGGGTTTGTTATGCAGACTATCGTTGAAAAAAACGCCAAAAAACTGAATGGTTATGTCATGCTGTTCTTACTTATCGCATTTATGCTGTTCATTACATTTTTAACCGTGATGATGATTCGGATCAAAGAGCCGTCGATGTTGTGGTATGTCATTCCAATGGCAGTAGCAGCCTTTACCAGCTTCAGCGGATTCTTTATCGTGCAGCCGAATGAAGCGCGGGTGCTGGTGATGTTTGGAAAATATGCCGGCTCTGT
The DNA here is from genome assembly GCA_943364975.1 of Synechococcus sp. UW140. Classification (GTDB taxonomy): domain Bacteria; phylum Bacteroidota; class Ignavibacteria; order UBA10030; family UBA8401; genus UBA8401. The sequence continues at coordinate 41,349 of CALRIY020000014.1, forward strand.
CCGTGATGCTGGATTCTTCTTTGCGAATCCTTTCATGACGAAGAAACACGTTTCCCTCCGCATCCACAACTTCAACAGTGAACGGATCAAGGTTAACGATCTGCACGGAAATCCGATCGAGATCGGTGCCGTAGTTGTGTACCGGGTTGTCGATTCTGCCCGCGCATTGTTCGATGTGGAGAATTATGAGCAGTTCGTTGCGATCCAAAGCGAGACGGCAATTCGTGCGCTTGCATCGGAGTATCCGTATGATTCACACGAGGATGATAAAGCATCGCTGCGCGGGAATCCGAGCGAGATCGCAGAAGCATTGACGAAACAGGTCCAGACGAGATTACAGGTAGCGGGAGTTGAGATCATCGAAGCACGCATCAGTCACCTTGCATATGCTCAGGAAATTGCGCAGACAATGCTCCGCCGTCAGCAGGCGCAGGCGATCATTGCCGCCAGGAAGAAGATCGTCGAAGGTGCGGTAGGAATGGTGCAGGATGCGCTCCGCATGCTGTCAGAACAGCACATCGTCACACTGGACGAAGATAAAAAGGCGACGATGGTGAATAATCTGATGGTTGCACTGGTCTCCGATCACGAAGTGCAGCCGGTGATCAACACCGGCACTCTCTATCAGTAATCATCAAGAGCAAAAGTACAGACGGGGTCAGTGTTTTGACGACAGACCCCGTCAAATTTTTATTCTCTTATGAGTAAATACTCCGCCGCTTGCGACGTAAAAGAATCGTCATGCCGAATCACAAAGTGATCCCTTCGGGACTTGTTTCGGCATCTGAACCAAAGACCCTGAAACAAGTTCAGGGTGACGGAGAAAATACCCCGCTGCTTGCCCGCCTGAGGCGGGCTTGCGGCGGGGATGATTAATTTGGCACAACCATGAAAACACTTTCTCAATATAGAACGGAAACTCTTCTTTTGACCCAGCCGTCGATTTGGAAGAAGATCTATCAACTGAAATCCGGCGAAGAGATCGTCTGCACGATGACGTATCCGAAGTTCTTCAGTTCATCCGCTATGATCGAAGGGTTCGGCGGCACGTGGGATCTCAGCAAACCGAGCATCTGGAGATCCGTCATCGAAGTGAAAAAAGAGAACAATCATCTGCCGTTCGCAAAATTCGTCCCTGGAAAATGGGGGAGCGGCGGACAGTTCGAACTGCCGAACGGCGAGCGGATCGATTATATCCAGAACGCATGGAAATCGATCAATGAGATCCAATCACACCAAAAGATCCCGCTTGTTTCACTGAAAAAAGTATCGTGGTGGAAAAGCGATCTGAACGTAATTGTCGAACACGAATCCGATCAACTGAACAGGAATCCATGGATCATCATGGCGGTCTTTTACATCATGCTGGAGCAGCGGCAGCACGCTCAAGCGGCGTCGATGTGACCGGAAGGACCTTATGAGCGAAAAGAAAAAATTCCTGCTGCGGCTGGATGCCGATGTGTACAACGCCCTGGAAAAATGGGCGGCGGACGAACTGCGCAGCGCCAACGCGCAGATCGAATTCCTGCTGAAAGAAAGCATTAAAAAGGCAGGGAGGCTGAAAGAACCGCAGCAGCAACACAATGATCATGAAACAGATTAAAAGCGTGGAGAATACGACGATGAGATCTTACCGGTCATCTCTTGGATTCATTGTTGCCGTACCGATCGCAGTGATCATGGGAGTCATCACACCGATCTTCATCCTTAACGGCGTCTGGTTCGGTCTTGCGGTGAATCTGCTTGTCTTCCTCTTTATCCTCCACATGTTTTTGACCACGCGGTATACGATCAGCGACGACTCGCTGAAGATCGTCAGCGGCTTCATCTATCGGAACGAGATCCCGATCCGCACCATATCCCGTATCACCCCGTCGAACAATCCGATCAGCTCGCCGGCATTCTCGCTCGACCGGCTGGAGATCCGGTATAACGGGAACGATTCAGTGCTCGTCTCCCCAAAAGAAAAAGAGGCATTCCTGCGGGACCTGAAAGAGGCGAATCCTGCTATTTTGTTAGGATCATAACCGGAACAGGGATTTTTCTTCCTCTTTTGTTCCCGGACCCCATTGTCCGCATCACACAGAACGCCCCGTTTCCTTGATTCTTCCCCTCAGTTTTTTCATATTGATGCACAAAATGACCGCACAAATGAATGACTGATACCGCCATCGAATCCTCCTTCGTCTCACGCGTAGCCGAACAGTTCTCCCGTCCCGGCAAGGTGATCCTGACATTTTTCGAGCATCTTGGCCGCTATATGGGGACGATCGGGTGGATGATCTATAATTTCCGCAACGCCAAAGAATATTCCGGCAACATCCTGCAGCAAATGGTGATGATCGGCAATAATTCGATCCCGATCGTTCTGTTCGTTTCGATGTTCGTCGGCATGGTCACCGCCGTTCAGTCCTCCTATCAATTGTATGACTGGATCCCCCGCTCCGTTGTCGGCGCATTGGTGACCAAATCCGTTCTGCTGGAACTCACCCCTTTACTGACGGCGCTGGTCCTTGCCGGCAAAGTCGGTGCAACGATCACCGCTGAACTCGGAACGATGCGTGTAACGGAGCAGATCGACGCATTGGAGGCGCTTGCGTTCGATCCGATCTCCTTCCTGATCACACCGAGAGTGATCGCCGGGATCCTGATGTTCCCGATCCTGGTGATCTTCGGAGACTTTGTGGCGATCCTCGGAGGAATGTTCGGCGCCTCGACCATCGCGGGGATCCCGATCGAAGCATTCGTGGACGGGATGAAGAGTTCCTTCGATTCATGGGATGCGATCTTCGGATTGATCAAAGGGACGGTGTTCGGATTCATCATTACATCGGTTTCGTGTTATCAGGGATTCCAGGTGCAGGGAGGTTCCGAAGGCGTTGGTAAGGCGACGATGAATACGGTCGTACTCACCTGTCTTTCGGTGGTGGTGATGGATTTTATCCTGGCTTCGGTGCTATTATGATGAGCCACAGAGAGCACAGAGAAAACAGATGATCACACTCACCAATATATGGAAACGGTTCGGGGAGAAGCAGGTGCACAAGGGGGTCAACCTTGAGGTGCGCGACAACGAGACGCTGGTGATCCTCGGACGGAGCGGTGGAGGGAAGAGTGTGCTGCTGAAGATGATCATCGGATTGATCAAACCGGACAGCGGAACGATCAGTGTGGACGGAAAAGAGGTCGGCTCGCTCACGTACAAACAATTGCAGCGGCTCCGGTTCAAATTCGGATTTCTTTTCCAGGGGGCAGCGCTGTTCGATTCGATGACCGTCGGACAGAACATTGAGCTTGCACTCAGGCGTCACAGCGATTATAAGGATGCGGACATTACGGACAGAGTGAAGTATGCGCTGGAGCTGGTGAAACTGACAAACGTGGAACATCTGATGCCCTCCAGCATTTCCGGGGGAATGAAGAAACGGGTCGGACTCGCCCGCGCGATCGCTCTGACGCCGAAGTATATGCTGTACGACGAACCGACCACCGGACTGGATGTAGAAACGGCGGACGGCATCAATCTGCTGATCAACGAGTTGAAAACGACGCTCGGCGTGACCTCCATCGTTGTCACGCACGATATTCACAGCGCGTTCGTTGTCGGGGACCGTTTTGCGATCTTTGAGAACGGTCAGTTCATCATGACCGGAACGAAAGACGACATCCGGAACAGTCCGAATCCGGAAGTGCGGAAATATATCGAAAGTGAGATACAAACGTAAAAAAGCAAATTGCCACAGAGGTCATAGAGAATAAAGGAACGATATGAATTTATCGAATGAAGCGAAGATCGGCATCGCAGTATTCCTTGCCGCGGTCATTCTTGTCGGCGGGATCATCTTTATGAAAGGGATGGATTTCCGTTCTAAAGAATACCGTATCACGCTGTTCTACGGAAACGTGAACGGATTGACCGAAGGAAGTCCGCTGACGATCGCCGGATTGAACATTGGAAAAGTGCAGGATATGCGTCTGGCGGGGAACGTGATCGCCGTCGGCGTTGCCATCGACAACAAGGTGAACATTTCGAAGGATTCGAAGGCATTCATCAAGTCCGCCAGCATTATGGGAGGAAAACAGATCGCACTCGTGCCTGGCATCTCACCCGAGATCCTGAAGGACGGCGATACGCTCACCGGAGCGTACGAGGCCGATCTGACGGAATTGACCTCAACACTCTCGCCGATCTCCACGAACGTGCTCGGCATCCTTGAGCGGGTCAACACGACATTCGATGATCCGACAAGGCGGAATATCCAGAGCATCCTTCTTGAATTGAACCGCGCCGCGCGCGATCTTCAGCAGGTGATCCAGCAGCAGGGAGGTCATTTGGATTACGCGGTCGGGAATTTTTCAACATTCTCCGAGGATATGGGACGCTTCGCTAAACGGCTCGATACGATCGCCGTCGATCAGAAGGGGAATATCAACGAGGGAGTGAAAAGTATCCGCACAACGGCGAAGACCATGGAAGAGGCATCGGGCAAATTCAAGGATGCGAGCGCATCCATCGAGAATGTCTTCAAACGCCTGGAAAAAGGGGATGGAACGATCGGGAAGCTGATGTACGATGACCGGCTGTACGTCCACCTGGACTCGCTCGTACTGAACATCAACGAGCTGGTGAAGGATCTGAAGGCCAATCCGAAACGGTATGTGAATGTGAGCGTGTTCTAACAACAAATTTTTTTCCGACGCCTGCCCCCAACGGTCGCCTTATCCGGCGGAGTCCGAAGTTACGCAAAGAGTTCCGAGAAAGCCTGATTGTTCTCGAATTCCAGCCGGACATTCTCCTCGAACGTATCGAACGGTTCACCGACAAGTACAGCATTCTCCTCTACGAGCACGCTCCAGCAGGGATCCTCCGGAATGGAGATCTCTTCGCTGCGTTCCCCGATCCCTAATCCCCACCGCTCGGTCAACAAGTCCGCCAAACGGACGATCGCCGCGATATTCCGATATTCACCCGCTTGCTCGGCATTGTGATGATGACGCACAACGGAAATGATGACGGAAGGAAGGTTCCAGTTCTCCGCCAAAATCGCTCCGATCTCGTCGTGAGAGATCGCGAACACCTGCAGTTCCGCTTCGA
>CALRIY020000015.1:0-45574 GCA_943364975.1 Synechococcus sp. UW140
AAGAGAACGATCTCATCTTCGATGCCCTGGTGGCCGGAGCGTGCGGATATCTGGTGAAGAAGACGCATCCTGACCGGCTTCTCGAAGCGATCAAGGACGCCCATGAGGGGGGCGCGCCGATGAGTTCACATATCGCCCGCAAGGTGACCCAATTCTTCCAGACAAAGAAAGCGGTCAAAGAAGATTCAACGCTGCTGACCGACCGGGAGCGTGAGATCCTGAAGGAACTGATCACCGGAAAGACATACTATTCCATCGCCATGACGCTCAACATCAGCAAGGATACGGTACGTTTCCATATCAAACGCATTTACAAGAAACTGCACGTCCACTCCCAGGCGGAAGCGGTCGCGATCGCCATCAAAAAAGGATATGTCTGAACACCCGCTGTCGAAAGGACTTGGTCAGACCTTTTCCACAACCGGCGGCGCCACATAGATACTCGCCTCTTTCGTACACCACGCCAGAAATGTCAGCCGTGTCACTTCGGTCTTGGAGAGACCATACGGGAATGAAGCATCAAAATTGTGCATAACGTGTGCGAGGAAACCGGCGAATGTATTCATGGCGTGCCTTTGGAAAGATGTACATGCGGTGCAAAGTGAGGAAAATGAGGATACATCAAGATAGCGATTCCCTTCCCCCCTTCCTATTTTAACCGACAGGACCCAAGCCGGTCACACGAATGCAAGATGTTTCAGGGCTCTTTTCGACGTAATTAAATGGGGAATGATGTCGTACAACGGCGGATCATCAACGGGAAAGACAACTGTCCAGGATCAACCCATGAGGTGTTTCCGATGTATTGAAAACCGGTATGGAACTGACGGAACGGAGTGCTTTCATCATCAGGGACGAATCAAGCTGCGCAGGGACATAATTCGTCCCCTCGAACTTCGGGATGAACGGATTCGCCGTACAACAGGCAAGATATGGTGTGTGACGGAATCCGACAGCATAACCTGAGGAGCGGATGCGGCGGACGACCGAATCCGTGCGGACCCGGTCCTCATTCATCAACAGCATGAACGGATCATTGAAGATGAGGGATCGGAAGGGATAACGGCGGCGTTCGAGCTGTTGAAGAAGAAATTCCAGCGCAGGCAGGGAGACCGATCCTGTGACGTCAATGTTCTCCCCTGTTCCGAACGTGCGGTATAACAATGCATCTACATCCTCTGTTTCCAACAGGAACGGAACAGTGATGATCGTGCGGTCAGCAGTATCCGTGACCGTCATTTCCGGTGAGGTCAGGATCGACACAATGGCATTCAATTCTGCAGCGATCAAGCCGATCTCTTCGGAACGGGATCCCCCGGTGGTGATGATCACCGTATCGACAACGGACATCGGCGATACGCGGTTCAATGAACCATCCACAACGATCAACTGCATAGCGAACTGCCGAATCATACCGATGACCGCTGACAGTTCATTCCGCGTGTTCGGTCCAGCGATCACGAGCAGACCATCCCTCAGCATCCGGACGATCACAACCTCTCCAAGAGGAGTGCGGATCCCCGTCCTCGTCAGGATCTCCACATCGTTCACAGCTCCGGTCACGCACAGTTCGGAAGTTGCGGCGATGGTCCCGGCGCGGAGCAGAATACGCGGTTTCGGAAGACGGGTGATCGTATCGATTTCCTCACCGTCATAACCGATGCCGGTCACACCGGCGGACATCTGACGCCGTGAAGCAGCATTAAGCAGACAGTTCAGTGTTGTCGTCTTTCCGGTGTTCTTCGCAGTTCCCGCAATGCCGATGACCGGTGCGTTCTTCACAATTCCCCGCGTATCATTGCTTCCGTTCCGTAACAGTCCCCTTACCGAATTTTCCCGGATATGCGCCGTCCTCTGCATTCCCGAGCAATCCTTTATTGATGGCATCGGCAAGATGGTCCGCATCGGCAACAGCGATGAGCGTTTCGGTGATCTGACGGATGAGTTGTTCCTTCCAGGTCAGCATCGCCGGCGTCGGCGCGATCCCCGCATTTCCCATGAACCGGAACGCATCGGTCACTGCCCGGATGGAATCGATGCGGGACGCAATGCAGATCGGTCCGCGAGAATACGCTTCATCCGTTGAGGCGATGGTGATGGCGTCCACTTCAAGTGATGCGGCGAGCGAAGCGTGATACGATGTGGCATTGGCGGACTGCACACGGTCCTCCGTCTGCGTCATGAATGCGATCGGCTCTCCCGGCCAGATCGGACAGTCGACGATCTCCTTCAGTGCAAGGATCTTCGCCGCATTATAATCCACGAAGTTGAGGGACATCTGACCGTTCAATACAATATGAGGACCATAACAGAAGAGCGGTTTCAGGATGGAACGTGTTCCGAGTTTCTTACCGATCATCACGTTGATCAATAGTCCGGCCAGTGTCTTCCAGGCCGGAACGCCGCTCAATTCATCGTTCCCCGGAATGTCGAATGCCATTCCGTACCGGCCGGCGATGCGAATGGATTCGATGCCGTCCACGGTCAGCCGTTCCGGATCGGTCCCTGCCCCGAGCGAACCGTAGACAAGATTGATCTTGGTGAGGTCCGCTCCCCCTTCTCCTGCCAGCAGTGTTGTTTCCGGAGTATTCAATCCGCGGTGAGCGCGCACCGTCAGCTGGGTGGCCGGATCGAGCCAATGTTTCATCAGCCGGATATTCTCCAGCGATGTAATGGTCCCGTCATTCTCGTGCGTCAGCATCCCTTCCAGCAATCCTTCATACCGTGCCTCCCACGAGGGATTGATAATGAGGAAACCATCGACACCCCGGCGTTCGCAGATCTTTCCATGCAGAATATCCATTACTGGACAGCCGGAACCGAGGAATTTGAAGACCTGCGGCTGCCGGTCGTTATGACGGATGGATTGTGCGTGTTTCGGAGTGTGTGTTGTCAACAGAGAGGAAAGCGAACGGCGTTCGTCATCGGTCACGGACCGCACTCCTTTCGGAAGACGGCCGTGCATATTCGCTTCTGCGATCTCCGCATCGCACAGCGATGCATACTTCTCCTGAAGCTGAGTTCGGTACGGAATGCCGGTCGGTTTCAACAGCGCTTTCCGGATCGCTGCCCGCTCGATCCCCGGCGAGGTCCGTGCATCGGCCCATTTGATGGTCTTCTGCGCTATGATCTCCAGCAGTTCGCCGATCTTCGAGTTCAAAAAACGGTATGAATGACCAGCAGTAATGTCCTTTTTGATCTTGGCTGCCTGCTTCGCCGTTATGTCCCCCGTTCTCCCTTCCACATACGCGATGATCGATTCGAACGAAGCATGCTCATCGAAGCCCTTGTCGAATCCCAATTCTGCCGCAAGTTCGGGTGTGACCGCCTTGCCGCCGATGACGATCTTCGATCGTTCACGCACACCGGCTGCATCCAGCAGGTCCACAAAACGCGCAAGCAGTTCGCCGACACCGTATCCGAGCGTACGGCTTACGAGGATGAAATCGAATGTGCCGGATGCGGCCTTCCGAACGATGCTTTCCATCGGAAGGTCCGGCGAAAGAAGTTCGGTCGAGTGTCCGTGCTTCACCAGTTCGGCATTGATGAGCTTGATCCCGACATCATGCACCGGATCGAGCGGGACACAGAGGATATGCTTGGGATGTTGATCGTTGAATTCCATAGTGTTGTCTCTCTGCAGAACGAAGCAGCGCTTCGATCTACCGCAGCCAGGAATAGTTCTGTCCCGGTTTGCAGATGTATTTCCGCAAACGGACCCGCATGCCGTAACCGTCGAATTCCTCGAACATAATATCCACGTCTCCCAGATTCATCTCTCTCCCCAGTTCAAGGGCAAGCCGTTTTCCGTCGTTCGGATCGGAACAGACCAGATATGTTTCGATATCGAGCCCGTCCATGACGCTGCTGAATGCTGATCGTTTTTCCATACTCATCTCCATCAACGTCGTCAAGGTTCATCCTTCGGGGATGAATACCTTGACAACGTCCTGTCGGTTTATTCGTACATACCGGAATGTTCGCAGACGATCTCCATGAGCATCACGAGACCGCGGACGACCATGCGTGCCCTTTCCGGAATGAGCTGCCCCGTATTGTCCGAGGTCCCCAGACCGGGTGAAATGAAGATATTGGCATCGTACGCGATGGTCGGGATTATCCCCATCTGTGTGAGACCGTCCTGGAACATGTTGGATCCGGCATACATATCCTCAATGGAGAAAATGGGAATGCCGAGCTTGCCGGTCTTCCAGCTCTCCTCGTAGTTGATCTCGACCGCACAGCTGTTGTAACTCTTCGTGATCTTGAAGAACGGACGGATACGCGGATCGATCTTTGCGAATTCGGCAATGACCACTTCGTACAGATCGTCGACCGTTTTTGTGACATTCTTCGGATTGTCGCGCAGCAGTTTCAGTGCGGCGACCATTCCGGAAAGCGATTCCTTCCCCGGATCGAAGGCGACATAGGCAGCTTTTCCGTACGACCCTGTCGTACCGTACCGGTTGCCGTGCAGACCGAGCGCGCGCCGGATCGGTATCATGGAATCTTCCCTTCCGATGATGAGACCGCCGTGCGGGAAGCTGGGAGCTTTATCCACACTGTAGATCATCACATCGGCGCCGATCTTTTTCACACTCGTTCCGACGAGTGGAAGTCCCCACGCATTATCGATCACATACGGCACATTGAACTCTTTCGCCAGAGCCGCGATCCCTTTGGAGAGGTTTGGTGTCCCTTCCGCATCACGGTCGCCGTAGCCGTAACCCGGCGTATCATATCCGAGGGATGAGAATCCGGTGATGAGTGCGCTGTTCCGTTCGGCCGCCGAGCGAAGTAATTCGAGCGACCGCTTCACGTTCACATTCTTCATCAGCGGGACCGGATGGTATTTGATGCCGTGCACCGGATACTCAGCCCCGTCCAGCGGTACATATTCCACATCGAGATTGTTCTGGCGCTTTCCATAGAATCCCAATTCGCCGGCAGTACTGCCACGATCTGCCAGGATATCCTTATACTTCGGAGGATACGGACGGCCGTAGCCGCCGTGATGATGGATATGACGTTCCATCGGCATGATGTAGCGTGCACGGTAGTTATCCCCTCGGCCCTGACTTGGCGGCGACATCAATGAATCGAAGGAGACCCAGAGTCCCGCTTCGCAGGTGCTGATAGGAGCCGCATCGTATTCATCACCATAGACATCCTTCACGATCTCGCGGAGCTGGTCCACATAGTAGCCGAGCGGAACAACTTTTTTTGACTCGGCCTGGATCACTTTTTCAAGGTCCTCGCGCAGCGGCGCAGGACAGCCGGAGATGGCGCCGGTAAGCCCGATGGCGCCTTTCAGTTCTGCCGGCATGTTGAGTGTTTCCGCCGCTTTCTTCGCTTCTGCATAGATTGCCTGTGTCTCAGACTGGAGTTTCTTATACATTTGGAATTTATACTTGGGTGCTGCCATGGTGAAGGTCCTTTCGCGTCTTGTATTCTATCTATTGTATGAGTATTCCTAGATCATCCTTCGACTCGCCTCACAAGAAACATTGGGGCTCGCTCAGGATGACTATTTGGTTAAAATATTTACTGTGTGAATCCCCGGATGATCACCTCATCACCGACAGTGAGTCCCATTTGGGCTCCGGTCCGTCGGGTCTCCATCCTCACGACCGTGTTCTGATGATTGGGCATATGCGTGTCATCATAACCGGCAATGGTGCCGACAGCACTGCCGTTCAGGAGCACAGGATCCCCTTTCAACAGCACTCCTCCGTTCAGGAGCTCAACGAATGCGAGATAGGCGATCTTGTGGACCTCTTCACCGGGTGCGGCTTCCGCTTCATCAGTACCGATCAGTTCAATGATCGTTCCTGCAGGGAATGCCCGCGACGGCGGCGCGATCAGATTCAAACCGCGGTTCTCCAGCATACCGTCCAGCACGGCTACCACTTTCCCTTTGATGTCGCACTTACTGTGGTAGAAGTTTTGCGTGATGAGTCTCGATTTGTATGGGTCGGGCATATCTTCTCCTGGAGAGAATTCTTGTCAAGATTCACCGAAACGTTCATCCAACCTTGACAAGGTGTCGTTATACAAATTTGGTGACGAAGGAATCGACATCACCGTACAGGAAATCGATGGCGGGGAGTTCGATCATCGTGTAACAGCCCGGTTCATGCCGCATGGCAGCCCGCGCCGCGGAGACCATCACCTGCGCTGTCAGTGCCGGATTGTTCACTTTCAGCTGGAACTTCATCGACTGGTTGTGCGTCATGCCGGAGACTCCCGTCCGCTCCATCGAAACACCATGACTGACGTCCATCAGATTGTCCACATTATCCACCTGGAAGACATATGTCCGGTCCTTCACGAAGTACGGATCCTTTTTGATCCGTTCCTCCACATCGTGGAACTCCGCTCCCGCAGTCAGCTCCACATAGACCATGCGGCGGTGGACACCCATGCTTGCCGGCACGGTGATGGAGATGGCGTTCTTCACACCGGGGATCGCGCGGACCGCAACGGAATGTCCCATGGACATTCCCGGACCGAAATTCGTGTACGTGATCCCCCGCGGTGCCATAGTTTCGAACCAGCATCGGATGATAGAATCAATCCCCGGATCCCATCCGGCGGAAAGTATGGAGACAGTATTGTTTTCCTTCGCAATCGCATCCATATATTTACGCATGGCGGGAATTTCCTGATGGATGTCGAAACTGTCGACGGTATTGATGCCGAGTTTGTGGACTTTGGTGGCGGTCTCTTTGACGAGTCGTGAGGGGCAGCTGAGGATGGCAACATCGACCTCTTCGAGGTCCTTTAGTTCGGTGACGATCTTCGTATTGGTAAGTGCGATCGGTTGCTTATTGGTCAGAAGACATTTTGCCGAAACGATCTCGGGAACTTCTACGATCCCGATCAGATTCATATCCGGTTCACTGAGGATCGCCTCAACGGCGCATTTTCCGACATTGCCGTAACCGATGACGGCAACCTGTATTTTTTCCATAACTACTCCAATGTAATTCCTGGGTTCGGGGTGATGACGTTGTGATGCTGGATGAATTCGCACAATGTGCGGCACGCCGCTGCATTGTGGTCTTGAATAAGCTGACCGATGCGTGTCTTGTCCCTGTGTTTCAATGCTTCGATCATGTGGCGGTGTTCGGTGATGGATTCTTTGGTCCTGCTGCGAAGCGAGAGATAGATGTAATTATAGCGGAGTGTCTGGCTGCGGAGATTTCGGATGAACTGCGACATCCGTTTATTCCCTCCAGCATCGCTCAGCATCTGGTGGAATTCCGCATTGAGAGTGAGCAGCGTGCGGTATTCCGTACCGCCGGAATTGATCGCTGCTTCCATCCGGTCGGTCAGTTCGCTAAGAGCTGTTATTATTTCGTACGATATCCGGTCGCAGGCCATTTGAGCAGCGGCAGATTCCAGAATTCCTTTCGCCCCGTAGATCTCCTCCACATCTTCCTGTGTGATCGCGCTGACCACTGCCCCTTTGCGCGGAAGGACATCAATGAAACCTTCCGAATCGAGCAGCAGCAATGCTTCACGAAGCGGAGTCCTGCTTACGCCGAGCATCGCGACCAGCTCCTGTTCGGTCAACCGTGAACCGGGCGCCATTCGTCCGTCAATGATCGCATTCCGGATGGTGGCGGCAATACGGTCCCGCAGCGGAGCAATGTCTGTGAATTCAACGGATATCGAATTACTGTCAATTTTGGCCATAAATCCTATTATTGTATATTGTATACAATATACAATAATAGGAAAATGCTTAACGGTCAAGACAATTTTTGAACGATTTTTTGAAGGGATTTAAACGGAAAAACCCCCATATAATGAGGGCTTTTCATTTCGAGAGGGTGGATACAAGGTCAGGGTATTATTATTCCTTAGTGTATCATTGGATAATGATTCCCCTGCGCACTATCTGAGTGATCCTTTTCGGTTTCCGGTTGGTTCGAGTTTCGTACCTGAATCCAATGATTACATCCCGTACATCAGCCGGTTTCCCAGCTCTTCGGGCAGCTGTGCCGCATAGATCTTCTCCGCTGCGGTCTGAATATCGTACTCCGAACGGATCAATTCATATTCCCACTTTTCGGTGTCGAACAGACCGAACGCAAGTTTCGGATTGCCGTCCCGCGGCTGTCCGACACTCCCGACGTTCACAATATACTGTTCTTCCGGCGTGACGAATTTAGCCCTTCCGTGTTCTGTAAAGATCCCGGGGACGTGCGTATGTCCGATGAAGCATATCCGTTCATCGAATCCGCGGATCGCCGAGGATGCTTCCTCCGGATCGATGATGTAATCCCACGCTTCGGGAACATCGGGGGACGAGTGGACGAAAAGAATATTCTCCTTCTTCAGCGTCATCGGCAGGGATGAGAGATAGGACTTGTTCTCCTCTGTCAATTCGTCGGAGGTCCAAAAGACCGCCCGCCGCGCGATGGCGTTGAAGTCATACGCAAGCGAAGTATTCAATGCGGCTGCATCGTGATTCCCGAGGACGGCACCGGAACAGCGGGAACGGACGAGTTCAACACACTGGTTGGGATTCGCACCGTAGCCGACAATGTCGCCGAGACAGATGATCTCATCGACCTTCTTCTCATCGATGATGGCGAGCGCTTTGTTGAGCGCTTCAAGATTGGAATGGATATCAGAAATGATGGCGTATTTCATAGGAGTATTATTGTGATTCATCCGTCAGCAGAACAACATCCGAACGTATTTCGCCGCGTGACACGACGACCGATTTCCCGTCCGGAGTCCATGCGAATGAAGCGATGAATTTTTCATCGAATCGTGTGAACTGTTTTTGTGCACCGCCGTCGATCGGGCGGGTAAAGATATTGGATACACCATCTGTTGTGATAAGATAGCTGAGCTCATTGAACTTCGGCCGAAGCAGAATGGTGGAGGATAAATTCTTTGGAGTCTCAAAAAGCCGTTTGACTGCGCCGCCGGCAACAGGAATCGACGAGACATACCGCTTTCCTTCCGACGCTGAAATAAAGTATACCGTTTGACCATCCGAAGAGATCACCGGGCTATTCCCGTTCTCGGTTGTCACATCGATCCTCTCTCCTCCCTGTGCAGGGATCTTCATGATGGTTTGAGGCCCCCGCATCCATGATGAGAAGACGATCCATTTTCCCGACACATCCATCGAAGGGGTGTAATCTTCAGCCTCTTTCGTGAGTTGGGTCAGACCGGATCCATCGGAACCGATCGACCATATATTGGGAATACCGGCACGGGCGGAACTGAACAGCAGTCTGTTCCCATCCGGTGATACAGAGATGGTCTGTTCGGCGTATTCATCGGATGTGATCTGTTTTTGGTTTTCACCGGTGATACCGGATGACCAGATGTCGAATGAGCCGCCTTGACGTGAACTATAATAGATCCTGTTATCAGAGGAAACGGACAACCCCGCCATTCCGTCATCGCGCAGCTGCGTGATCTTGACCGCCCGCTTTGCATCACCGTCCGGTACGTAGAACATGTACAAATCCCGCTCACTTTGAACGGCACAGATCTTTTTCCTGTCATCCGTCACCGAAGATCCGCCGTAAGTGTTCAGATCGTTGGTGATCTTCCTGGTGGTACCGGATGGGAACGAAACAAAGTATAACTGGGTCAGCATAGTATTCAAGTCTGTCCCTTCCACGATCAGTCCCTTACCGTCGGAGAGCCAGGTCACTTCGCCGATACCGTCCCATTGTGTTTCGGTGAGACGCTGCACTTCACCCGATACGGCATTCACACTGATCAATTCATGATGAAATCCCCCTTCCCATAATCCGAGCGCCACGGCAATGATGTCGCCTTTCGGAGACCAGGAAGGAGCACCGCTGATCCATTTTTCACCTTTATATGCGACGAGATCCTTCTGTTTCGATCCGTCCGCCGATGCAACGACCAAGGCAAAATTCCCGCTCTCCTGATACATTCTGTTGAAAGCGAACTGTGAACCGTCCGGCGAAAAGGTGACCGATCCCTGAACATTGCTGATGACCTTCACTGAATTCCCTCCTAACACCGGAATCCTATACAGCGCCGCCTCGTTGCCTTGCTGATTTTGCATCCTGTAATAAATGAAGTTCCCGTCATTGGAAAAGATCGGGTCACCGATAAACTCCTCCTGCGGTGTTCGGATCTGAATATTGCTGGATGTAGCGAGTTGACGCACCCATAAGGAGTATTTCCCTTTGTCGAACTGGCTGTAACAGATATACCTGTTGTCGGAAGAGATTGCCGCGCTTTGGACATTTCCTGTTGAGGTGATCCGGCTGAACTGGAATGAAGCGAATGCACTGGTCCCGGATGGAATAAAAAGGAATAGTCCGGTGATGAGGGAAGCGACCAGGATCACACCGACCGCTGCATACAGCACCATCCGGTTGCGCTGAGGAGAGGAAGCAACTGTCTGCCGAACCCCGGATGACGGAGGAGTTTCAGAACGTTGTGATTCCATCTTTTGATATTCACCGGAAAATGCAGGCCGGTTCACGCGGGAACTTTGCTTCTTCAGCCGGCGAAGATCACGGATGATGTCGGTCATGTGCTGAAAGCGATCCTCGGGATTCTTCTCGAGCGCGGTCTTGAGCAGGAATGAAAGCTCTGCCGGCGCATCCGGTACGAACTTCTGGATATTCTCCGGATCTTCGTTGATGATGGAATACATCATCGCCGCTTCGTGTTCCCCGCGGAACGGCAGCCGGCCGGAAAGCATCTCGAATACGAGTACACCGTACGCAAAGATATCCGAGCGCGGATCGACCTCACCCCCCTGCATCTGTTCGGGAGCCATATACGCCAGAGTTCCGACAGTACTCGAGGTACGTGTCAGTTTCAATGAGCCTTTCAATTTCGCAAGACCGAAATCCATCACCTTGATCTGGTTCTTGGAATTGATCATGATATTGTCCGCCTTGATATCGCGGTGGACGATCCCTTTGCCGTGCGCTTCTTCCAGCGCTTCCGCGATCTGGATGGCGTACTCGATCGCCGTTTCCATCTTCATTCTGCTGCCGCCGGTCGCCTCACGCAGCGTTTTTCCCTCCACATATTCCATCACCATGAACTGCTTCCCATCCTCTTCGCGCACATCGTGGATGACGCAGATATTCGGATGATTCAGCACGGCAGCGGCCTGCGCTTCCTGGAGGAATCGTGAACGGGTCGTCGCATCGTTGTTCACACGTTCCGGCAGGAATTTTAGAGCAACGATCCGGTTGAGCTTGGTGTCCTGGGCTTTGTAGACAACACCCATACCTCCTTCACCGAGTTTCTCCAGGATTTTGTATTGAGAAATAATTTGTCCTATCAATGTACATCCTTCCGTTTCATACTATTATTGCTGAATTTTTTTTGAATCGGTTAACAGCACGATATCCGAACTGCTTTCACCGCGTGCAACTGCCAGTTTTTTACCGTCCGGAGTCCAGTCGAAATCAAAGATCCTGCCGGTGGTAAAATTCGTCAGCTGTTTCTCTTTTCCGCCTGTGACAGGAACGGTCCAGATATTCGAAACGCCGTTCTGCGTGCGGACAAATGCAAAACTCTTTCCGTCAGGAGTCCACAACGCCGAACTGTTCTGATATTCCCGTTCATATTCAACGATTCCGGTCAATAAGGACAGGACGCCGATCTTTTGTCTCTGCTCCTGGTCAAAGAAAAAATATGCAACCGATCTGCCGTCCGGCGACAATGAAAAATAGAAGATATGTTTCGGTGTTACCGGCTGAATACTGTCACCATGGATGGTCATTTTCCATAATCCTCCGCCGCTGTCGCCGTAGGATCCGTAATAGATCCATTGTCCGTCCGGTGTTACCGATGGTTCAATGTCAAAATTACCACGGGTCAACTGTTTCAGATTGGATCCATTGATGTCGCACTTCCAGATATTGAACGAGCCGCTTCTGTTGGAGGAAAATACGATCGTATTCTGTCCGGGAACAGGATGAGCACTCTGATCGACAAATGCACCGGACGTGATCTGAGTCTCTGCTCCTCCGCTGCCGTCCGTCATCCAGATGTTATCATAACCGCCCGACTGAGATGAGTATACGATCCGTTCATTGTTCAGCCACTGCACACCTTTCATACCATCCCGCCGTTTTGAACCTTCGGTGACCTGCTGAGCGGAAGCCGCGGAATTATTCGGCACGATATAGAGGTTCGAGAACGATTCGGGTTCCAATGCCGCCAACTGCGTCGAATTCCTGTCCATGGAAGAGAAGGAATATCCGTTCAGATTATTCGTCAGCCGTTTCGCAGTCCCTTCCTTCACGGGATAATACCATAATTGCGGGGAATCAAAGCTTGATTGGTCATCCGCCGCACTGACGATCACCCCTTTGCTGTTCGCCATCCAATTGATGCTCCTCAGCGTCAGCCATTGCTGTCCCTCGGGAACAAATTCTTTTCCCTCTTCCAAGGAATAGATCATCAGTCTGTGGTTCATAAAACTTCCTGAACGGCCTTCGATCATTCCGATGAACTTCCCGTCCGGCGACCATGCAAGATCGTCAAAGTGTTCCGGTGTATGACGGGAAAGAAGGCGCTGCATATTGGAACCGTCAGCATCAGCTACAGTAAGGAAATTGACCACCTCGGCCGAATCGGTCATAAAGACGAACCGTTTTCCATCCGGCGAGAAAGAGACCCTGGAGTTGACCCGGGTAAGGATGGTCTTCGGATTTCCTCCAAGGATGGATATCTGATGAAGTTCAGACTTGCTCGTCCCTTGCTTCACGGTGACATAATACAGGAAATCCCCGTTCGGAGAGAAAGTCAGTGCACCGATAAAATCTTCCGTCGGCTGTGTAATGGCAATATTGTTCGTTGTGGAGACCTGTCTGATCCACAGATTGAATTTCTCCGTATCGTGCCGGACATAGGCGACATATCTGCCGTCCGGCGAAACGGCAACATCGGTCGATTTTCCATCGGCGGTCAGACGTGTCAGTTTCATATCATTGAACGGGGGAACATCATCATTTCCCGCGAAGAATTGAACATATCCGGCGATCACCAACACGATCAGACCGATGACCAATCCTGCTCTCAGGAACATTGTATTGTTCTTTTGCGGTGCTGTGTTCTGCACAGGAATTGCAGCCGGTGACGCCGCCGATACCGGCATGATCTTGGAAACTCTCGATGTCTGTTTCTTCGTCCGGCGGAGGTCAACCACCATATCTTCGACAGAATGATAGCGGACAGCAGGATCTTTTTCCAGCGCCTTTTCAAAGATCTGTTGGAGTCCGGATGACGCATCGGGAAGATATTTCGTGATGGATTCAGGTTCTTCGTTGACAATTGAATAGAGCAGTGACGCTTCATGCTCGCCGCGGAACGGGAATTTTCCGGTGAGCATTTCGAAGAAGAGCACTCCAAAGGAGAAGATATCGCTTCGTTGATCGACCTCGCCTCCCTGGATCTGTTCCGGAGCCATATAGGCCAGTGTGCCGACCGTACTGGAGGTCCGCGTCAATTTCAGCGTCCCTTTCAATTTTGCCAGCCCGAAGTCCATCACTTTGATCTGTCCTTTGGACGTGAGCATGATATTATCCGCTTTCACGTCGCGATGGACGATCCCTTTGGCATGCGCTTCATGCAGTGCTTCACCGATCTGAATGGCGACCGTCACAGCGTCATCGATCTTACCATAGGGTACTTTATCGCGGAGCGTGCCGCCGTCGATGTATTCCATGACGATGAACAGATTACCGTCCGACTCTTCCACACCGTGGATGGTGCAGATGTTCGGATGATTCAGTGCGGCTGCCGCTTTCGCTTCCTGAGTGAAGCGCGCTTTTGTTTCCGCGTTTACTGATGCATTCGACGGAAGGAATTTCAATGCGACAAAGCGGTCGAGTTTGGTATCGTGGGCTTTATACACGACACCCATCCCGCCCTCACCCAACTTTTCCGTTATTTTATAATGTAAGACCGATTGACCGACCATAAGATTTACTCATTTGTTGATTTATTCATTGAAACATTGAACAGCTGCGTGCGCATCAATGAATCAATGATCCAATGAACCAATGAATCAATAGTATTTTTTATTTACCTGTGTTCCAGAATAATTTCATGGAGACGGGCGGATATTTCATTTCTTCCGCTTCGAAGGCTCGGACGAACGCGATCTTCGATCCGTCACGTGACACATCGAACGCGAGTGTCGTGAGCGGTGCGGAGAAGAGCTCTTTCTTTGTGATACTGCTGACTCCATCTTTCCCGAAAGCGATGGAAGCCCTCGTCATGATCCTTCCTCGTTTCATATAATACAATTCCGACGATGAACGGCCCCATCTCGGTCCGCCGACGACATTATCATCCACCTTCCACGACTGACCGTTCTTGAGCGACAGAAGGTACAGGTCGAATTCCCCGGTCTCGTTGGAACGATAGGAGACAAAATCACCGTCGGGTGAGAATCGTCCGTCAACTTCGTCAAACGCTGTCACAACGATGGGATGGAGCGAGTCCCGTTTCGCATCATCGATCCAGAACAGATCGGAATTATTCAGCGATGTGTTCAGCTTTTGCACTAACACCTTCTTCCCGTCCCGGGACCAATCCATTGGACGCAGATTCTCATCCGAACGGAAATACTGTTTCGCCTCGCTGAAGTTCTTCGTCTGTTTCACGTACAGAGCACCATTCATAAACCGATATGAGCAGATGATGCGATTCCCGTCGGGGGACCAGATCGGATTGAATTCCCCCTCTTTTCCGTTCGTGAACCGAACACGGGTCTTTGTCCCAGTCCGCAGATCGTAGATCCAGATGTTCGTCCGCCGTGATTTGATCTCGTAGAGCCATACCGCCAATTCCTTTCCGTCCGGTGAGAACGCCGGTGTCCCTTGCTCATCCAATCCGCCGACAGATGCGATCTGTTTCCCTTCTGGAGAGTAGATCAACACCGGTGCACCGGAAAGAAGTTTGCCCGGCTGTGAGATCAGAATACCATTAGCGGAGAGTGAATACATCGCAAGATTCCAGGTGACATCATTGATCACATCATTCTCCAGGACGACCGGATCACCGGAGAGTTCCCACGTATCCGGATCAAAAGCCTGCGCGAGTATCGTCCGATTCTGAGTGTAGACAAGGTGGCCGTTGGCATACATTGCATTGGCTGAGGAACGGACGATCATCTTTTTGACCGACCCGTCCAAAGAACCGACATAGATCGCATCCCCTTCCGCTTCGCCGCTCTCACTGGTGGTGCGAATGAGATAGAGAAAATGCTTTCCATCGGGCAGGAATGACGGGAACCGGTGCGACCCTTCTCTTTTCGCAGTATCAAGCGTGGTAACGGGAACAGGTTCACCTCCTTCGGCAGATACCATCACGATCGGCGCCTGGTAGTCATCCGTAAAGATGATCTGACCGAACTGGTTCCAGCTACCTCCCCGAGGATTCCGCGTAATACAGACCGTCACAGGCGATCCGCTGACGAGGTCCGTACGTTTCACTTTATTTTGGGAAAAGAATCCGATATTCTTTCCGTCGGGTGACCAGAACGGATGTGATGCACCTTCGGTCTTTCGTAATCGAATACTGCGGCGATCCTCCAGTGAATAGACAACGATCTGTCGGCCGTTGGCATCGACATAGGCCACATGTTTCCCGTCAGGCGAGATCAGTGGAGGTGAACCGCCGCCGAAAAAGAGCGGCTTGATGGAGTCCGGAAGGATGAGCGAAACATTCAACGGTGATTGAAATGAATTCACTGCAACAGGACGGGAAATGAATACAACGATGAGTAGGACCAAACTCAAAGCTGTCATGATCCACGGTGCAAATTTTTTCCATGGGAAACGATTTGAATCACCGGGTATCTGTGCCGCAGGCTGAGCAACAGCGGACCGGGTAGAAAAACTCTTGCTCATTCTTGTCCGGCTCGAGGTCCGCTTGAACCGGTTCAGATCGATCGCCACCTGTTTAATGGACTGCATCCGCTCGTTCGGATCCTTCTCCATACATTCGAGAACGATGCGGTCGAGTTCGGGATCGAGTTCCGGCTTCACTGTTGACGGCGGAGGTACATCGACGTTCACCACTTCATACAGGATCGCACTTTCATGGGCGCCGGTGAACGGAGATTTTCCCGTGAGCATTTCATACAGCAATACGCCGAATGAGAATATATCCGATCGGTGGTCCGTTTCCTGCCCCTGCACCTGTTCCGGGGACATGTAACCTAATGTTCCGACGGTGCTCCCTGCTTTCGTCAATCGCGATACGCCGACGAGTTTCGCAAGACCGAAATCCATCACCTGCACGATCCCGTCCTTGCGGACCATGATGTTCTCCGGTTTAATATCCCTGTGTACGATCCCTTTCTCATGGGCTGCGGCGAGACCTTCGGCGATCTGTATTCCGTAATCGATCGCCTGTTTCAGCGTGAGTGACGATTTCTTTTCCTGGAGTGTCTGTCCATCCACGAATTCCATAACAATGAACATCTGCGAATCATGTTCCTGAATATCAATGATTGAACAGACATTCGGATGATTCAGCGCGGCAGCAGATTGTGCTTCCTGAATGAAACGAGCTTTATCCTGCTCCGACGCTGCCATGTGCGGCGGGAGGAATTTGAGCGCGACGAAGCGGTTGAGCTTAGTGTCCTGGGCTTTATACACCACACCCATCCCACCCTCGCCTAATTTCTCAAGGATCTTATATTGTGAGATCGTTTGTCCGAGCATAATTTTGATATTGGTGTAATTGAATCATTTGTCCATCGGATCATTGGCTCATTAATAAGCTACGCGCTTACAAATGAATCAATGAGTAAATGACCCGATGGTTAAATTGCATAAATTAATCATTTGTTGATTTATTCATTTACTGAATGAAGAACATTATGCCTAACAATGAATCAATGATACTATGAACCGTTGGATCAATTATATTTTCATTAAAGAGCAACATGCTGACCAATGAGTCAATGAATAAATGATCCGATGATTCGATTCATTTATTTTTTCCTAAACTCCTCGTCCCAATTCACAACTAGTGTAACGGGTACGGAAAGATTCTCGGTGACGAGTTTGTTGACCAGAAATCGTTTTCCGTCCGCTGTGACATCATAGAAATCGACGACGCCGGAGGGAGGTCGTATCTCAAAGAGCGGCTGCACAGTCCCGATAACAAATGATTCCCCTTTCGAACTGACCTCCGCTGCCATGATCTTATTTTCGGCACCGACATAGTAGAGTTCTTTTCCATCTCTTCTCCATCGGGAACGGCTTCCTCCGGTTGTTGATACCTGATATTTGCCGCCCGGGCCGGGAAACGGACGAACATAGACCTGGGGGATGCCGGACTCAAGTGATGTGTAGGTGATCCACTTCCCGTCGGGTGACATGACCGGCCACAATTCAATGAACTCCGTTTGAAGGTACGGGATCGGCTTCCGATCACCACCATCGAGCGGCAATACCCACAGATCCAATCTCGTTTTTGGGTCATTGTCAGTATGATACAGCAGGAATCGACCGTCAGAAGACCAATCTGTTACGATCTTATTTTTGTCGGACTCGAGCAATGTCTCTTCGCTTCCGGCACCGCTCGAAGCACGCTGAAAGAGGTCGATCCGTGATTTTCGTTGCGAATCAAAAATGATCCGGTTTCCATCGGGGGACCAGACCGGATGACGGTCGGACGCGGGATCGAACGTGAACCGTGTTTGGATCTTGCGCGTGAGATCATAGATCCAGATATCCACGTTGCGTGATCTGGTATCAAGAACAGAGATGGCAATATTCTTTCCATCCGGGGATAGTTTATAACTGTTGATGCTGCCGGGATCACCGACCTTCTCAAGTTCCTTACCCGTTCGGTCATACCACGTAAGCTGTGAAGATTCTATCGAGTTCCCGGTTTGGTACGCAAGAACACCATTCTCCGAAAGGGTGAAGTTCGCTTTATTCCGATCCGTATAGTAAGAGACCTGCTCAGCAACAGGGAACGCATCGCCGGTAAACTCGAGCGATTTCACATCGAATGGTTGGGCCATCAGCGATTGTTCACGAAGGAAGAAGATGTGTCCGGAAACATAGACGCTGTTCGAACTCGCGTGCAGGAGCA
Organism: Synechococcus sp. UW140; assembly: GCA_943364975.1. GTDB lineage: Bacteria > Bacteroidota > Ignavibacteria > UBA10030 > UBA8401 > UBA8401. The sequence goes on from CALRIY020000015.1 coordinate 18,103, forward strand.
CTTTGTTCTCGCTGCTGTCGAGGGTTCCAATACAGATGACGTCCCCTTCGGCACCGCCTGTCTGTGTTGTTTGCGTGGTATAGAGGAAGTGATTTCCGTCGGGAAGGAACCAGGGCCAGCGATGACTTAGGTCTCCGCGAATAGTGTCGAGCGCTGTAACGGGAACCGGTGAACCTCCGGCTGCAGAAACACGCATCAGCGGACCGTTGGAATTCGGCGTGAAGAGAATAACACCATCATGATTCCATGTTCCTCCACGCGCGCCTGGCGCGTTGCAAATGGTCTGAGGCGGTCCGCCTGCTGCATCGATCTTCAGCAATTTCCCTTTGGCGAAGTACGCTATGAAGCGGTTATCGGGAGACCAAAAGGGATACGCGGCATCTTCCGTGCCGTTCAGCATTTGGCCGGTCAGCGCACTAATGGGACGAACCCAAAGGAACCGTTTACGAAGTGAATCCCTGCCGGCGAACGCGAGATATTTACCATTCGGGGAAAGAGCGAGATGTCCGCCGTTCCATTCAGAGAATACTATCTTATCCGGAGGGAGGATCGTGGTGCGGGAAACGTGAACGTCGGTCTGCCGAAGAGAGAACATTGCAATGATCACGGTACTGAAGAATAGTACTCCCGCAGCGGTCCAAGCAATGAGTTCACGGCGTTCCAGCCGTCGTTTCGGTTCCATCTCAATATTCTCTGATCCGCGAACTTCAGATTTAAAGACCGGCCGTGCTGCTGTGATCCTGCTGGCACGTTGACGGCTCGATTCCCGGCGATGTTTCTTCAGATCAACAGCGATCTGTCGGATGGATTGTGCCCGTTCATTCGGATCTTTTTCAAGACATTCCAATACGACCGCATCGAGCGCGGGATCGATCTCCGGTTTGATGGAGGACATCGGCGCTGAGTCCACATTCACGATCTCATACGCGATCGCGGTTTCATGCACCCCTTTGAACGGCAGTTCCCCTGTGATAAGCTCATACATGAGCACGCCGAAGGAGAAAATATCGGACCGGTGATCTGCTTCTAATCCCTGCACCTGTTCCGGGGACATATATCCCACAGTTCCGACCGTGCTTCCTGCTTTTGTCAATTTTGAAACGCCATTCAATTTCGCCAATCCAAAATCCATCACCTGAGCGATGCCATCCTTCCGGACCATGATATTGTCCGGCTTGATATCGCGGTGCACGATCCCCTTCTCATGAGCGGCGGAAAGTCCTTCTGCTACCTGGATACAAATGTCGATCGCCTGTTTGTATCCAATCGTTCCTTTTTTATCACGGAGCGTTTGTCCATCCACCAATTCCATCACGATGAACATGGTCCCGTCATTCTCCTGAATATCGATGATGGAACAGACATTGGGATGATTCAACGCCGCAGCGGACTGCGCTTCCTGAATGAAGCGCGCTTTATCCTGCTCGGACGCGGCCATATGCGGCGGTAGGAATTTGAGAGCGACGAAGCGGTTAAGTTTGGTATCCTGGGCTTTGTACACGACACCCATGCCGCCCTCGCCTAACTTCTCGAGAATTTTATATTGCGAAATTGTTTGTCCAATCATAAGATTTATTCATTTGTTGATTTATTCATTGATTCATTGAAGAGCTATGCGTAAACAAATGAAACAATGAATAAATGATTCGATGATTCAATTACCTTATCGCTTTCTAAACTCTTCGTCCCAATTCAGCACCAGCGTGAGCGGAGCGGTCGCCAGTGTCCCTTTGGAGACCGACAGCAGGATCGAATTCCCGTCCGGTGAAATATCCCGCACCGTTCCGTTCCCCATATTGATCCCTCCCACTTCCGATGGACTGAAGAATTCACGAACCGTTCCGACGGTAAACGTTTGACCGCTGCCGTTCACCTGGGCAGACATGATCTTGCCGCCGCTCAGATAAAAGATCTCTTTTCCATTGTTCTTCCATTGGGGTGACCGTCCGCCGTTTGCGGAGACCTGCCACTTCGCTCCCGGTCCCGGGAACGGCCGCACATAGATCTCATTCTTCCCTGATTCATCAGACTGGTATGCAACCCACTTCGCGTCGGGAGAGAATGTTCCCGATAACTCCGAGAATTCGGAATGTACGAACGGGAACGGTTTCAGGTCACCGGCCATCGGCATGACCCAAATATCGGACTTAGTATTCTGATCCCCGCTTGAGGTGAAGAGGATGTACTTACCGTCTTCAGACCAATCATTGGGATTCTTGAGCAATGGAGATGCGAACAATAATTTCTCATCCGTGGCGCCATTCGTATTCTTCACATAAAGATCATACCGCCCGTCGCGGTTCGATGAGAAGACGATACTCTTCCCGTCGGGGGACCAGACCGGATTGGCATCCACGGAATTATCGAATGTGAACCTGGTCTTCACTCCTCGAACGATATCCAGAAGCCACACATCGGCATTGCGGGCGGAGACCTCATACAGGTCCATGGCGATCATGCTCTGGTCCTTCGACAGCCTGGCATTCACGAACACCTCCGGCTGTCCGAACGACCGTTTCTTCGTTCCATCGGGACCGAACAGCGCCAGTTCCGGGACCGATGCTGCACTTTTTCCCAGATAGACCAGCACACCGTTCTGTGAGACGGTGAATGAGGCAACACTATACCGTGTGCTGAAGTCCACCGACTCAGCGATCGGGAATGGATCACTTTTCAGCTCCAATGCGTCGGGATCGAACGCATGGGCCATCAGCGAATTCTCCCGCATATACAGCAGATATCCGTTCGCATAGACAACATTGGAGATTCCGGGAAGGAGCCGTTTGTTCACCGTGCCGTCCAATGAGCCGACACAGATCGCATCCAGAGCACTTCCGCTCCCGGATGCCGTTGTCCGCGCAAAATACAGGAAATGTTTTCCGTCCGGCAAAAAGCTGGGATACCGGTGGGTCTGTTCTTTCTTGATCGTATCAAGCGTTGTCAGCGTTACAGGAATACCGCCTGCTTCAGAGACCACGGAGAGTCCGGTGATCTGATCGACCGGCAGCACGATCTTGCCGTCCTTTCCCCACGTTGCGCCGCGGGGCGTGATGACATCACAAATGGTGAACGGCGGACCGCCGGTCCGTTCGACTCTCTTCAATTTATTGTTCGAGAAAAAACCGATGTAGTGATTATCGGGGGACCAGAAGGGGAATGCCGCACCTTGCGTTCCTTGAAGTTCCACCGACTGCAATGCATCGATACGGCGGGTCCATAAGCTTGTGGCTCCCGATGAATCCGTTGCGATAAATGCAATGGTATTCCCATCCGGAGAAAGTGCGATCTGTCCCCCGCCGAACGCATTGCTGAAATTATGTGCCTCCGGACTCGGAATGAATGCGCGCACAACTTTCTTCTCATCACTGAACGGCGAGATCTCCGGCACGAGCATCACAATAATTACTGCAGCCAGGAATAGAACAGAAAGGATAGCCCACACCGGTGAAGCCATGATACGGGAAACCGCCGTCCCGGCCGAAGCTCCGGAAGGCAGAGGAACGGTTCCTCTGGATGATGAATTTGGTCCTACAGGTGTCATGATCCGGCTTGCGCGGGAACGGCTCGATTCCCTTTTGAACCGACGAAGCTCTTTCGATACCTCCGCAATAGATTGATACCGTTCTGCCGGATCCTTTTCCAGACATTCCAGCACGATTGCATCCAATGCCGGATCCAATTCCGGTTTCACAGTGACCATCGGCGGGACATCAACGTTCACGATCTCATACAGGATGGCACTTTCATGGGCACCGGTGAACGGTGATCGTCCGGCGATCATCTCATACAGAAGGACGCCCAGAGAAAAGATATCGGAACGGTGATCCGCTTCAAGTCCCTGCACCTGTTCCGGCGACATATAGCCGAGCGTGCCGACAGTACTTCCCATTTTCGTCAAGCGGGATGTGCCGGCAAGTTTGGCAAGACCGAAGTCCATGATCTGCACGATACCATCCTTACGGACCATGATATTCTCCGGTTTGATATCCCGGTGGATGATCCCTTTCTCATGTGCAACGGCAAGACCGTCCGCGATCTGGATACCGATGTCGATCGCCTGTTTCAATCCGACCGACGATTTTTTATCCATGAGCGTCTGTCCATCGACATATTCCATGACGATGAACATGTTCTTGCCCGCCGGAGCACCGGGGGCGGATGGATCTTCATACTCCTGAATATCGATAATGGAGCAGACATTCGGATGATTCAACGCAGCAGCGGATTTTGCTTCCTGAATGAACCGGGCTTTATCCTGCTCCGATGCAGCCATATGCGGAGGAAGGAATTTCAGCGCGACGAAACGGTCGAGTTTGGTATCGGAAGCCTTATAGACTACTCCCATACCTCCTTCACCCAGTTTTTCCAAAATCTTATACTGTGATATTATTTGACCGATCATAGGATTTATTCATTTGTTCATTGAATCATTTGTTCATTAAAAAAACAGGGTTTTTCTTCAATGAATCAATGAAACAATGATCCGATGAGAAAATACTCCAACTATTTATTTTCTACCGCCGTCATCGCATTCACTTCATCCGTCCAATTCAGAACGACCGAGATATTCTTATAGGAAACCCCTTTTGCCGGCTGTGTCGTGACGAAGTATTGTCCGTCCGATGTAATGTCGTAACTGATGCCGCTGTCCACATTTTGTGCCGGAAAACTCTTCAGGAGCACCACCGGCACACCGGCAGAGAAGGTCTTGTCTGTTGTGACCGGGACAGCCATCATCTGAGAACTCTTCCGGTAATACAAAAACTTCCCGTCCGGAGACCAGCGCGGTTCTTCTGCAACATCATTGGAGATCTGCCATTTCCCTTCCTTCTCCGGGAAGGATCGGACATAGATCTGATACGAGCCGGCTTCATCCGACAGATAGGAGACCCACTTCCCATTGGGTGAAAGACTCGACTCGTATTCATCCCTGGCCGTTTCCAGAAATTTCCACGGAGTTTTGCCTTCGGTCAGCGGTATAACAAGCATATCGGATTGCGAATTCTTTGTGAGATTATCCACCAAGAGAAATTTCCCGTCGCGGGACCAATGATTCAGATACACTCTGATATCGACAGCATCATAGATCATTTTTTCATCTCCGCTGCCGTCCGACGGCTTCACGAAGATCCCGGTCTTTCCATCCTTCGTTCTTCTAAAGAATGCGATCGACTTCCCGTCCGGCGACCAGAGCGGGGTGCGGTTCAGTCCACCGAAGGTAAGTTTGTTCAGCGTGCGGCTGGCGATATTAAAGATCCAGACATCGAAGTTCTCACCGTCGCGGATGACCACTGCAATTTTTTTGTTATCGGGGGAAAGTTTGGGCTCAATATAGGGGTGACTGCCGGAATCGATCACCGTCGTCTCCCCTTTCAGATTGATCTTGACGATCTTTCGGCTTTCGCCTTCAACAGCACCGGGAAGATAGACCAATGTTCCGTTATCTGACACAACATAATTCGTAATACCGGTCGTCGTCTCGCTGTACACTCCCTGCACCACGGGAACCGGCTGACCCGTCACTTCCAGCTTATCCGCATCGAACGGCACAATATAGAGGATACCTGACCGTGAGAAGAAGAGATGTCCCGTCTCGATATATTTTGCATTGCTCGCACCCCGGAAGACCGTCTTTCGATCTCCTGTTTCGATATCGACAACATCAATGCGGGCGTTCTCATAATAATCCGGACTAGAGATCATCCCGACAGTGAACAGAACATGTCTGCCGTCCGGCATGAAGGAGGGCCAGCGATGGGTCCGTTCATTCTGTGCAGAATCGATCTTCGTGATGCTCTTGGCCGGACCTCCGACACCGGAGACCATCTTCAACTCTGTGACAGCGAACGGAGAGAAAACGATCTCGCCGTTCTTTCCCCATGTTCCGCCCCTGTTGTCCATGGATTCAGCAAGCACAATGGGAGTCCCTCCGGTGACAGAGATCTTTTCCAATTTACCGTTCCGGAAGTAGCCCAGCCATTTATCATCCGGCGAGAAGAACGGCGAGGAACAATTCTCTATCCCTTCGATCGCCGAAGATTCCAGCGTATTCATCCTCCGGAGATAGAAGCGGTTGTTCGCTTTATAGACGATCATCGTGCCGTCATGCGAAATGGAAAGAGCGGGATATGCGCTGATGTCGAGCACTTTATCATCACCGATATCCAGCATGAATCTTGTGATGATCGTTTCCGATTGAGGCTGACGAAAAATGATCCATGCCGAAACAAGGGATCCTAAGAGCAGCAGGATGATGATCCACGGAAGCATGGATGAACCGAAAATATTCGAGAGATCGATCCTGCGGTTCATGATCTCCAATACGAACGAGCCGGAAGGAGCGTTGCTCGATTTTGAAGCGGACTGCGGATGACTTTTGGACCGCAGAACGGAATATGCCCGGCTGTTCGTGTGTCCGGTCGATTTCTTGATCTTCCGCAGATCCTTTGCCAATTCTTTGGCGGACTGGCAGCGGTCATCCTTCTCTTTTTGCAGACATTCCAGAATGATATGGTCAAGTTCTGGATCGGTCCCCTCTTTGATCGCGGAGATCGGTGCCGGATCGACATTCACGATCTCGTACATGATCGCCGTTTCGTGCACACCTTTGAACGGCGATTCGCCGGCAAGCAATTCATACAAAACAACGCCAAGTGAAAAAATGTCGGTGCGGTGGTCAACGTCGAGTCCTTGAACCTGCTCGGGAGACATATAACCCATCGTCCCCATTGTCGTCCCGGCTTTCGTGAGACGCGAGACATTGCCGGATGTATACAATTTTGCAAGACCGAAATCCATGATCTGCACAATACCATCCTTACGGATCATGATATTGTCCGGCTTGATATCGCGGTGGACGATCCCTTTTTCGTGGGCAGCGGCAAGTCCTTCAGCGACCTGGATACCGATCTCGAGGATCTGTTTCGCACCGAGCTGTTCTTTCTTATCCTTCAGCGACTTCCCGTCGACGAATTCCATGACGATGAAGAGCTGTCCATCGTGTTCGGAAATATCATGGATGGTGCAGACATTCGGATGATTGAGCGCCGATGCGGACTTTGCTTCCTGGATGAACCTCGCCTTATCCTGCTCCGATGCGGCAAGATGCGACGGAAGGAATTTGAGAGCGACGAAACGGTCGAGTTTGGTGTCGGTAGCTTTGTAAACTACTCCCATACCTCCTTCACCAAGCTTTTCCAATATCTTATATTGAGAAATAGTCTGTCCTATCATATAATTCTCCTCTGGCTCCCGCCTTGCGGCGGGATCCTCAATTCGGCAAATGGACTTAACTTCGCTGCGCTCGTTAAGTCCAGCCGAATTGGGACTTCACCTAATTTCTCAAGAATTTTATATTGTGAAATTATTTGACCAATCATACGATTTCTCTCTGGCTCCCGACTTTCGTCGGGATCCTCAATCCGACTTGTGGACTTAGCTGCGCTTCGCTTGCTAAGTCCAGTCGGATTGGGACTTCACCAAGCTTTTCGAGGATCTTATATTGCGATATTATTTGTCCGAGCAAAATTTTGGTAGCCGATTCACTGAAGTTTTTTACAAATATCTCAAGGGTTTATTGTTTTTGTAACTCAGTATTCCAATTCGTTACCAAGTTGATGGGTTTCAAAAGCTGTTTATTGTCCAATAATTTAATGATAGCGATCTTATTCCCATCCGGGGTCACATCATAAATCGATCGAGCGGGATTTCCTTCGATATCGGAATGAAAGAGTTTGACAGGATTACCGGCTTCAAGGTTCCCGTTTTTCATTGAAACGGGCACTTCAAAGAGATTTTGATCAGGATCGACATACATTATATTCTTTCCGAATTTAGTCCAATGCGGCATTACTCCGCCACTTGTCGATATCTGCACTTTTGGACTTTTCAGATCGGATGCGAGCGCATATACTTCAGATCTCCCTGTTTCATTCGAGGAGAATACGATCCACTTGCCATCAGGAGAAAATTCGGCATTCATTTCAGAAAAATCCGTGCCTGCAATAATAATAGGATCGCGTTTCCCTTCAAGTGGCAGCATAAAGATATCGCGCTGTGAATTCGAAGACAAATCCGCAAACAATAAGAATTTGCCATCGAGTGAAAGATCGTACGGAACCATATCGCCCGTTGACTGATACAACACCTCATTTTTGCCGTTCGACACAAATGATTTCCGAACAATATCTCCCCTCATTGCATAGATCATTGCATTCCCGTCGTGCGACCACACAGGATCATCTTCTTCTGCATCATCAAAAGTAAAACGAGACATTGTACCGCGTGCCACATCAATAATCCAGATATCGGCACGTTCCTGATTAATATACCGAGTGACCGCGATCTTCGAGCCGTCATCAGAAAACTTTGGATCATCAAACGAAGACTTTGTGTCGAACTGTTTTATCCCCTTCCCCGATCTGTCCAGGATCTGAATCACCGCATTATCGTATGATGAACCTGCAGCATAGACCAGCAATCCATTCTGCGATACCGAATAATTACTTTTGCCATAATTCCCTATACCGGCAACTTGCTGTGCAACAATATTCGCTTCGCCTTGTACTTCGACAGCAACAGGATCGAATGGCTGGGCAAAGAGTACCTTTTCCTGAATGGAGAGGAGATAGCCATTCGCATATTGCGCGTTCACTGCATTTGGTACAAGCAATCGACTATCATTGGAACCGAAAGAATACGCATACACTCCATCCATAAATGAAGAATCCTTTGACGCAACAAATCTATTATAGAGAATAGTTTTTGCATCATCGAGCATGTGCGGATACGTTAACACTTCACCTTTTTGAGCAGGAACGATCGTGGTGACGGCTCCTCCCTGTGAGGGAACCCGCAAGATTCCGCGTTTTTGCCAACTGCAGAAATAAATACTTCCATCTTCACTCCATGTTGCACCAAATGGCGTGTCCCACTCACACAGTGTTAATAATCCTCCGCCATGTGCGTCGGTTCTCTTCATTGATTTTTCAGCAAAGAATCCTATATATCTACTGTCCGGTGACCAAAAAGGGAACAGAGCCTTTTCGGTCCCGGGTAATTCGATTGCTGAGAACGTTGAAAGTGTACGAACCCATATTTTCCGAACTCCTCTTGGATCCTCTCCAATGAATGCCAATTTTGTTCCGTCCGGTGATAACGCCAACATACCACCATCGATGACCAATGATGTATCCGGAAAAAGGATACTGGAGCGTATGAGCGGTTGACTGGTTGCTTTTGGAAAAAGATATAAATACGAAATAATAACAGTCGTAATAAAAAAGACAATCGCTGCAGTATATGGTACAACACCAGAAATCCGAAAAGAAGATGGGAATGAATTTGAACCGGCGTTATGGTTCACATTGGACATTGCATTCGTCGAAAACGTTCTGCTTGCCCTTGAACGACTTGATGTCCTTTTAAATCTATTCAGATCGATCGCCGCCTGTTTAATGGATTGCATCCGTTCGTTCGGATCTTTTTCCATGCATTCTAAAACAATTCTATCGAGTTCCGGATCGAGCCCGGGCTTCAGTGTTGACGGTGGAGGAACATCGACATTGACGACCTCGTAAAGGATTGCGCTTTCGTGAGTTCCGTTAAAGGGTGATCTTCCCGTCAGCATCTCATACAACAGGACGCCAAACGAGAAAATGTCCGAACGGTGGTCCGTTTCCTGTCCCTGCACCTGTTCGGGCGACATATATCCTAAGGTGCCGACCGTGTTGCCTGCTTTCGTCAAACGCGATGCACCGACCAATTTTGCTAATCCAAAATCCATCACCTGCACAATACCGTTTTTACGGACCATGACGTTCTCCGGTTTGATATCCCGGTGAACGATGCCCTTCTCATGCGCTGCAGCTAGTCCTTCAGCGATCTGGATAGCAACATCAATCGCCTGCTTTTGTGTGAGAGATGACTTCTTCTCCAGCAGCGTGACACCGTCAACGAATTCCATCACGATGAACATTTGATTATCAATTTCCTGGATATCAATAATCGAACAGACGTTCGGGTGGTTCAACGCAGCGGCAGATTTTGCTTCCTGAGCGAATCGGACCTTATCCTGCTCCGATGCGGCCATGTGCGCAGGAAGGAATTTGAGCGCGACGAAGCGGTCGAGTTTGGTATCCTGGGCCTTGTAGACAACGCCCATACCGCCTTCACCCAGTTTTTCCAAAATCCTATACTGTGATATTGATTGACCGATCATAAGATTTTTTCATTTGTTGATTGAATCATCGGCTCATTGGCGAGCTGCTTGCCGGACAATGAGTCAATGATTAAATGATCCGATGAATCAATTCCTCTGCTCTTCGGTAACAAGCCCTTTCCAGTTCACCAGCAGCGAGATGTTCGTTCCGACGCCGGCGTTAGCGGGACGGAAACCGAGGAACCGGTCCCCTTCTTTGGATACACCATAAAGATAGGCATTCTGAGACCGGCCGAGCATAAAGATGGAGGTCGGTTGATCGAAGACCGGACTTCCGTTCGTGAAGGAGACATCGCAGCCTTCATAACTGTCGCGGGTCGCGGAATAAAAGATGATCCTGTTCTTCACCCAGAACGGATTCGATGCACCGTCTGTCGGAAGAAGCCATTTCCCTTCGACTCCCCTGAATGATGAGACATACAACCGTGAGGCTCCCGATTCAACGACATTATACGCGATCCATTTCCCGTCCGGTGAGAAACAGGCATTCGATCCATAGATATGTAATTTCTGTATCGACCGTTCTTTCACCGTGTCGCTCAGATCCACCACACCCAGCTCTTTCCCCGATTCATTTCCGATGGTCACCAGAAGATACCGCCCGTCCGGCGAAACATCCTGACAGATATACCCGACCGTTTTATCAGTTCCTGAAAGGAAATGTTTCACTTCACCCGAACCGTCCGACCGTTTCACAAAGATATTCGCTTTGCTCCCGTTCCGGTCAGCGTTATAATAGATCAACGAACCATCGCGGGACCAGATGGGTGTACTGCCTCCGTCGGCATCGAACGTCAGCCGGGTCCTGACCGACGTTGCGATATCAAAGATCCAAACGGTCGGACTCTCTCCTTTGGAATCGATCTGATCATAGGCGATCTTCGTGTTATCCGGAGAGAGTTTGATGGAAAGGAACGGATCGAAATTTCCGATGAGCGTATTCGTACTCTGCCGGTCTATCCAGAACAATTCGCTCGAACGGGAGGTACCGCCGAGTGAAAAAACGAGCAGACCGTTCTCACTGACGGAAAAGTCCGCCTTGCCGCGCGGTGACCACGAATTGACGTTCCCCTGGATCGCGGTCGGTTTTCCGGTGACGGTCAGTGTTACGGGATCGAAACCCTGAGCGATGATTGTCCCCTGCCGGAACGAGAATAAATATCCTGAGGCATACATGCCGAATGAACTTTCATCCATGACCTTCTTCGATGATCCATCCTTCAAAGAACCGACGTAGAGATCAGCGTGTGTGTAATTGTTGCCAAGCGTGATCATAGAAAAGATGAAATGGTCTCCGTCGGGCATCATGGAAGGGAATCTCGGCACTGCTTTCGCTGTCGAATCGAAATTCGTGACCCGTCGGGGAATGCCGCCTGAAGCAGAAACAGCCAAAAGATTCACCTCGATGACCGAGGGACTGTAAATGATCTCTCCCGAACTGCTCCACGTGGCTCCCCGGCCGAACGGTGCTTCCGCCAGGGTCATGACCGGACCTCCCTTTTCGTCGATCGTCTTCAGTTTCCCGTCCGCAAAGAAACCGATGGAGCGGCTGTCGTGCGACCAGAATGGATATTGTGCATTCTCGGTACCGGGCAGAATCTTCGCTTCGGAGGAATTGAGAGGACGCACCCATAATCCGAAACGGAGCATCGAGTCGGTCGCGACGAAGACAAATTTCGAACCGTCCGGTGAGATCGCGGAATGTCCACCCAATCCATTATGGTATTTCAGTCCTGCCGGCAGAGCGATGGTCGCACTGATCACCGGCGCAGGTGATTCGGCCTTAGCAGTCATGAACACTTTTGAGATGCCGAATCCAGCGCCGAGCATCACCACAGCAACAACGGCGATGATGATCCACGGAAAACTTTTTTTCGCAGAGACATTTTCCGCGGATTGTTCTATATCATTCGATGTATAACTCATCCGCGATGATGAAAGATTCGGACGTGCGGCCATCGTCCTGCTTGCCCGCGACCGGCTCGATTCACGGCGGCAGCGTTTCAGATCGAGCGCGACCTGACTGGCGGATTGTGCACGTTCTTTCGGATCTTTTTCAAGACACTCAAGGATCACCGAATCCAATTCCGGAGTGATATCCGGTTTTACGGACGACATCGGCGGTGAATCGACATTGACGATCTCGTATGCAATCGCTGTTTCGTGGACTCCCTTGAACGGGATCTGACCGGCAAGCATCTCATACAAAAGGACACCGAGGGAAAAAATATCCGATCGATGGTCCGTGTCCTGTCCCTGCACTTGTTCGGGAGACATATACCCGGCAGTGCCGACGGTGCTCCCTTCTTTGGTGAGACGTGATGCGCCGCGGAGTTTTGCCAGACCGAAATCCATCACCTGAACGATGCCGTCCTTCCGGATCATGATATTCTCCGGTTTGATGTCCCGATGGACGACACCTTTATCGTGTGCGGCGGCAAGACCTTCGGCGATCTGGATCCCGATGTCGAGCGCCTGCTTCTGCGACAGCGTGTTCTTCCGTTCCTGCAACGTCTGTCCGTCGACGAACTCCATGACGATGAAGTGCCTGCCTTCGAATTCTTCGATCCCGTAAATGGTGCAGATATTCGGATGGTTCAGTGATGCGGATGCTTTCGCTTCCACAAAGAACCGTTCCAGTTCATTCGAACCGCTCTTCACATGATCGGGAAGGAACTTCAGGGCGACGAAACGGTCAAGCTTAGTATCGGTAGCCTTATAGACTACTCCCATACCACCTTCGCCAAGTTTCTCTAAAATTTTATATTGTGCTATCGTTTGACCAATCATATTTTCGCTGCCTTTATGGATCTATTCATTGACCCATTGCATCATTTGTTCATTGACGAACATTTACGTAACGCAATGAGAAAATGGATCAATGATTAAATTCAAAGTTATTATTCTGTCTATTTTCCTTTGATCAGTTCCTTAAATTCAGGATCATCACGGAGCGAATCGAGATCGGTGTCCCTCGTCAGCCATTCAAAGTTTCCATATCCCACGGCGATGGCATCCTTTATGGACTGGATTGCCGCCACTTTCTCACCCATCTGGGCATAAAAACATGCCGCATTGTACAGCATCAACGGATCATCAGGTGAAAGTTCGATCGCTTTGGCTGCCTGCACTTTCGCCTCTTCTTTCCGACCGACCTGCGCCAGATCCGTAGCATAATACATGTGTCCGCGTGAATCATCAGGATGCTGAGAGAGATACCGTTTATATGTTGTAAGTCCTTCATGCAGGATCTTTTGATATTTTTCCTTCTCTCCCATCCTGCCGTAGACGATCTGCAGATCACCGTAGACGGAATAGAAATCAGGATTCAATTCAAGCACTTTGTGGAAAAGATTCTCCGATTCGGAATAGCGGTCCGTATTATTATAGATACGTCCGAGAATCCAGTATCCGAGGAAGTTGTTCGGATCAAGTTCGATCGCTTTCTTACTCGCAGTAACAGCATCATCGAACATACGCTTGCTGTAGTATCCGAGTCCCAATGCCGCATATGCTTCGGGAAGCGTGGAATCATACATCAGTGCTTTCAGACTTGCTTCGATGGATTTATCCAGCCACTGTTCGTTCCGTTCCACATCCTGATACATGGATGAATACGCTTCACCGATACCGGCGTACGCATCTGCGTAGCGGGGATCGAGTTCGACAGCCTTTTGGAACAACTGAATGGCGAAGTTCATGCTCTTCTTGGTGCGCTGATAGAGAAAATTCCGCGCGCGCAGATTGCAGTCGAATGCTTCGGGATTCAGCGTTGATCGTTTTGTCAACACGATCTTCTCTGTCGGGGAGAGTTTCACCATCAGCGCTTCCACGATCTGTTTGGAGACCTGTTCCTGGATATCGAACACGTCATCCAGTTTCCCTTTGTACGTTTCGGCCCACAACTGCGTATCCAACTCCACATCGATCAGTTCAACGGTGATGCGGAGGTTCTCCTGAAATTTCCGTACGCTGCCCGAGAGGATATACCGGGTACCGAGTTCACGTGCGATGGACTTCACGTCCTTCGCCGTCCCTTTGTAATGCATGGATGTGGCACGCGGTACCACTCGGATATCCTTCAGTTTTGCCAGATTCGCGATGAGCTCTTCGGTCAGACCGTCGCTGAAATAATCGCTTTCTTTGTCCGGACTGATGTTCCCGAACGGCAGAACGGCGATCGCTTTCGTTTTGGATTGTGTTCCTGCCGTTTCAATGGCGGCAATCACCTCGGAGATCTCCTTCAATGCTGCATCGATGGTCGGGAAACGGTGTTCGCGGTTCTTCTCGATGAATTTCTTCATCAACTGATCCAACTGACGCGGGATCTTCTTGTCCATCTCGCTCGGCACCGGAGGATCCTCGTTCGAGATCAGATAAAGAAGTCCGGCATCATGTTCTGCTTTGAACGGCAGGTCGCCGGTGAGCATCTCGTAGAGCACCACACCGAGTGACCAGATATCGGAGCGCTGGTCTGTTGCGATCCCCTGTACCTGCTCCGGGGACATGTACGAAAGGGTCCCGAGGGATGTACCGGTCTTCGTCAGTCCTGCACCGCTCTTCAATTTCGCAAGACCGAAATCCATGATCTTGATATTCCCGCTGGCGGTGAGCATGATGTTCTGCGGCTTGATATCGCGGTGAATGATGTTCTTATCATGCGCCGCTTTCAATCCTTTTGCGATCTGCATCGCCCAATCAAGTGCCTGTTTGTACGGAAGACCGGGGCCCGTCCTTAAACCGTTCATATGATCCTTCAACGTTTCCCCGTCCAGGAACTCCATCACCAGGAACATCATCCCGTCCTGTTCGTCGATCTCGTACACATTCAGGATATTCGGATGATTGAGCGCCGCGGCAGCCTTTGCTTCCTGAAGGAATCGGGATTTATTCTCTCCTGTTGCGGAGAGATGGGCCGGAAGGAACTTGACGGCGACGAAACGATCGAGTGTGGTATCCTGCGCCTTGTAGACGACGCCCATGCCGCCTTCGCCGATCTTTTCGAGGATGTTATAATGAGAAATAGTTTGACCGATCATAGGATTTTTTTCATTTGTTGATTTGTTCATTGAACCATTGAAGTGATTCAATGTACCAATGAGTCAATGATACGATGAACCGATGGATCAATTACATTATTTTTTATTGGATAAGCATCTGGAACCGCTTATTGTTCTTCAGCGGCTTCCACACCGGGTCGAGTTTCAAATAGGCCGGTGAAAGCTCGGCCGGTATCGAGAGCAGACGTGCGATCAAGTCGAGCGCTTTTTCCTGTTCACCGATCATTACATAGATCTCCGCCATTTCGATCATACGGCATGAACCGCGCCATGCTTCTTTTTCCACCGGAAGCATTTCCATACCTCGGCGTCCAAATTCAACCGCTTTTTCTTTGTTCCCGAGACCGGCATAGGCAATGCCAAGAGCACTGTAGACACGTTCATCGTCCTTATTCAGCTGGAGTTTCTTTTCCAATACGGTAACGGCACTGTCGAAGTATCGCTTTGCCAGGGAATTCTCTCCTCGGTCGCGTTCCAGCAATGCCCTGAGCAGAACGGTCGGTGCAAAATAGAATTGAGTATTTCGTATCTCCGAAGTGCTCGACGTATTCAGCGCCGTGACCGCAGCAGCATATTTTCCGCCGGCGCGTTCAACGATAAAGTCCATATCATAAATTGAATACTCCGTTTCTTCGATCTTTCCCACCTTCCTGGCTTCAGAAACGAGGGAACGAGCCAATTCAAGATCTCCTTTCCATAACAGGATATTCTTGGTCTTATCCCAATACGTCACCATGATATCCGGTGCAAGTTCAATGGATCGGTCATGGTATGTATCCGCTTCCTCATATTTGCGCTGCAGTGTCAGAGTCTCACCCAATTGTCGAAGGATGTCTGCTGCGCGGGGATTGGACTCGATGGAACGTTTGAACGCATCAATGGAGCCCTGGATGTTCCCCTGCCGCCGCATCACTGCCGCAATGCCGTAATGCACCTGAGGATTGTTGGGACGGTATTTCAGCGCAAGTTCGAACTCTTTCAACGCGTTGACATAGTCCAACTTCGTATGATAATGGAACCAGCCCATGGCCTCGTGCGCTTCCGACAGTTCCGGTGCAAGTTCCACCGCTTTTTCTGCTGCCAGACGGGATTTTTCGATCCGTTCCGGCGACCGGTCATAGAAGAACCAATAGTAGCTGGCATGTGCTTTTCCAAGACGGGCATACGCCGCTGCAAATTTGGGATCGAGACGGATGGCGCGTTCGAATAATTTCATCGCGATCTCCTGATCGGTCTTCGCGATGCTCCGGTCAGCATAATCCACCGCCTGCAGGTAATTATCATACGCTTCGGAATTTTCGGTCAACGCTGAGGACAATGAACGCTGCTCTGTCTTCACCAGCGCCACATTCATGGCAAGGGCCACCCGGCTGGCGATGTCGGACTGCAGTTTGAATGCACTCGACAAAACTGATTCGATCGATTCGGACCATGCCTGCGTCTCATCCTCTACTCGAATAAGCGTCGGGTTCACACGGACATTCGTTTTCCCATCCACCGTTTCCCATCGGACGGTCCCCTGCAGGATATAATTCACACCGAGTTCCTCTCCGATCTGCTTCAAGGTCTTCGTGGTATTTTTATACTGAACAGCGCTCGAACGGGCGATCACTTTCAATCCGGAGAGTCCGGACAATCTGCTCGTCACTTCGTCGGTCATCCCGTCCACAAAATAATTCTTATCATCCGGTCCAAGATTCTCGAACGGCAGCACGACGATCACTTTCTTCTCGCTCCCGCCGCTGAACCAGGTGCGGACCCCATCGAAGGAGAATATCCCGGCAATAAAGAACAGCAGAATGATCGAACCGATCATCACGAGCGAATTCACATCCCGCAGACGCTGTCGGACAGACTTCCCGTTCTTTTTCGGCGGAGCGGCGGCGGTGAATTCTTTTGTCCGCACAACACGGGTCGATTCCTTCTTCAGCCGGCGAAGATCGACGACGATCTCTGCCATCGACTGATACCGGTCCTCCGGATCCTTCTCCAGTGATTTTTTAAGGATGTGCAATAGTTCTTCGGGAATGTCATTCCGGTATCTGGAGGCATTCTCCGGTTCTTCATTGACGATGGAATACATCACTGCCGCTTCGTGTTCGCCTCGGAAGGGCATCTTTCCGGTGGACATTTCGAACAGCACGACGCCGAACGAGAAGATATCGGACCGTGTATCCGCTTCGATCCCCTGGATCTGTTCCGGGGACATGTATGCCAGCGTTCCGATGGTGCTGGAAGTCCGCGTCAGTTTCAGCGACCCCTTCAGTTTAGCGAGACCGAAATCCATCACTTTGATCTGGTCCTTCGAGTTCACCATGATATTCTCCGCTTTGATATCGCGGTGAATGATCCCTTTGCTGTGCGCCTCCTGCAACGCTTCGGCGATCTGGATACCGTACTCCGTCACCTGTTTGAAACTGAGCGGACTCGACACGGCGACTTTCTCCCGCAGCGTTACACCGTCCACCAGTTCCATCTCGATGAACTGCATCTCATCCGCTTCGTCAATGCCGTAGATGGTGCAGACATTCGGGTGGTTCAACGCCGATGCGGATTTCGCTTCCTGAAAGAAACGGGTTTTCTCCTGTTCCGACTTCGCAACATGTGCGGGGAGGAATTTGAGAGCGACAAAACGGTCGAGTTTGGTATCCTGGGCTTTGTACACCACTCCCATTCCGCCTTCGCCGAGTTTTTCCAGGATCTTATAGTGAGATATTACCTTACCAACCATATGATTTATTCATTTCTTGATTCGTTCTTTGGTTCATTGAAGAACTTTATGCGCGCACTTGAACCAATGGGACAATGATACAATGAACCGATGAATCAATTCGCTTTTTTGTTACTTCCCTTTCATGATCTCGATAAATCCGGGTTCATTCCTGATCGGATCGAAATCCGTATCGGTCTTGATCCATTCATAATCCTCGAGTCCCGCCATGATGGATTTTTTCAACGTCTCCACCGCTTCTTCCTTTTGGTCGAGACGGGAATAGACGCATGCAGCATTATAGAACATAAGCGGATCATCCGGACTCAGGTCGATAGCTCTTTTTGCCTGAATGAGGGCTTCTTCCTTCTTTCCCACCGCAGCCAGCTGAATGGCATAATGGATATGCGAACGTGCATCATCCGGGTGCTTCGCCAGATAGAGCGGGAACATCTGGAGCATTTTTTGGATGATCGCTTCCATATTGTCCTTTTGTCCCAGCCGTTCGTACGACATACGGAGCTCGCCGAACGCCGTATGGAAATCCGGATTGAGTTCGACTGTCTTTTTCAGCAGACTTACTGCCTCTTCATCACGGTTCATCACATGACAGATGCGCGCAAGCACCCAGTAACCGGTGAAGATATTCGGACCGAGTTCGATCGCTTTCCGCGCTGCGGTCTCCGCTTCCTGGATCGACTTTTTGCTGAAATACGCCATCGCCAGCGCCGCATATGCTTCGGCAACGGTGGAATCATACATCAGCGCTTTCAGACTCGATTCGATCGCTTTTTCCACCCAGATCTCTTTGGTATCATAATCGTAATGGAGCGTGGCATACGATTCGCCGAGTCCTGCGTACGCAGCCGCATACCGAGTATCCATCTCGATCGCTTTCTGGAACAAGTGGATGGCGAACTGAAGACTGCTCTTGGTGCGGCGATACAGGAATTCACGCGCACGGAGATAACAATCGAACGCTTCCGCATTGACCGTCGAACGTTTGGTGAGAATGATCTTTTCATTCGGAGAGAGTTTCACCATGAGCGCATCGACAACCTGCTTCGATACTTTCTCCTGGATGTCGAACACATCTTCCATCTTCCCTTTGAATGATTCGGCCCACAATTGGCGTCCGTTCTCTACATCGATGAACTGCACGGTGATGCGGAGATTGTCCTGGAACTTCCGGACGCTTCCTTCGAGCAGATAGCGGATGCCGAGTTCCCGTCCGATGGTCTTGATATCCTTCGCGGTATTCTTGTATTGGATCGAATTCGTCCGGGAGATGACATCGAAATCCTTCAGCTGCGAAAGACTCACGATGAGCTCATCGGTCAATCCGTCGCCGAAATATTCGTTCTCTTTATCGCCGCCGATGGTGGAGAACGGCATCACGGCGATGGCCAGACGTTTCGGGCCGGCCTGTTTTGAATCGAGATTCTCGGTGAGCTGTTTCAGCGCCGACAGCAGCTCATCCACATTCTGGAAACGTTTCTCCCGTTCCTTTTCCAGCATCTTTTTCACCAGCAGGTCCACCGATTCAGGGAGCCGTCGGTCCAGTTCGCTCGGGAGCGGCGGATCCTGGTTGACGATGAGGTACATCAAGCCGGCCTCGTGTTCGGATTTGAACGGCAGATCGCCGGTGAGCATCTCAAAGAAGAGAACGCCGAGCGACCAGAGATCGGAGCGCTGGTCCGCCGGAATTCCCTGGGCCTGTTCCGGGGACATGTAGGATAATGTGCCGAGAGAGGAACCGGCGCGGGTCAGCGAACTGCTGCTGCGGAGTTTCGCCAGACCGAAATCCATGATCTTCAGCTGGCCGTTTTTGGTCAGCATGATATTCTCCGCTTTGATATCGCGGTGAATGATATTCTTGTCGTGAGCGATCTTCAGTCCCTGTGCGATCTTTTCGGTCCATTCAATAGCCTGTTTCACCGGAGCACCGGAACCGGTATCCAACGAAGCCAGATGGTCCTTCAGCGTCTCGCCGTCGATGTATTCGAGCACGATGAATGTGTTCTTCTCATGTTCGTTGATCTCGAAGATGGAGAGGATGTTCGGGTGATTCAGCGCCGCTGTTGCTTTTGCCTCCTGCAGAAATCGCGCTTTATTCTCAGCGTGACTGGAGAGATGCGACGGCAGGAATTTGATGGCGACCGGACGGTCCAGTTTTGTATCCTGGGCTTTATACACCACTCCCATTCCGCCTTCTCCGAGCTTCTCCAAGATCCTGTAATGTGAAATCATTTGACCGATCATAAACTGAACAACCTCTTGTTATTGATTCATTGATTCATTGGAACATTGAAGAACCGGAAAATATATTCATTTGCTTTCATGATGGCTCAATGATTCAATGGATCAATGAACCAAAAATTCGTTATTTCCTCTCTACCAGGTTTTGCCAATTCATGATCACTGAACCGTTCTTGAGCAATTGTGTGTTCAGCGCTCGCGATGTCAATACCATCTTCCCATCGATGGAGATATCCGATACTCTATTCTGAAAACCGGGATCGATCTTGAACATTTGGGTGCTCGTTCCCACTTCGATCTGATCACCGGAGACATTCACCGCCGTGGAAACGATCTGTTGATTTCCGATATGGTACAAGATCTCCTTGCCATTGCTGCACCAACGGGGATTCTCTCCGCCATTCGTCGATACCTGCCATTTGCTGGGAGAACCATCCGTCGGACGGATGTAGATCTCAAACCGACCGGTTTCATTGGACATGTACGTGTACCATTTTCCATCTGGAGAGAATGTTCCAACCCATTCATTGAATTCAGATGTCAGCAACGGGAGATATTTCTTTGTGGTAAGATCGAATATGCCAATATCCCACTTTTGAATCCCTTGGGTCTGGACCGATAACAGCAATTTTGTTCCATCCTGCGAAATATCGGTAGCGTATGAAGGACTTTTAGACTCATAGACCAGAGATTCCTCTCCGGTCCCATTACTGTTCTTTTCAAAAATATTGAATACTCCGGATTTGTTCGAACTGAAATAGATCTTTGACGCATCCTGAGACCATACCGGGACAAGTTCTAACCTTTTATCGAACGTCAGGCGCGTATCGCTGTTCCGCACAATATCATGGATCCATAAGTCGGTATTTTTCGCCGCTTCATCATAGATATCGACTGCGTAAAACTTTCCGTCCGGCGAGAACGTTGCCACCGTCGGAGGCGAGTTGATCTTGATCCTGCTCTGAACAACCCCGTCCATCGTAAAGATCGCCATCTCGTTGCTGGTCTTTGAAGTCCCTAAATACAACATCCGTCCGTTCTGCGAAACAGAGAATGCTCCTTTGCTACGAGGACGGGAGTACAGAACATTTTCTACGATCGGCGCCGGATCTCCGGCAAGTGTCAGCGAACCAACATCGAACGGCTGCATGAGAACTGAGTTCTGTTTGTAATAGAGGATATAGCCATTGTCATACACTGCATTGCTCGTTGCACGAATGAGCACCGGACCGTTTCCGCCGCTCAGTGAGCCGATACGGATCTGTTCGGCGTCCTCGTCCAGTGAAGCTTTCGTCGTCTGAGCCGTGTACAGAAAATGTTCGTTATCCGGCAGGAAGAAGGGCCAGCGGTTGTTTGCTTCCAATTCAAGGGAATCGAGCGTTGTGACCGGTTTCGACACACCGCCGGCAGCTGCAACCTGATGCAGCGGTCCATTGCTGACAGGCGAAAAGACAATAATGCCGTTCGCATTCCATGTTCCGCCCCGGCCTGATGACGCATCACAGATGGTGAATGACGGCCCCCCTTTTGCGTCGATCTTTTTCAATTTCTGGTCTGCAAAATATCCGATCATTCTGCTGTCATTCGACCAGAACGGATAGATGGCATTGTCCGTACCGGAGAGCAATATTGGTGTCGGAGAACTCAGCGAGCGGACCCATAAATGATCCTTCCCCAAAGAATCCGTTGCAACGTATACGATCATTGTACCATCAGGCGACAGTGCTATATGCCCGCCGTTGGTCGAGTTGAAGATCGTTCCATCCGCAGTTTCGAACGAGAGCCGGAACAATTCGGGAGCGGTGCGCAGAACCGTAAAATAATATCCAGCCATCGCAACGATGATGAGTGCTGACATGACTGAGGCGGCCATCCACACATTGAATCGAAACGCTTTCTGCTGCGGAACTGTCTCGAACTCGGTTGTCATCGGTGCAAGCCGCGAACCGGAGGAGATCTGACTCTTTCTGACGGCGAGAATTCTGCTTGCAGTCTGCCGGCTGGATTCACGCTTGAGTTTGCGGAGATCCTTTACGATCTCTTTCGCGGACTGGTAACGTTCATCCGCATCTTTCGCCAGACATTCCAACAGAATGGCATCAAGGTCAGGCGGAAGGTCGGGTTTTATTATAGAGACCGGTTCAGGATCGACATTGACGATCTCGTAAATGATCGCCGTTTCGTGCATCCCTTTGAACGGGGATTGTCCGGAGAGAAGTTCATAGAGCATCACGCCGAAAGAGAAGATGTCGGAGCGGTGATCCACATTGAATCCCTGTACCTGTTCAGGGCTCATATATCCGATCGTTCCGACGGTATTCCCTTCGCGGGTAAGACGGGAAGCCCCCTGCTGTTTCGCGAGACCGAAATCCATGATCTGCACGAGGCCGTCCTTCCGGAGCATCACATTCTCCGGTTTGATGTCGCGGTGGATGATCCCTTTTTCATGAGCAGCGGCAAGCGCTTCGGCGACCTGGATCCCGATCTCGATCGATTGCTTCACGGAGATGTTGCTCCGGCGGTCACGCAGCGTCTCTCCGTCGATGAATTCCATGGCAATGAACATCTGCCCTTCAAATTCAGAGACATCATATACGGTGCAGATGTTCGGATGATTGAGTGTGGCGGCAGCCTTCGCCTCCTGCAGGAAGCGCTGTCGGTCCGCATCGGTGGAACCGATGTTCTTCGTGAGGAATTTCAGTGCGACGAAACGGTCAAGTTTTGTATCCCTGGCTTTATACACAATCCCCATGCCTCCTTCACCCAACTGCTCCACAATCTCATATTGAAGTATAGTCCTTCCGATCATCGAATGCCTCCCCAACTCCCGCCTTTCGGCGGGATCCTCAATTCGGCAATTGGACTTAACATCGCTTTGCTCGTTAAGTCCAGCCGAATTGGGACTTCACCCAACTGCTCAAGGATTTCGTATTGCAGAATTGTTTTGCCGATCATTCTTTCCCCCCAAAAATACTGATCTGGTGCCGGAATAATTATTTAGAGAACCACTCTCCTGTGAGACACCGATAAACAGAAGCAGAGATCTCTTCGGTGGTTGCAAAACTGGAGCGCGATGCTTTGTGCGACACCTGCCACTGCACGGATGACGGGAGGAGGTTGAAGATGCTGCGCGTCAGCGTGCTGAGGGCTTGTCCGCCCGGAGCCGCATCGAGATCGATGGTCTCATCCCAGAATGAGATGATATTGAACTCGTTGTTCTTCCGGAGCAGGATGATGTGGATAAAGCCTTTCTGTTCCTTGAATTTCGGGATCACTTTGGATGAGAAGATCTCCTCGAATTCCTCGATCTTATCGTGCTGAACGGTCAGCGTGATGATCTTCACGGCATACGGCGTGGCATTGAATTTTTGTATGTATTCCTTCTGCGTATCCTCATCGTTGAACTGCTTCAGCGTCGGATCCTTCTGCACAGGTGTGTATTCGATGGAAAGGTCATCGGTCAGCTTCAGTTCGAACTCATCCGACGCCTCATAAAAGGTCCGCAGGGATTCGACCAATTTTTTGAACAACCCGCTCTTTTCATATTCATCAGTCTCCGCTTTCGTCTCCCAGATGGTCAGGGAGATGCAGTCCTTATGATCATGGACATTCTGCAGCAGCGACGCGAAACTGCAGCCCGGCTGGACCCGCAGTGCGGAAATGACGTTCTCATCATATGCTTTCGCGAACATTTCGGTATGTTCGGCTTGGACTCCCATCGATACCATTCGAAGGAACATTGGTACCCCCTTCCATTTCTGAGTATTGAATTTTTACTGTGGAATGTTAGATGATCCTCTTGACCACCATCATAGAGATATCGTCGGATTGCGGATGTGCACCGGCATGTATGCGGACCTCTTTCACCACGATGTCGATGATCTCTTCGGCGGTCCGGTCCCGGTGCTGTATCAGCAGCGCCTGGAGGCGTTCCTCGCCGAATTGTTCGTGATTCGCATTCATCGCTTCACTCACGCCGTCCGACTGGATGACGAGGATATCCCCCTGCTGGAGCGGGATCTCCATATCCTCATAACTTGCCTGCGGAAGGAGTCCGATCATCAGTCCGCCGACCTTGAGCCGTTCGATCGTGTTATCCTTGGAAATGAGGAACGGCCAGTCATGGCCTGCGTTGGAATAATGGATGCTGTGGTGCTTCACATCGATCACACCGTAAAAAAGTGTCGCAAATTTTTCGGGGCTGGTGCTTTCATACAAGAGCTTGTTGGAGCGGAGAAGACATTCGGAGGGCTGATGGGAGACCAGTGTCTGACCGCGCAGCGTCGCCTGGAGATTCGCCATGAGCAGTGATGCAGGAAGACCTTTTCCGGAGACATCGCCGAGACAGAGCGCCATCCGTCCGTCGTTCATCGGAATGAAATCAAAATAATCGCCGCCGATGGACTGCGCAGCGATGGAGCGTGCAAAGATATCGTATCCATGCAGACCCGGATTGTTCCTCGGCAGCAGATCGCGCTGGATCTTTGCGGCGAGTCCCACCTCCTGCTGCATCTTAATGAAGAGTTTTTCCTCTTCGATCAGACGCGCATTCTCCACTACCTGTGCGGACTGAGCGGCGATGATCGCAAGGAGACGCTGATCGTCCGTGTTGAACGACTGCATATCCTTCTTATTATAGACAGTCAATACTCCGCGCAGTTCGGATTTTACGATCAACGGTACGCAGAGCAGTGTTTTGATGTTGCCGTCCCATTGTACACCGCGGAATCTCGGATCATTCACCGGATCATCAACACTGAGAGGTTTCTTGTTCAGATGCATCCATCCGATAAGCGCTTGATGCATATGGAAAGCGGGAGCGCCCGCGGAACTCACCATCGTGCGGATGAGGGTCTTCATCGATTTCTGTTCCTCTTCCACGAGTGTGATAACACCCTGTTCTGCATTCACGGCACGGATCGATTTCCGGATGAGCGTCTGCATGATCTCTTCGGCATTCAGTGAAGCACTGATCGCCCGGGCGATATCGTTCAGAATGGAGAGCTCCTCCACCGCGCGGCGGAGCCGACGGACCTCATCTTGAAGGATATCGGGGGAGGATGGAGACTGCTGCTTTTCTGTCATAGGTGGCTTTTCGGCTAATTGAGTGTGCAAAAGTAATGTTAATCCGTATTTAATCAAAGATATTTTTGTCTGTATTTTTTATTTGCTTTCTCATTCGGATTGAATATCTTAAGCCACAGTTCTTCCCGAATCAGTCACTGTTGAATTATTCCACTATCAGGTAATAGGAGATCAAATGAGCATAAAAACATCATCGCTGGACGACGGAAACGTCGTGGTTCTGGAACCGAAGGGTTCATTGATCGGCGGGAATGAAACGGATGAGTTGAAAAGTGTGTTAGCGGCGCAATTGGATCAAGGAAAGGTAAAAGTGATCCTGGATCTGGCGGATGTTACCTATATGAACTCCTCCGCGATCGGGATCTTGACCGTGGCCCATGCCTCCTTCCTGGCAAAAGGGGGGAAAATGATCCTGTGCAATCTGAATAAGAATATCTCGAATATCTTTCTGGTGACGAAACTCTCCACCATCTTCCTGTCCGAGGATAAACGGGACGATGCGATCCTGGCGATCGGGAAGTAGAGCAATGGACAATTGACAATGGACAATGAAAAATTGAAAATTGAAAATGCAGAATGGCGAATGAAGAGTATAGAATAGTGTAGATTCAGGGTTGTAAAATAAATCCCGCATCTTTAATAGAGAGCGGGATTTTTTTATTGGCGTAAACAGAATGTCACGCTTCCTGCCAGAGGCGTTGGATCGCGTTTAGATCCTTCTTTATCGTACTGAAAACGAACGATGGATCAACAGTGATCTTTCGATCTCCTCTTTCCGCTCCCCCCATCGAATATTCACAGTGCAGAGACACGGGCGGTTTCACTCCTGCCTTTTTCAGTTTCTTAAAGTAACCGGTAAAATCAACCATACCTTCACCGATCGGCGTGTTGAAGATCTGCCATTTCCCTCCGCTCTTCTCCCACTTGAAATCCTTCAGTACGATCATTTTTATCTTCGGCAGAAGCAGTTGGAATCCGTTCTCCCACGAAAATCCCCCTTCGACTACAGCATGGCGGATATCAAATTGGGCGCCGAAATATTCCGGATCGGCATCACGGAGGATCGTATGCACTTCCCAAAAGGAAGAGCCGACATCACGTCCTGCGTGATTCTGATAACATCCCGTGATCCGAAGTTTTTTGCTCAGCAGGCTCAGTTCCTTCACTCTGGCTGTGTAATATTCAAGCGTTTCCGGCATGGACGTGCTGGCGGAATATTTGAACCAATTCGTCCGGTAATATTTCACACCGGCCATTGCCGCTGTTTCAATGATATCCACATCGGAAGGATTCTGTACACTTTCAATGCTTGTTGTGATCATCGAACATTCCGAACCAACAGAACGAATCTTTTGCACTGCATCCGGAAGGTCTTTCCTTACCGTTGCGGGTTCTACATGTCCGCCGGGACGGACCGTCAGATCAAGTCCGGCAAATCCCATCTCTGCGGCGGCAGCGGCAGCGGACGGACAATCCAGGAACTGCAGATGTTTGGAAAAGATACTCACACTGAGAGGTTCGTTCAGTTCATCAATGCTCATCGCATCGAGCGGCAGATGAAGGAATGGAACAACGCCTGCAGCCTGTACGGACTTAACGATAAACTCTCTTCGCGTTATCATGGACTGGTCTCCTTGTTCATTTATTTTCGAACTTCGCGTTCGTTGCGGATTTTTATTTCGAATACTAATGAATGTCCTCGCGGCAAGCCCGCCGCAGGCGGGCAAGCCGCGAGGTATCTTGTCATGTCCCGCCTTTTGGATTCCGCCAGGCGGGATTCAAAAAGCGGAACTAGCGTACGCTGGCATCCAGATCCTGGATTCCGGCTTTCGCCCTCCTTCGGCGGGCTCGCCGGAATGACGCCGCAAGCGGCGGGAATTAGAGCCTCAAGAGATTAAAATAAATAAAAGGACAGACAGGAATCCGTCCCTACAAATATCCTATGTCTCTATGTGTTTTAGATCTTTACCGTTTGATCCTCGCGCTACCACCCTTGGCGACATGATTCAGCTCTTCCAGCGTGATCATGCTGGAATCGCCGCGTGTGGTCATCAGCATCGCACCGTGCGCCACGCCGTAGTTCACACACTCCTGCGGCGTCTTTCCGTTCAGGAATCCGAACGTGAATCCCGATGCAAA
>CALRIY020000016.1:0-42377 GCA_943364975.1 Synechococcus sp. UW140
CGGCGCAGTTGCGCAGAACCGCGATCGGGAAGAGGATTCGAGGTCCTCCTCTTCCAAATCATCTCAACAGCAGCCCGCTGGAACAATGGTCTCTGTTATCATGGATGGTCCGGTCGATCCGAAGGAATATATCGTCGGCCCGGGGGACATATTCAATGTCGGCATCTGGTCCGCTGTTCCGATCAATTTTCAGGTGCCGGTCACTCCGGAAGGAAGCGTGCTCATCCCGACAGTAAACGAAGTGATGGTGAGCGGATTGACGCTGGAGAATGCGAAGAAACTTGTGCTGGCAGAGATCAAGAAAAAATATCTTTCCGGGACCGCTTCATTTACACTGTTCTCTCCGAGATTGTTTACCGTCACGGTGAAAGGTGATATCAAAGAAGAGGGGAAACGGAACGCACAGGCGAATCAGCGTGTGGATATGGTGGTGAATTTCCGGAAGAATGACCGTGAACCGGTCGATACGACCATCGCTCAGCGGAATATCACATTGATCCGAAAAGATGGCACCCGCCAAATGGTGGATATCGAGAAGTATTATGCGACAAGGATTAATGAATATAATCCGCTGCTGACGGATGGCGACCTGATCATCGTGCCTCCGAAGACGCTCAGGCGAAATTTCGTTGCAGTGTACGGAGCAGTGATCAAACAAGGGTCATTTGAATTCGCGGAAGGAGACAGTCTGCTGCTGATGCTCTCCATTGCGCGCGGTCTTTCGAAGCTCGCAGACAGCACTAATGTCATGGTAACGCGATATGTCACTGAGAATCGTCCCGAATACATCAAAGTGGATCTCACGAAGATCAAACAGGGAATCCAGCAGGATATTCCATTGATGCGGGGCGATAGGATCAATGTGTATGAGAAGTATATCTCGCAACGCTCGATCAATGTGAACGTAACCGGCGAGGTGAAATTTCCCGGAATATATCCGATATCGAAAGAATCTACATATGTTACTGAGATCGTTGCGCTTGCCGGCGGCATCACCAATCAGGCTTCGTTGAAGAATTCGCAGCTGTTCCGGCGTTCGGTGAACTGGTATGAGATCGCCATTGAGAGATTGGAAAGCGGCCGCGGAGGTATTACACCGGAGGACAGCGCGTATTACTATCTTGAAACAGATATCCGCATCAACCGTGAACTGGTCGTAACGGATTTTACGGAGCTGTTAGAAAAGAACAATAAAGCTATGGATGTTCTGCTGCGCGACGGAGATGAGATCCATATCGCAGCGAAGAAAAAGACCGTCTACGTTTTCGGACAGGTCGTCAATCCTGGACATGTGTTGTTCACTCAGGGAAAAGGTGTGGACTATTACATCAGCGCATCCGGCGGCATTACGGATGACGCGCGCAGTGATATCAAGATCATCAAAGCGGCGACGCGACAATGGCTTGATCCTGAAAAAACGGTCATTGAAGAAGGCGATTATGTCTGGATCCCGAAAGAGCCGTATCGGCCGTTCAGTTATTATTTGACGGTGTATAGTCAAGTGTTCGGGATTGTTGGAACGATTGTCAGTTTAACGATTTTAGTCGTTAGATAAATTGACGCAGGGATTTTAATTTTTGTGAATACTTAAGTTCAATGAATAAAGGTATCTTTTAGTATGGATCAACAATCTCATTCAATTAAATATTTTTCCATCCTTTTCACATGGCGTAGATTTATAATCATTAATACAATTGTCGCCATCGTTGTGTCGGTTGGAATAAGTTTGGCGTTGCCAAATTGGTATAAAGCAACGACATCACTTCTAGCACCAAAGCAGCCGGATTTGCTCAGCAGTTTGGGGTCAACCAGTTCTGTTCTGAAAGGAATTTCCGGATTAAGTAAGCTTGGGGGATTCGGTCAGAAATCCAATTCATATAATTATTTTGCAATACTAAAAAGTCGAACCACAATGGAAAAGGTCGTCCAAAAATTCGACTTAGTTAACGCATATGATCTGTATGAGCATTCGATGGAAAGGACTATCAAAGAGTTATCAGAAAATACTCGTTTTGAAGACGGTGAAGATGATAATATCGTCATTGAGGTTTTTGATAAGGACCCTAATAAAGCTGCTGAAATGTGCAATTACTTCTTGGAAGTATTAAACGAAGTAAATACCAGGATTGGAACACTTGAAGCAAAAAATAATAGAGAATTCATCGAGCGTCGGCTCCAAGAAGCGAACCAAATGTTGTTTCAAGCCGAAGAATCCCTTAGAACCTATCAGGAAAAAAGCGGATTGATCATTTCGCCCGATCAATCCTCAGGAGTGGATGCCATTGCTTCTCTGTATGTCATGAAGATGAAAAAAGAATTGGAGTATTCAATTCTTCAAAAAAGTGTGTCTACGGACAACAATGCCCTGCAACAAATCAGTATTGAACTAAAAGAACTCCAAAAGAAAGTATCGACAATCCCGCAGACGGGGATCAATTCATTGAGACTTTATCGAGAGTTGGTGATTCAACAAAAGATCGTGGAGTTTCTTATACCGCTTTATGAGCAATCAAGAATTGAGGAGCAGAAAGATGTCCCGGTTCTTCTTGTGTTAGATAAAGCAGTAACACCTGAACGAAAGACAAAGCCTCAACGATCATTGATTGTTCTATTGACTACTTTTGGAGTGATGGCGGTTTCGATTTCTATGGTATTTATGATGAATATTATACTATTGAGTAAGAAAGATGGGAATTCAGAACTGGAATCGAAACTGATTCGAAGTGTTCAAAAGATTATGTCGGTCTATCGGTTACCGATTGAAGTATCTTGAGAATTGTCAGGATGTCACAACAATTTCCCTCTACGTCTCTTGTACACACCCTCACAAAAAATACTTTGCTGAATTTATTTTCACAAGGTATTTATCTTGCCC
This sequence comes from Synechococcus sp. UW140, assembly GCA_943364975.1. Classification (GTDB taxonomy): domain Bacteria; phylum Bacteroidota; class Ignavibacteria; order UBA10030; family UBA8401; genus UBA8401. The sequence continues at coordinate 2,876 of CALRIY020000016.1, forward strand.
TTGCATTTTGGGGTATACCGATTATTATTTCCGGTCTAGGACCTGAACAGTTCGGTTTGCTTGCTCTGATTTGGGCAGTGATAGGGTATTTTACACTGCTTGATTTTGGAATCAGCAGAGCAATTACAAAATTTATCGCCGAAATTCGGGAAACTAATGATTCAATTCTGGAACATAAAATCATTTGGACTTCGATATTCACAACCTTAATTATCGGACTTATTAGCGGATTATGCGTCTTCATATTTTCTCAATTTGCCGTCGATCATTTTCTTAATATCGATGTCCGCTATCGGCCCGAAGCACTAAAAATGTTTAAGGTCACCGCGCTTGGTGTTCCGTTTATGTTATTATATGGGACATTAAAGGGGTTTCAAATGGCGATCCAACGATTTGATCAGGTAAACCTTATTCAAATTGCTGTTGGAATTGTCCAATGGGTTGGGTCAATTTTATTACTACAATTTCAATACGGGTTGTATGAAATTGTAGTCTTAACAATCGGTTCTCGTATTGTTTTTATGATAATCGCAGCAATATCGATGCTAAAGATCTATCCTGGATTTTATCAGTCATTTCAATTCATTGACCGGGTAACATTTCGAAAATTATGGTCGTTTGGTGGCTGGGTGTTTATTTCTCAGATCATCAGTCCTTTATATCTGTATATCGATCGTATATTTATTGCAATGTTCTTAACACTCAGCGCGGTGGCATATTACAGCATTCCACAAGAAACTTTGTCACGGTTACTCATTATTACCATGAGTTTTACTACGACATTATTCCCGGCGATGAGTGCACAGGCTGCCAGTGAGATCAATAATAAGATCGCTCGAGCGCTGTACTTACGCTCAATGAAATATTTGATTGCTGTGTCTGTGCCGGCAACGATTTGTTTTATCATATACGCTCAAGAGATCGTACAATTGTGGCTTGGCAGGGATTTCGCAGAAAAAACGGTTCATATTTTTCAGATCCTTTCTGTTGGATTATTGTTCAACTCAATCGCTCAGATTCCGAATACCGTTTTGCAAGCATACGACAGGCCAGATATCCCAGCAAAATTTCATGTAATTGAACTTCCTATCGTTATAGCCTTGAATGTCATTTTGATCCCGCTGATCGGCGTCATTGGAGCAGCGGTTGCATGGAGCAGCAGGGTGATTATTGATTCTATTCTCCATATTGTCGCTGTCAATACTCGAATAAAACATTTAACCATGAACCGAAATGTCTATGTATCCCTCTTCTTAGTGTGTCTTAGCATCGTGATTGTCTCGGCAATTGTCCTGCTGATATATTCCACACAGGATCCTGTATTTAAATTATCAATGACTATTGTGTTGATTGGAGTATACAGTTTATCATTATGGCAATACGGATTTGATGAGGTTGATAAAAAATATATTCTTGGCTTAGTAAAAATCGGTTGAGCATTAACCATGATCTCAATGTTTGCATTTATTATAGGATTATCGGGCATCATCATTGGAAAACTGTGCTTTAAGAAATGGTTCAATCATGTCAGTATTTATTCAGCATTGTGGGGATTTACAATCTTTTTATACGATGCTCATCTGATCAGTTATTACTACATGGAATCTGAGACCTGGGTCATTATTTTTGGAAGCTGGTGTTTATTTATCATCGGTTCTGTGACTGTGGTTTTTGCAAAATGGACAAATCCAGACCGAAGTATCACAGGGACTCCATCGCCGCGTCAATTCGTTTCTGCCGTTGATGAAGAATATGAACGCAAGGTTATGGAGTGGATGTTATGGATCATGATCATCATATCTTTGATTGCGGCTTTGCATACATGGTATATTCTTGTCCAAATGTTCGGTAGTGTAACGAACGTGATCCTAAGAGGAGCGTTTTTGTACACAATCAGAGTTGCTGACGGAATCAAAGGAACAGTGCCTTATTTTAAATTCCTGTGTTTACCTGCTACGTTGTTTGCAGGTGTTTATACAGCCAAAGTCGGCAAGATAAAATTTGTCGCCATCCTTCCTGTCCTCATCTGTATTATTGTCGACCTTTCTAGTATGGGTCGTGCAATGATGATTATGGCCGCAATTCTTTTTACCAATGGATATTTCCTAACCAGAAGGAACACAGAAAATATCAGATCGATGCAATCAGTGTTTAGTGTTAAGAAAATCATGATGTTTAGCGTTGCTATATTGTTGCTGTTTGCCGGGAGCGAATTGGTACGATCAACTCGTCATGTAAACGAGAATCTTGTTGGTGCAAAACGATCATTGAAGCAGCTTGAAGGTGCGAGTTTTATAACTCCATCCATTTATCTATATCTCACCGGCAATTATGCCGTTCTCAATCAATATCTGAAGGATGATGAAGTCGAGAAGTTCACCGGTGCAAATACATTCGCACCTTTTTTTCGATTGCTTGCAAAATTTGGATTCGACACGGATGTTGAATCATATCAAAAGTTCTTTAAAACGCCAGTAAATGCAAATACCGGAACATACCTTCGTGAATTGCACTCAGATTTTGGCGTAACAGGCTTCATAGTGGGTCCATATATAATTGGTTTGATAACATCATTGTCTTGGTTCCGATATCGTCGGACCGGTGCATATGTTGATTTGGTCGTTCTATCATATCTACAGGTATTGGTAGCGATGAGTCTTTTTTATCTTGTTACGATCGCTGGGTATCTGCTCGTATATTTGATTATTGGATTATGCGTTGCAATTGCTATGGACTATTTGATTAGGAACGAACGGAGACGAAGAGGCCCGTCAGGAAAGGCTGAAATTCATGGTTGATATCAGTATTGTGATTGTGAGTTATAACACCAAGGACCTATTGAGAAATTGCATTCAATCTGTCATTTCTGAAACAAAAATATACACTTTCGAGATAATTGTTGTTGATAATGATTCAAAGGATGGTTCTGCCGCTATGGTAGAATCTTCTTTCCCCGGGATTATCCTTTTGCAAAACAGCAATAACGCTGGATTTGCTGCTGCAAACAATCAAGGTATTGCGGTTGCAAAAGGGGATTTTATCCTGCTGCTGAATTCAGATACGGTGATACTTGATGCTGCGATAGATAAGACTTGCGCTTTCATGAAAAGCAATGATGATGTTGGTATCGCAGGGTGCAGACAATTATATCCTTCTCGAAAGCTGCAGCCATCGTGCAGAAGTTTCCCAACAGTCTGGAACATATTTACCGAAGCAACATTCCTTTATCAAGTATTCCCCCGCACGAAAATATTTGGCCAATACTACCTTTCATATTTTGATTATCAATCGAACAGGGAAATAGATGTCGTGATGGGTTCATACATGATGATCAGGAGGGACGTCATGAATTCTGTTGCTGGATTCGATGAAACATTTTTCTTCTATACAGAAGAAACAGATTTATGTTATCGTGCAAGAAAAAATGGGTTTCGTTCGTATTATTTTTCCGGCGCAGAGATTATTCATATAGGCGGTGGGTCGACCAAAAATCTGTTGTGGATGTTTCAGCAACTCCACAGATCTCAATACCAGTTTATCGACAAACATTATCATGGTATCAATAACATATCGATGAGATTTCTGAAACGTTTCGGCATAGTGATTAGGATCCCGGTGTATTTTATTCAGGCGTTGATCTTCTTTGACCGGCTTACTCTGGATAAAGCTATAGTGCATATCCGTTTAGCGGTAAAAAATTTCAGGAAGGCAGCAATATAGAATGCTAACAGGAAGAAATATCATCATTTTCGGAGATGACTGGGGTCGGTATCCCTCAACGATACAGCATATTGGGAAAGTGCTTGCTGAATCGAACCAGATATTGTGGGTGGGTTCGTTAGGGCTGCGGAAACCGGAATTATCCTTCTATGATTTGAAACGGATAATAGAAAAGGGGAAGAGCATCTTTCGACGTTCCACCAAGAAGAACCAAAGACAAAATGCTTCAACTCGGGTGATTGAAATCCATCCCGTAATTATTCCGTTCCATGATCAGGCACGAGTGTATTCATTCAATATGCAAGTGCTCAAATGGAAGATAAAAACTGTCATGAATGAGATCAATGTTCATGATCCGATAGTGATCACCTCGTCACCAATTGTTTACGGGATAATCGGAGCGTTAAATGAAACATCTAGCCATTATCTCTGCCTTGATGATTTCACTCTGTTTGATCGCGCATTCGATTCGCTGGGTGAAAAAGAACAATCCCTTGTCTCAGTCACTGACAGCTGTTTCTCGATCTCTGAAGGTTTGATGAAAACCCGGAGAGTAAAAGGTCGGCATAATTATTTTTTGCCCCAGGGAGTGGATACTGAGCATTTTTCACCGTCGAACTCTGAACGTGATCCGATGGTAAATGGTATCAGCGGTCCCGTGATTGGATTTTTTGGGATATTCACTACATGGGTCGACATTGAATTAATTGCTGACTGCGCAAAGGCATATCCAGAGTATAATTTTATTTTGTTGGGAAAAACAACCATTGATCTGACTCTGCTGACAGCAATTCCGAACGTACGGTATCTGGGTTCTATTCCGTTCGAGCGTCTTCCGTACTTTGCCAGGATATTTGATGTCGGATTGATTCCATTCGTGGTTAATGATCTAACGATTGCATGCAATCCTTTGAAATTATTGGAATATCTTTCATTGGGCATCCCAGTGGTATCAACAAATCTTCCAGAAGTAAAAAAAATGGCTTCAAATGTTCTTATTGCTGAAACGAAAGAGCAGTTTATACAAGCTATTCGGCAAGCCGTCAATACGGACTCAGAAGATGCCCGCAAAAATCGAAGGCGGTTTGCGGAACAATTTTCATGGAGAGCGATCACGGAAGACATTTCAGCAAAAATCCTTGAAATTGAAAGTGAAAAGAAAGCTATAAAAAGCCAATGAGAATATTATTCCCCTATATGGCCCGCTGGGCATCCGCACATGCCTCCCGTTATTACCATCTCTTGATGAATGTGGCGGAGATGGGGCACACCGTCTTTGTCCTTCAACCGCCCTCCCGCGGTTCATCAGAAGCGAATGATATCGATGTGGTCCTCCAGACCCATCCCAATGTTCATGTGATCACGGTGGAGATTGACCGTCGCTTCTGGGAAGCTGATTTTCCGATGGAGAAATTGATCAAAAAAATGTACTTCTCGGTGAAGAGCAGGTCTGTGCTTCGCGCCATCGTCCGGCGTGAAGGTATCGATCTCATCTATGTCTATAATCTTCCTCAGTTCCTCTATTTGATCGGCAAACCGGCGAATGTTGTTTTCGATCTGGCCGACGATCTTTTAGGTATGCTGAAGACCGAACTCTCCATTACCGAACGGCATCCGCTCTATCGTCTTTCTAAATATTGCCTTGATTGGATGATGAAGCGATCGGAGATGGTCATCTGTATCTCCGGACCGTTGTTCGAGACGATCAGCCATCCGAAGAAATACCTCATCCCTAATGGCTCCAGGATTAAACATTTGTTTGAACATGACGCCGACCAAGGAACGATTCAACGCGAACGGGCAGTGATCGGATATGTCGGCGCTTTTGAATACTCGATGGCGTTGGATCAGGCGATTGATGCAGCTGCCCGCATGCCGGAAGTGGATTTTGTCTTGATCGGTGCCGGCAGAGAATATCCCCGGATCCAGAAAAAAGTACAGGATCTGAATTTGACGAATGTCACGTTGACCGGTGCGCTTCCGCACGACAAAGCAATGAAGATCGTCTCCACAATGGATATATGTCTCAATTTGTTCAACAAAACAGATGTTTCACATGCCGTCTCTCCCTTGAAATTATTCGAATATCTGTCGCTGCATAGGCCCGTCATCAGTACGCGGCTGAAAGAAGTGGAGAGGATCAATCAGGATTTCCTGTATTTCGCCGACACGGTCGATGAATTGGTGGAACAAATACGTTATATTTTATTACACCGCGACGAGGCGGTAGCGAAAGCTCATCGGGGCTATGAAGTGACCGTCACGGATTTTTCGTGGAACGCCATTGCGGGTAAATTCGTCGATGCAGTGTACTCATCAACTTCGATCAGAAGGAAGTGACCCAAAGAATGAGAAAAAAAGTATCGGTCATTTTCGGCACCAGACCGGAAGCGATCAAATTGGCACCGGTCGTTCTGGCGTTCAAGAATGATGCTCGATTCGAAACGGAGGTCTGTGTTACTGCACAGCATCGGTCCATGCTGGATCAGGTATTGGAGATATTCGGGATCATACCGGATGTCGATCTGAACATCATGAAACCGAACCAATCACTTGCTGAGATCACCTCGAATGCAATTGCAGCTATCGATGCGTATCTTCTGAGATCAAAACCGGACCTTGTGATAGTGCAGGGTGATACCACGACCGTTCTGGCCGCATCGCTCGCTGCGTTCTATCATAAAATACCTGTGGCGCATGTTGAAGCAGGACTCAGGACCTACAACAAATACTCTCCGTTTCCGGAAGAGATCAACCGGGTTCTGACGACCCATGTTGCCGAACTCCATTTCGCGCCGACGCAGTTATCGAGGGAAAATCTGTTGAAAGAGACGGTTGCGGATCAGAAAATATTCGTGACCGGCAATACCGTCATTGATGCATTGTTGATAGCGGAAAAAAAAGTGAAAGACAATCCTCCGGCCGTGGCTGGTGTACCGGAAGAACTGCTCAGCGGCAGCGCGCCGATCGTTCTGATCACGGGCCACCGCCGAGAAAATTTCGGGAGCGGTTTTGAGTCGATGTGTACGGCGATCGCAACGCTTGGCAAAGAATTTACCGATCATCGTTTTGTGTACCCCGTCCACTTGAATCCAAACGTCAGGGAACCGGTCTTCAGGATACTCGGAGACCTTCCCAATGTCCTGTTGATCGAACCGTTGAGTTACCTGCCATTTGTCCGGCTGATGCGTCGCTCGAAATTGATTTTGACGGATTCAGGCGGGATCCAGGAAGAGGCTCCGACATTTGGTATTCCCGTTCTGGTGATGAGGGATACGACCGAGCGTCCCGAAGGGGTTGCATCCGGTACAGTGAAGTTGGTCGGGACGGATCTGAATAATATTGTGACATCCGTTTCAGAATTATTGACCAATGATGCATCATATAGAACCATGGCTGCTTCCGCAAACCCATACGGCGACGGGAGGGCAACATCGAGGATCATGCAGCAAGTCACCCGATTTCTCGGCATTGAATAGGCAAACATCATGAATATCGCAGTAACGGGAGATTCAGGATTCATCGGTTCATATCTGACCAAGATGCTTCAACAGCATGGCCACAGATTGACCGGTGTCGATCTGAATCCGCAAAAAAAATACGAAGTGAAGTATCAGTGTATCACAGGAGATATCCTTCAGCGGTCAGTGCTTCAGCAGCTTCCGGAGGATATTGATTGTATCATCCATCTGGCCGCAGCGCATAAGGATTTCGGGATATCAAAAGAGGGGTATTATTCAGTCAATGTGGACGGCATGCGTACGTTGTGTCAATTTGCAGCAGAGCGGAAAATAAAAAAATTTATCTTTTATAGTTCAGTGGCCGTGTATGGGAACAATCAGCCGTCCACCGAAATTACCGCCCCCGCTCCCGTGAATCACTACGGCGGATCGAAGCTGGAAGCTGAGAACGTGCTGCAGCAATGGGCCGCTGAGGACGGAACACGCGAGACCGTCATCATTCGTCCTTCGGTGGTGTTCGGTCCTTTGAACGTTGCGAATATCTTCAAATTGATCAAGCAGGTCTGTGACGGGAAATTCCTTTGGGTTGGAAGCGGTAAATGCGTCAAGTCCATTGCTTATGTGGAGAATGTCGTTGACGCCACAACATATCTGTTGGGAACACTTCAGCCGGGCTGCGCTGTCTTCAACTATTCCGACGAACCCCATTTGGAGACACGTGAACTTGTCGCGATCATTTCCGCTGTTTCGGGACGGAAGGTCTCATCGTTCCATATTCCACTCTCTCTGGCGATCTTCGGTGCGAGGATCTTTGACCTGCTGGGTATGATTACGAAATATGATTTTCCGATCACGGCGGCACGCATCCAAAAATTCAATACACCCACAGAACATCGGTCAGAAAAGATACGAGCGATCGGTTTTCGGCCTGTGCATACGATCGAAGAAGGCATTCGCAAGAATGTGGAATGGTATTTTGCCAACAGAAATCATCCTTCTATGACAATAGAGTCCGGCGGGGAATGAAACAATTCGAACGTAAAATAATCCTCTTCGACTTCATCGCTATCAACCTGGCGTGGATCTGTTATTATCTGCTCCGGGTGGAGGGGGAGATCGTTGTCTATCAGGCAAAACCGGACCTGATCCTGCCGATGGCCATCATGTACCTGTTCTGGCTCTCGGTATTCATGTTCTTCGGACTCTACCGTGCTTGGTACGCAAAATCACGGACGGATGAGTTTGCTGCGATCTTTCGTGCGATCTCACTCGGTTGCATCGGATTGTTCTTTATTATTTTCTTTGATGATGAACGCAATGCGACATATTCCGCCAATCGTTCCATCATTGCGATGTATTGGGTGCTGATGGTCCTCTTCGTCGGCGTGGGTCGGATCGTCATCCGCAGTTTCCGGAAGAGACTCCTGCTCCGCGGGATCGGACAAAGTGAAACGATCATTATCGGGACCGGACCGAAGGCAATGGAACTGTATGAATCTGTAAGGCTGTACCCTGCGCTCGGGTATAAGGTCGTCGGTTTCGTTTCACTGGATGATCCCAAAACGGATCTTCCGCTTCCGCTGCTGGGGACCATTGCCGGACTGCCGGAGCTGATCCAAAAATACGGAGTACGGAATATTCTGATCGCATTGGATTCACAACAACGGGACATTGTATTGAATATCGTCTCGTTGTCCACAGGACATGATGTCTCGATCAAGATCATCCCGGATATGTATGATATCATCTCGGGACAGGCGAGGACGAACCAGATCTATGGTTTCCCGCTCATCGAGATCATGCCGCACATCATGCAGCCGTGGGAAGAGAGTGCTAAACGGTTGATCGACATCGTTGCGTCCATCATCATCCTGACACTGTCATCGCCCCTCTGGATCTTTGCGGCATTGGCGATCAAATTGAATTCACCCGGTCCTCTCGTGTACAGTCAGGAACGGGTCGGCAAGAACGGTAAACTCTTCCGGATGCATAAGTTCCGTTCGATGTATCAGGATGCCGAATCGCGCTCCGGTCCGGTCTGGGCGACAACGAACGATCCGCGGATCACTTCCGTCGGCCGTTTTCTCCGGAAGACCCGGCTCGATGAAATTCCGCAGTTCTTCGATGTTGTCCGCGGAGATATGAGTCTGGTCGGTCCGCGTCCCGAACGTCCGCATTTCGTCGAGATGCTGTCGAAGGAGATCCCGCTCTATAAACGGCGGCTCTCTGTGAAACCCGGCATCACCGGCTGGGCGCAGATCAAACAGGGATATGATACATCGATCGAGGATGTGAAATCGAAGGTACGGTACGATCTTTTTTATATTGAAAACATGTCATTCAGAATGGATATCAAGATTCTGTTAATGACCATTTACGTCATGTTAGCAGGTAAGGGTAACTAATGCCGAAAGCACTTGTCATCATCCCCACATATAACGAAGCCCAGAACGCCGAGAAGATCATCAACGAAGTACTGCAGCAGTCAGAGATCGTTGAGGTGCTGATCGTGGATGATAATTCGCCGGATGGAACGGCGGAGATCGTCCGGAAAATGATGCAGACCAATCCGCGGATCCACATGATCAACCGCGAACGAAAACTGGGACTCGGAACGGCGTACGTTGCCGGATTCAAATATGCCATCGAACGGCTGTTCGATTTTGTGTTCGAAATGGATGCTGATTTCTCGCACAATCCCAAAGAGATCCCCATCATGCTCTCCAAGATGGATGAATGCGATGTCCTGATCGGTTCGCGGTACATCAAAGGGGTGAATGTCGTCAACTGGCCGATGAAACGTCTTATCCTGAGCTATTCTGCGAATATCTATACTCGGGTGATCACCGGAATGCCGATCCACGATGCGACAGCCGGTTTCAAATGCTATAAACGGAAGGTCCTCGAATCGATCAATATCGACTCGCTCCGGTCCAATGGATATGCATTCCAGATCGAGACGAATTTTCTTGCCTATAAAAAAGGTTTCAAACTGTTAGAGATGCCGATCGTGTTCGTGGACCGTCGCGTCGGTGTGTCGAAGATGAACAAAAAGATCGTGTATGAAGCCGCGTTCATGGTGTGGAAACTGAAAGCCCGCAGCATCTTCAACAAGTTGTAACGCTGATCCTATGGACATCTCCGTCATCATCGTCAATTATAATGTCCGGGAATTCCTGAACAATGCGCTGATCTCATTGTTCAAATCCCTCGAAGGATATTCTTCCGAAGTGTTCGTTGTGGACAACGCTTCGGATGACGGAAGCGTTGAACTCGTTCAAAAGAATTTCCCGCAGGTCAAACTGATCGCCAATGCAACGAACGTCGGTTTCGCCAAAGCAAACAATCAGGCGCTCGCCCTTTCCACCGGAAGATATCTCCTCCTCCTCAATCCCGACACGCTCATCCAGGAAGATACGTTCGACAAACTGATCGAATTCTTCGAATCGCATCCCGATGCCGGTATGGCGGGCTGCAAGATCCTGAATCCGGACGGGACATTACAGCTGCCGTGCCGCCGCAGCTTTCCCACACCGTGGACGGCATTCACGAAGACCTTCGGACTGAGCAGCCTCTTCCCGAAATCGAAACTCTTCGCTCGGTATAACCTGACATATCTTGATCCGGATGCCACCTATGAAGTGGATGCTGTCAGCGGATCATTCATGATGATCACGCGTGAAGTGTACGACAGGATCGGAGGATTAGATGAGACCTTCTTTATGTACGGCGAGGATCTTGACTGGTGCTTCCGCGTGCAGCAGTCCAGCTTGAAGGTCTATTATGTCCCGACGACCTCCATCATCCATTATAAAGGGGAGAGTACGAAGCGGAGCAATATCGATGAGCTCAACGTCTTCTATAATGCGATGCGACTCTTTGTCCGGAAGCATCACACCGGATCATCGCTGTTTGAATGGTTCATCTATCTCGGTATCTATGTCCGAAAACTGATCGCGGATTCCGCGCGGCTCTTGAAACCGGCGGGAGTAGCACTGCTGGATATGACGATCGTCGTCGTCACCATCCTGATCGGTGAGTATTACCGCAAAGGGGGATTCTTTACTCTTCCCGAGTATGCATATCCCTGGGTCTTAGTGATGCCGGCGCTCACCATGTTCCTGTCGCTGCTTGTCTACGGGCTCTATACTGAATTCAAGCTTTCCGTTTCCCGTTCGTTCGCCGCCGTACTGACTGGATTCACCATCATCGCTGCAACGGTTGCGTTTGAAAAGGATTTTGCGTTCAGCCGTATTATTATGATCATCTCCGGCGGTCTGTCACTTATCGTCATTCCCGGATGGAGACTGGTCCTCCGGATGATGGGATTCGCAGAGCGCTCTTCCAGAACGACGCTCTTCGGGCGCCGCACGCTTATCGTCGGCGTTCAGCAGTCGGGACAGGATATCCTGCGAAAACTCCGTGCCAATGTGGGGGGAGGGTATTCCGTGGTCGGATTCGTTGACATCAACAGGAAACGTCTCGGAGAAAGGATCCTTGATGTGGAGATCCTCGGCAGTATCGATACAATCAGCCGGATAGTGAAAGAGCATCATATCAGTGAAGTGATCTTCTCGTCGGATTCTGTGTCATACTCCACTATCCTGAATATCATCGCCACCAATCAATACCGGTTTGTGAATTTTCGGCTCGTCCCGAACAATCTGGAGGTGATTATTGGAAAACCGAGCATCGACCAGCTGGATCAGATACCGTTCATTGAGATCGATTATAATATCGCAAATCTTGGAAATCGCTTTATAAAACGGGTATTTGACATCGCGTTCAGTCTTTTCTTTTTGATTTCCATTGCTCCTTTTGTATATTTTATCCGTATTTTTTCAAAAAAATCGGTGCCCGGACTTCATCACGTTATCCTGCAGCTTCCGTCTGTACTGGCCGGCAAAAAAAGCATTGTGGGATACTCCGCACTGTCGAAAAAGAATTTTTTCAGAGGAAAACCCGGGATCACCGGGTTGATCCAGATCCAAAATGAGAACGTTTTGACATCCGAAGAACGGGAGCAATACGAACTTTATTACGCGAAGAACCAATCACTGATGCTCGACCTGGAGATCATCGTCAAAACGGTCCAGCAGCAGTTCCGGAAGAAGTGAATTCTGACCGGAATCATTCGGGGAAATTATGGCAAAAGTCGTCCTGGAATTTGAAAAACCGATCTATGAGCTTGAACAGAAGATCGATGAGATCAAGAATCTTTCCGAAAATGTCGATGTCTCCGACGAAGTGAAGACCCTGGAAAAGAAGGTCAGCCAGCTCCGCGAGAATATCTTCTCCAATCTCACCCGGTGGCAGCGGGTACAGCTTGCACGCCATCCCGAGAGGCCTTATACGCTTGATTATATCCAGCATATGACCACGGATTTCATGGAACTGCACGGCGACCGTGCGTTCGGCGACGACAAAGCGATCGTCGGAGGATTTGCTAAACTGGACGGTCAACCGGTGATGATCATCGGTCAACAAAAAGGGCGTGATACAAAATCGAACCTCTACCGCAATTTCGGCATGCCGAATCCTGAAGGATACCGTAAAGCACTCAGGCTGATGAAACTCGCTGCAAAATTCAACCGTCCGATCATCACTATGCTCGATACACCCGGCGCCTATCCCGGACTTGAAGCGGAAGAACGCGGACAGGCTGAAGCCATCGCCAGGAATCTATTCGAAATGTCGCATTTCCCCGTACCGATCATTGTTGTGATCATCGGGGAGGGAGCGTCGGGAGGTGCATTGGGCATCGGTGTGGGAGATAAGATGCTGATGCTGGAGAATACCTGGTATTCCGTTATAGCTCCCGAATCTTGCTCGTCCATTCTGTGGAAAAGCTGGGAATTCAAGGAACAGGCAGCCGAGGCGCTGCGTCTCACACCGCCGGATCTGCTGGAACAGAAGATCATCGACCGTATCATTCCGGAACCGCTGGGCGGAGCCCACCGCAATCCGCAGCAGGCAGCGTTGATCCTGAAAGATGCGCTCATCGAAGAACTGAAATCACTGATGAAATTGAAACCCGAGAAACTTGTCGAACGCAGGATCGAGAAGTTCTGCAATATGGGTGCATGGAATGAGTGAGCACGGGGTATCGTTCACCTCCGATGTCCGCGTACGGTATGCCGAGACGGATGCCATGAAGGTTGTCTACCACGGAAACTATCTGACGTACTTCGAGGAAGCGCGGACCAACCTCTTCCGGAATATCGGAATCATCTATTCAGAGATCGAAAAGACCGGCATCTTCCTTGTTGTTCTCGAAGCACATTGTCATTATCGCCGATCTGCGCAGTATGACGATATTCTTCATGTGAAAGCATCCCTGAAGGAAGTGCCTTCACTGAAGGTCGTTGTGGATTATGAGATCACCAGGAACAATGACACCGAGATCCTGGTGACCGGACAGACCAAACATGCATTCACCAATGCGCAGACCGGCAGGCCGATCCGTCCCCCGCAGGAATATATGAACATCATGCAGAAATATTTTCCCTTATGATCAAACAAGACCTTCTAGAGATCATCTGCTGCCCCTCGTGCAGAGGTGAATTGAAATTTGACGAGAAACAATCCACGCTAACGTGTGTTGCCTGCAAAGCCGTTTACGAAGTGAAGGACGGTATCCCAATTCTTCTTCCGCATGCCGATGGAAAATAATTTTTTGAATGACAGCCGCATCGGCCGACTGATCGAACAGGCGCTGTTCGAGGACGTCGGCTTCGGCGACATCACCAGCGAATCTCTGATTCCCGAGGAACAACTCGGAAGAGCCGAACTCATCGCCAAAGAGAGCGGGATCATCTCAGGACTCGACATCGTGAAGCTCGTGTTCTCCAGCGTGGACGGGCAGGTGACGTTCGAGCCGTCCGTTGAGGACGGTGCATTGGTGGAAAAAGGGGTCTCCATCGGTCAGCTGCACGGTCCTGTCAGAAGCCTTCTCATCGGTGAACGGGTCGCTTTGAATTTCCTCCAGCGGATGTCCGGTATCGCCACACTCACCCATAAATATGTGCATGCTGTTGCAGGAACAAAAGCACGGATCACCGATACGCGGAAGACCGCACCCGGTCTCCGTGTGCTCGATAAAAAAGCGGTTCTGGACGGCGGAGGAATCAATCATCGGTTTGCGCTCGATTCCATGGTGCTGATCAAAGATAACCACATTGCTGCCGCCGGCGGGATCAGGAATGCCGTTCTTCGGTGCCGACAATTTTTGAAAGAGTCGAATGCAGAAGTGAAGATCGAAGTGGAAACAAACTCCCTCGAACAGGTGAAACAAGTGCTGGAGATCGGCGGGATCGACCGGATCATGCTCGACAATTATCCGCTGGAACTCATGAAAGAAGCGGTCGCATTGATCAACGGCGCAGTCGAGATCGAAGCGTCCGGTGGTATCAATCTTCAGACGGTCCGGTCCGTTGCTGAGACCGGTGTGGATGTCATTTCCGTCGGTGCGCTGACCCATTCGCCGAAAGCGCTGGATATCTCGCTCGAGTTCCTTTCTTAATGCTACCATTCGTTCCGTCGTCCGGTCTTTCTAAAGACCGAACGGCTTCCGATGCAGACAAACAACTATGTTCGAACAAATAAAACGACTTGGTGCAGACACAGCGATCTACGGCGTCAGCACTGTCCTTGCCCGTCTGCTCAATTTTGCTCTCGTCCCGCTCTATGCAAACATCCTGACCACGGCTGAATTCGGTATCGTCGCCAATGTCTATTCCTATATCGGATTCATCTACCTGTTCTACAGTTTCGGGATGGAGTCGTCGTATTTCCGTTTTGCCTCCTCCAAAGAGATCGGTGACGAGAAGGATAATTTCAGCACGCCGTATCTCGCCATCGCCGCTGTCTCCATCCTTTTCACCGCTGCATTCGTAATATTTTCCGGTCAGAGTACAGCGCTTTTTCAGATCGATCAATCTTTGTCCTCCATTATCCTGTATTCTGCCGCCATCATGTTCTTCGATGCCGTCGTGATGGTCCCGTTCGCCTCGCTGCGGCTGCAGCGAAAAGCGAAATTCTTTGCCGGGACGAAGATGTTCAGCATTTTGCTGACCGTGGCGCTCAATATCCTTACTGTGTATCATCTGCGATGGGGGATCGAAGGGATCTTCATCAGCAACCTTGCTGCATCGGCAGCGGTCTTCATCGTGCTGATGCCGACGACGCTCCGCCAATTCCGGTTCACCATTCACCGCAGTCTGCTGAACGAGATGCTGAAGTTCGGACTGCCGATCGTGCCGGTCGCGATCTCGGGCGTTCTGCTTCAACTGGTGGACCGGCCGATCCTGAAAATGCTCATGGACGATTCCGCTGTCGGCATCTACCAGGCGAACTATCGATTGGGGATCTTCATGGCGCTGATCACCGGCATGTTCGAATTTGCGTGGAGACCGTTCTTTTTATCCCACGCGAAGGATCCCGACGCGAAGAGACTCTTTGCACGGGTGATGACGTACTATCTTGCCGGATGCTCCATCGTTTTTCTCACTCTTTCGTTCTTCCTGCAGGATGTCATTCAGTATAAATTCTTCGGATACCGGTATATCCTTCCGCCGCAGTATTGGTCCGGACTGGAGATCGTACCGCTGGTGATGCTCAGTTACATCTTCAGCGGTATCGGAACGAATCTGAATGCCGGAGTGCAGATCGAAAAAAGGACGAAGGTTCTCTTTCCGACATCGCTCTCCGGTTCACTGACGAAGATCATCCTTACATTCCTGCTCGTCCCTCAGTACGGCATCCTCGGAGCGGCGTATGCAACGCTTGCCGGATACATCATGGTGGAAGCGACTTTATATTTTGCCGTTCAGCGCTTCTATCCCATCCGGTATGAATTTGTCCGTATCGGAAAGCTGACCGCCACCGTCGCAGCGGCATTTTTCCTGGTGAAGTTCTTCGAACCGGGGATCATGATGAAAGCAGGAATCCTGATCGCGTGGTTCATTTCATTGTTCGTCCTGGGTTTCTTTACGACGGGGGAATTGACGAGAATGAAACAACTATTCGGCAAAAGAACTTGACATGCAACGGATGTTGTCGTATCTTCAATTCAAGAAATTTTGATCTTTTCCATACGAAGTTTTGGTGTCCCGATATAACGTCGGGGTGAAAATGGGAATTCCGTTCAATTCGGAAGCTGACCCGCAACTGTGAGTTTTTCAGATAGATGTAGCCCACTTTGAAAGTGGACTACATCTGATACGAAAAACAAGCCAGGAGACCTGCCAATACCGATCTTGATTCACCTTCGCGGAATGAGGTGGCAGAAAGTTTTGATCCTGAAATTTTTCATGCCTCATTGCCTCAATGAGGCATTGTCATTTTAAAGCAACCATGTACGTAAGGAGAGCAGTTATGAACAAACAGACACAGATTATGGTCGGAACAGTCCTGATCTTGGCAGCAGCATTCTCGCGCCTGATCCCGCATCCGATGAACTTTGCACCGATCACCGCTATTGCCTTGTTCGGCGGAATGTATTTTGACAGACGTATCGCACCGGTCCTGCCGTTGGCCGCACTCATCATCAGCGACTACTTCCTCGGGATGTATTCCGGGATCGTTTGGGTCTATTCCGCATTCCTGCTGGTCACACTGCTGGGAATGGCAGCATCACACCGGAAGTCTGTCGGCACCGTTGCCGGTTCCACACTGGCCGGTTCGGTCCTCTTCTTCCTGATCACGAATTTCGGAGTATGGCAGAGCGGTGCACTCTATCCCATGACCATGAACGGTCTGGCAGACTGTTATCTTGCGGCGATCCCGTTCTTCCGTAATTCACTTGCCGGCGACCTGTTCTATGTGACTGTGTTGTTCGGTGTCTATGAAACGGCATTGAAGATGTTCCCGTCTGCAGAAACAAGCAAAGCGTAACAATGTTCATGCTCCGGCAACGGAGCATCTGTTCTTTTTCATGATGCTGTTGGTGCCCCGATATGACGATCGGGGTGAAAATGGGAATTCCGTTCAATCCGGAAGCTGACCCGCAACTGTGAGTTCCTTAGTCGAAGTTGTCGTCCACCTTAAAGGTGGACGACAACTGAAACATGGAACAAGCCAGGAGACCTGCCAACAGACCGAATCAATACACCTTCGAGGAGTGAGGATGGATTGAGAAATACATGACCGGTACATCGTTTTCCCGGCCGATGCTGCATTTCTTAGCCCGTTCTTCATCTCTGAAGAACGGGCTTTTGTTTTTTTTATAACCATGCGATCGATACTTCTCCTCATTATATGCTCCGCCGTAATTCTCCGACCCAATGAGGACTCTGCAAAAGTGTACCGGATGAACGATGTGATCGTGACCGGCACACGAACAGCCGCCCCCATTGAGCAGCTCTCCACATCTGTGAAGGTGCTGGACAGTCTTGCGCTCGAACAATACAATGGGGTTTCTCTGGCGGACAAACTGAGGAATTCTTCAGGTCTCACACTCCGCGGGTACGGCGGTAACGGCGCGCTGCAATCTGTTTCCTTCCGCGGACTCGGTTCGGATTATTCACTCGTTCTGATCAACGGCCGGAGATTCACTTCACATCAGATCAGCACCGTGGATATCGGGATCTTTCCGATGAATGAGATCGAACGGATCGAGATCGCATCGGGCGGCAGTTCTTCACAGTATGGATCGGACGCGATCGGGGGAGTGATCAATATCGTTACGCAGCAGCCGGATGGGAAACCTTTCGTCTCGGTCTCCCAGACCGTCGGATCGTTCGGACTCTTTGGATATCAGATCTCCGCCGGCGCCGGGGATGAGTCCTTCTCGTATCGGGGAGGGATCGCTCTACGCCGTGCATCCAATATGTTCGAATTTGCGTACGATGACGGCGTGACGAAAAAAATGGTGCAAAGGTCGGGTGCGGACTATGTCATGAAGAACTATTCATTCTCCACTCGGTCCGTCCACTCCGATGAAATCTCGGTACAATCGGTGGTGCGGTATTCTGCTGCGGACAGGGGGCAGCCCTCCGCTGTGACGAACAGTCAGCAGAATAATCGAGCACGGATCAATGATCGTGATCTGTATCTGAACTCCACAACGGATTTCCGTCTTCTTGAGGGATCGGTCCTGTCGATACCGGTGACGTATCATTATAACAGACAGACATTCAGCGATCCGAATCTTATCCTGAACAATCGAACAGTCGATGCCCACTATGAGAACAATCTTTTTGCGTTCTCACCACTCTTCCGCGTATCGTTCACCCCGGAGCATCATCTCGTTTCAGGAGCGGAATTTGCAGCCGCTTCTATCACCAGCAACGAGGTCTTTCCCTCCCGCAGGGAACAAGTGAGCGTTTTCCTTTCCTCCGAGCACCGGTTCCCGGTCTTGACGGATATCATCCTCTACCCGTCGGTGAGGTTCGATTCCTTCAGCGATACGAACGGCGATCTCTCGCCGAAACTCGGTATCAATATTGGGCTGCTGGATGCACCCTCCGTACGCTTCCGCGCAAGTTATGGAAAGAATTACCGCGTGCCGACATTCAACGATCTGTATTGGATCGAAGGGGGAAATCCCCGGCTGAAACCCGAACGGTCGCTGAATTTCGATGCTGGACTTGTCGGGGGTTGGAACGCAGAAGATGTCGAATCAGGTATCGAACTCTCCTATTTTTCCATCGATGCATCCGACAAGATCGTCTGGCAGCCATCGGCGGGAGTTTTTTGGACACCGGTCAATCTGCAGTCGGTCTCATCACGCGGAACTGAATTACGGGTGAACGTGAATCTGTGGAAGAATCTGCTGATGCTGCAGTACTCGCACAATGTTCTCAGGACAATTAAAACAAGTTCGGACGGACCGGGCGACGCTGCACAAGGGAAATTTCTCCCGTACGTTCCCCAGGAATACTCATCGTTCACGGCCGGCAGTGCATGGAACGGATTGTCGGTCAACATCACCTATCTTTTTTCCGGTTTTCGTTACGAAACATCGGACAATAATCCCCGGTTCTTTTTGCCGACGTACCGGACGATCGATGCGAATCTCTCTTACGGGTTTTCATGGAGCGAAGTCAGTCTGCGTGTCAAAGGGGAGATCAATAACGGTACAGCGGAAGAATATGAATTGATCCGCGGCTATCCCGTTCCGCTGCGAAATTACACATTGACGATGACCATCACATACTAAAAATCAACGAAAGGAAGACTCATGAAATTTGCTCCCCATATTTTCGCACTTCTGCTTCTGACCGGATGCGGGAAGAACGATCCCGCCTCCGTGACGGAGGAGAATGCACCCTCCGCAAAAGGGGTCTATATCCTGAACGAAGGGGGATTCACAAAGTCGAATTCCTCCCTGACATTCTTCGTGGAAGATTCCGGCAAAGTGTATTCCGATGTGTTCTTTGCGGCAAACAACAGGGCGCTCGGGGATGTGGCAAATGATATCGCGCTCTATGATTCAAAAGTATACATCGTCGTGAACAACTCACACAAGATCGAGATCATTTCCACTGTCACACATAAGGTCCTCGGCACGATCAACGTTCCCGGCAACAGCCCGAATAAGATCGTTATTGCAAGTCCAAGCAAAGGGTATATCACGAATCTATACAAGGGTACCGTCACGTCATTCAATCCCGCAACCTATGGGATCATCAAAGATAATATCCCCGTTGGATTGAATCCGCAGGGGATGGTTGCGGTTGGCGGAAAAGTGTTCGTCTGTAATTCCGGATACGGCGGCGACAGCACGGTCTCGGTGATCGATGTGATGAAGGATTCTGTGGTTGCGGTCATCAGCACCGCAAAATCTCCGACCGATATCGCTCTGGACAGCGACGGCGATGTGATCGTCCTCTGCAACGGTTATACCGATTTCTCAAATCCCTCCAACGATACCCCGGGAAACATCACCGTGATCGATCCTCTTTCATATACGGTGAAAGCGGTCATCCCAATGCCGCTTGCTCAATACGGACATCCCGGTGAACTGACGGTCTCGTCGAAGGGGTACGGCTTCACCGTAGTGAAGAACGGCGTGATGAAGTTCGATACCAAAACGAATACGGTCATCACACCGAGTTTCATTTCGAAGACTCCGTACTCCATCGCAGTGGATAACATCACGGAGCGTCTGTATACCGGCGACGCAAAAGATTTCAACTCGAATGGAAAAATTTACATTTATGATAAAGCAGGCATCATCAAGGATTCTGTAACCGTCGGCATTACTCCAGGCACGATCGTTTTCAAAAAATAAACAGCAGCAGTATCAGGATCCAATGAAAGGCGGTGAATAATCATCGCCTTTTTTGTTTTTTATGGCTATATTCATGTGAAATTTCACTAAAAAGACAGGAAAATATGCCGACCATTACGATCTCTTCAGGATCACTTCAGGAAAATTACAACAATCAATTCACCGATTTTGCTGCGCATTCCATCATCAAACGGCTGTGGGAAAAGGACCATACGATCTGGCGCAGCGAGGAGATCCACAAAAAGTCGATCCTCAACCGGCTTGGCTGGCTGAACAGCCTCGATCTGATGCTGGCAAATACGGAAACTCTGACTGGATTTGCGGATGAGATCAAAACCGCAGGATTCAAACATGTCGTCGTACTGGGGATGGGGGGAAGCAGCCTGTGTCCCGACGTCTGCAGAGCAACCTTTGGCTCCGCTCCCGGATTTCCGCAATTGCTGGTGCTGGACAGTACCAATCCCACTTCGGTCCTCCGGATAGAACAGCAGATCGATCTGGCTTCGACGTTGTTCATCGTTGCATCCAAGTCCGGAGGAACGACCGAAACGAACATGTTCTATCAATATTTTTACGACCGGGTAGGCTCGGTGAAGAAGAATGCCGGCGAGAATTTCATCGCTGTCACGGATGAGAACACGAAGATGGAAGGGATCGCGAAGGAGAAACAGTTCCGCAGGATCTTCATCAATCCGGAGGATATCGGAGGACGGTATTCTGCGCTGTCATATTTTGGACTTGTACCGATGGCCCTCGTCGGCATGGACATTAAAAAACTGCTGCACTCGGCCGACGAGATGAGGAAGCAGTCCCGGTTTGAACCGGTGCAGAATCCTGCAGCCCAAATGGGTCTGCTGATGGGTGAAGCTCATAATGAGGGGATCGATAAAATGACGTTTGTCATTTCCAAGAAGATCTCCACTTTCGGCTACTGGGCGGAGCAGCTGATCGCTGAGAGCACCGGAAAAGAAGGAAAAGGTATCCTTCCGCTGGAAGGGGAACTGATCAACGGCCAGTTCGACGAGAAGCGATTTGGAGCGGACCGCTTCGTGATTTTTCTTCTGCTGGAACAGGATTCCGGCCGTTATGCCGGACTGCAGAAGGAGTTGACGGCGAAGAATATTCCGTTTGCTGTCGTCCTTCTGAAGGATATCTATGAACTCGGTTCTCAATTCTTCCTGTGGGAATTTGCTACGGCAATTTCCGCGGTGGTGCTGAAGATCAATCCGTTCGATGAACCGAACGTGAAGGAGAGCAAGGACAATACGGTCAGCGTGATCGAAGAATACAAAAAGAATCACGCTCTGCCGGTAAAGAATATTGTATTGAACGATGGTCTTGCCGTGGTCTTCGGCGAACCGGCCTATGCCCGGTCGCTTGCCGCAGATTCCCTTCCGGCATTGTTGAAAAAACATCTGTCCGGTACTGTCGGACAGGATTATATCGCGCTGCTTGCATATATCGATCAGAATCCTTCCAATGAAGCATTGATGTATTCGCTCCGTGAAGAATTGACGGCACTGACCGGTCTTCCGGTGACCGTCGGATTCGGTCCGAGGTATCTCCACTCCACCGGACAGCTTCATAAAGGGGGGAAACCGAACGGGATATTCCTGATCATCACGGCGGATGAACCGAAGGATGTCCTCATCCCGGGAGAGACGTTCTCGTATGAAGTGTTGAAGAACGCGCAATCGCTGGGAGATTATCAATCCTTTGCAAACCGGGAATTGCGTCTTCTCCTTCTTCATCTCTCCGGCAGTGTTGAGTCCGGATTGAATTCACTGAAACAGTCACTGCTCCATTGAAACGGTCCATATGAATCCATTGATCGCATCACTCCGTAACGGGATGATCGTTTCCTGTCAGAACGAACAGGACGACCCGTTCAATTCCGCAGAACTGGTCGCAAAGTTCGCTCTGGCCGCAGTACTCGGCGGCGCTGCCGGTATACGGACAGAAGGAACGGACAACATCGCTGCGATCCGTTCCGTTACCGACCTTCCGCTGATCGGTATTGTGGATGGACACTTCGCGAACGGCTGGATCTGCATCACTCCCGATTTTTCCGATGTAGAGAATATCCTGAAATCGGGGGCAGACCTCATCGCACTGGATGTGACCTCCAGAAAACGTCCGAACGGAATGGACGGCATAGAGTTCTTTGATGAGGTGCGGGAACGGTATGATGTGCCGCTGATCGCCGACATCGCCACATTCGAAGAAGGGATCCGCGCAGCGGAACTGGGTGCGGATGCGATCGCGACCACCCTTGCAGGATACACCGAATATACCCAGCGGTCCCTGACGGACGGACCGGACTTTGCACTCATCGAGGAACTTTCCCGCGCAGTGAAGATACCGGTGATCGCTCAGGGGCGGATCTGGACACCGCAGCAGGCTGCGGAAGCATTGAAACGAGGCGCATTTTGCGCTGTTGCAGGTGCGGCGGTCACCCGTCCGCAAATGATCACCCGTCGGTTCGTGGATGCACTGAAGAAACAGAACACGATGCCGTAATAATCCCAGGAAGTGTTGATGAAAAAAATCCTTATTCTCCTTTTTCCGTTCGTTATGTATTCACAGTCGGTGTATCTTTCCGCGACTCATCCTGTCTATAAATATCTGGATAAGATGGAAGCAAAGCAGATCATCACCGGCTACCGTGATGCGGTGAAGCCGTTGTCACGTGAAGCGGTCGCACGGTTCCTCATCCAAAGTGATACCACTTCTCTGCCGATGACCGATGTGGAGATGCAGGAACAGATGTATTACAAAGAGGAGTTCTTCCAGGAACTGGAGAATATCGGATATGAGAATCTGATCGAGGAACGCTGGCATCTCTATCAATACAAAAGTGAGCCGGGTAATTTCAATATAGACCTGATCGGCGGATACAGTTACCGGGACCGAGCAGACGGCAAATTCACAAAGGTGACATCGAACGGATTAAGTGTATACGGATATCTCGGGAAGTCCATCGGTCTTTACTTTATGTTCAGGGATAATACCGAATCAGGTTCATATATCAGCGCATCCAATCCGTATTCCCCCGATCCGGCCCAGGTGATCGCACGGAATCTGACCAGTTTCATCAATTACGATCCGTTCGATGTGCAGGTGAATGCCGATTTCGGAGGGGTCTTCCTCT
Source organism: Synechococcus sp. UW140 (assembly GCA_943364975.1). Classification (GTDB taxonomy): domain Bacteria; phylum Bacteroidota; class Ignavibacteria; order UBA10030; family UBA8401; genus UBA8401. The sequence goes on from CALRIY020000016.1 coordinate 26,442, forward strand.
CGATCGAAAAGATGCACAATTCCTGGGGTGAGGCAGAACGAGGAAATATCATTCTCTCCAACAAGGCGCCGTCGTATCCACAGATCAAATTGAGGGCAAAGTTCGCTGAGAATATCGATTTCACCTATCTGCATGGATGGCTTTATTCGGATATCCTCGATTCTTCCAAAATATATTCCGTTCCTGATGTTCCAGGAATGTTAGGAGAACGGAAGATATTCCGTCAGAAATATATCGCGGCGCATATGATCGAATTCACACCATGGGACGGTGTCGATATTGCTATCGGCGAATCGGAAGTCTATGGCAGCCGGAATCCTGAACTGCTTTATCTGATTCCGATCATGTTCTTTAAAGCAGGGGAGCATTGGATGAACGACACCGATAATTCGCAAATGTTCCTTGCTATGGATCTTAATGTAGTGAAAGGTCATAATTTCTATCTATCGCTGTTCCTTGATGAATTCTCCACGGAAGATTTTGCCCGGTCTGACCGGCAGAAGAATCAATTAGGATTCACCATCGGTGCAAAGATGTATGATCAGTTGTTTGAGAATACGCGATTGATGGTCGAATATACCAGAATAAATCCCTGGGTTTATAATCATCGTTTTTCTGATGCAAATTTTCAGAGTCATAAGATCAATCTTGGACACTGGATCGGTCAAAATTCGGATCTTTTTACCGTCAACTATTCCTTCAAACCGATCCGTTCGCTGGAAGCAGGATTGTTCTTCGAATCACTCCGCAAAGGGGGAAAAGATTCAACGATGAAACAATACAAAACTCCGACCCCGGAATTCCTCTATGGTCCCCTCACCCAGAAACAGACTTTCGGCATTATCGGGTCCTACGAACCGGCCCGTGATGTGATCATCGATTTCCGCTTCCTCTACTCCCGTTTCACTTCGCAAGTGACTGGCACCAGTTATTCGCTGATCAATAACTGGAATGAATACGAAGTTGCCGCAGATTATGCCAATAAATGGGATATTTTCGTCGGTCTCCGGTATAATTTTGACTGATGTTAAACTTGATCTCCGGTAATTGTGTCAAAATATGACGAAGTGAATGAACCAAACGGATGAACTGCGGTTAATAGACGATTTCAAGAACGGAAATGAACAGGCATTCAATCTGCTCGTTCACCGCTATAAAGAGAAGGTCTATTGGATCGTCCGCCGGATGGTTCCGGACCATGATGAAGCGGATGATATAACACAGAATGTCTTCATCAAAGTGTATCAGTCGCTGCCGTCGTTCAAAGGGGATTCGAGTTTCTATACATGGATCTACCGGATAGCGATCAACCTCTCGCTGAATGAGATCCGCCGGAAGAAACTGCGGAAGACCTTTGTGATCGATGAAACAGTTCATCAGATCCGTTCGTCGGATCCGCATCCGCTGGAACAGATGGAGAAGGATGAACGGACGCAGATGATCCGTGCTGCGATCGAGACCCTGCCGGAGAAGCAAAAGAAGGTCTTTCTCCTCCGGTATTATGAGGAACTGCCGTATGACGAGATCGCGAAGATCCTGAACACGAGCGTCGGCGGATTGAAGGCGAATTATTTCCACGCCGTACGAAAAATTGGGGAACATCTGAAGAATGAACGCTGAACAGACATATGAACTGCTGATCGCCTATGCGGAAGGATCACTCTCTGCGGAACAGCGACAGGCGGTGGAGGAGATGCTCTCCCGATCGCCGGAACTGCAGAACGACCTGGAGATGATCACTCTTGCGTTCGATTCGCTCCATGTCGAGCAGCCGCCCGCCGTTCCCGAACAATACTTCGCAAATTTTACCGCAGTACTGCGGAGGAATCTGGCCGCACGTGCGGAAAACAGACGGCGGTCCATATTCGGAATGCTTGATGCTTTGCTGAAACCGGCATGGGCGGCGGCCGTAGTGGTCTGCGTCATCACCCTCTTCCGTTTATTCGAACCGCCGCAGTCACAACCAGGCATCTATTCATTGGTGAGAGGATTCGAAGAGCATGAGATCGTCTCCGTTGTGGACGAATCATCGGTAATCGCTGCAGCGGCGGCAGAATCGGTATTGGAGCAGAAGTTCCCAGTGGAATCATTGGGTGTCGATCCGTCGGTCTATTCAAGCGAGAGCGAGATCTTTGCGCTTCTTGAAGAGAATGAAGCCGAATTGGTGATCGCACAATTACAGCAGCAATAAGTGACTAAGGAGAATCTATGAGAAGCTCAATTGTTTTGGTGCTGATAATCGCACTGTCCATGACGCTTTCCGCCCAGATGCGTGAAAAAATGGGAGGGAAATTCCAGAGACCGATGGAGCGACTGGAGAATTACAAGAAGATCCGGATGATCGAAGTGCTGAAACTGGATGAGGAGACCGGTTTGAAACTGGTCGGCAGGTACAACAAACATCGTGAAGGAGTGAAACTGATCGAGGAGAACAGAGCGGCCGTGATCGACAAACTGGAATCACAGCTGAAATCAAATGCTTCCGATGCCGAACTGCAGAAGACCTTTGCCGAATTCCATGAGACGGAGAAGAAGATCGGGGAATCACGCAAGAAATTCCTCGAGGACCTCAAAGAGGTGCTGACGGTCAAACAGATCGGAGAATATATCATCTTTGAACGGAATTTCATGGCTGACCTGCGTAATGTGGTGAAGGATGTCCAGAATGAACGTCGCCGGAGGGATTGACACCGGGACCATCGTAAACCTTCTCAAGGGTGAAGCAGCGTGCTTCACCCTTTGTTTTTTGCTTCTTCCTGTTTTTTCCAATATATTTTTAATGTGATGAATACCCCGCACCGAATTTATCTTGATTACAGCGCAACGACACCGATGGACAACGACGTTGCCGCCGTCATCCGTCAGCAGATGGAGGAGAATTACGGTAACGCATCCTCGATCCATTCCTTCGGCAGAAAAGCCAAGGTCGTTCTGGAAGAGAGCCGTGAGACGGTCGCGCGGTTCATCGGGGCGGAGACCGCGGAGGTCTTCTTTACATCCGGCGGAACGGAGGCGGATAATCACGCATTGATCGGCACCGCACTTTCCATGCGCAGACGATCAGGAAAGGATCATATCCTGATCTCATCCATAGAGCATCACGCAGTGCTGGATTGCGGTGAATATCTTTCCTCACTCGGATTCCGGACCACAACGATACCGGTCGGAAAGGATGGAGCTGTTGTTGCCTCCGATATAGAACGCCTCATCACCGGATCGACAGGCATCATTTCAGTGATGCATGCCAATAATGAGACTGGTACTCTGCAGCCGATCCGGGAGATCGCGCAGATCGCTCAAGCGCATGGGATCACATTCCATTCGGATACGGTACAGAGCATCGGGAAGATCCCGGTGAAGGTGAATGATCTCGGTGTGAACCTGCTCTCCGTTTCTGCGCATAAGATCTATGGACCGAAAGGGATCGGTGCGATCTATATCCGTAAAGGGACCGATCTGGATCCGCTTCTCCATGGCGGTGCTCAGGAGAGGAAGAACCGTCCCGGCACGGAAAATATTCCGCTGATCGCTGGATTTGCCAAAGCGGTGGAATTGGCCGACGCTGCAATGGAAAAGACATATACCGATGCTCAATTCTTCCGTCAGGAACTTCTTCGGAGGATCACCTCGGAATGCCCGGGCATCGTCTGCAATACCGATCTGGACCGATCGGTGCCTCATATCCTCAGTCTTTCCCTTGATCCGGACCGATATGATATTGAAAATGAGACTTTGTTGATGGGGATGGACCTCAGAGGAGTGGCAGTATCCAGCGGTTCCGCATGCACTTCGGGGAGTGTTCAGCCCTCCCATGTGCTGCTTGCGATGGGATATGATAAAAAGACGGCCCAGTCCACGGTACGTTTTTCATTTGGAAAATTCACAACAATTCAGGAAGTTGTTTCAGCAGGAGATATCTTTTGTTCCATCGTACGGTCATTCAAACGCTGACGACGTACACATTTTGAGGAGATCATGAAAAAAATTCCAGTGCTTATCGTAATCCTTATGCTCGGATGCACCGATTCCGAAGAGAATGCATCGACCAATCTTCGGAAAGGGGACGAGTTCTTCAATAAGGGGGAGTATGATATCGCGGAATATTATTATGATAAGATACCGGAAGAGAGTGTTCTGAGTCAGACCGTTGCCCGCCGAAAGGATGAGATCGGGAAGATCCGTATCGATCCCACTCTTGACAAACATTCCACAAAGAAAAAAGAGGGGGTGTTCATCTCGAACCATACGTTCGAGACCGGAACAATGGGATTGCTTCCGCTGCACCGTATGACGATCGTGAACAACACCGGAAAAAATCTTCAGTTCTGTGAGATGGAGTTTGTCTATTATGATGCGCAGGGGCAGGAAGTAGAGAGACTCTCAACAGTGGTGACCACGGGCGTTCAAAAAGAGTCTCAAAAGGTGTTCGAAAAGATCTCTCCCGGCGTTGTTAAACAAAAATTCGTCAAGGCAAACGCCATTCTGGTGAAACCTGTCTTCTTTTAACTGAGCCGTTCGATCTCGCGATAGAGGATACCGTACCGCAATCCTCTGTCGCTGACGGTGATCTGCCGCAGTTTCCCCGCTTCCATATATCCCATCAGGATCATGATCCCGGCAAGAATGATGTCCGCCCGACCGGCGGAGATCTGCGGGAACGCTGTGATCTGAGAGAATGATTTATCTTTCAGCAGTCCGAACATCGCGCCGACAGCATCTGCAGTCAGGACATATCCGCTGACCTTCTCCGGCTGATAGTGAGGAAGCTTCTGATCCAACGCAGCAAGTGTCGTTGCGGTTCCGGCAACACCGACGGCGAACGTTGATCCGATTTCCCGGATGGCATCGGAAGGGATCTGTGAAGCGATGAATTCATGAGCTTCCATCAATGCGCCGATCTCGGGCGGCGAATCCTTCAGGATGCGCTCGGTGATCCGGACACTTCCGATATCAATGCTCACTTTAGAGTGGATGTTCTTCTCATCTCCGGTGATGATCTCTGTGCTTCCGCCGCCGATATCGACCACGGAATACCGTTCTGATCTTCCCGTAAATTCGGAGATCCCTCCGCGGTATGTCCACTGTGCCTCATCATCTCCGGAAAGGATCTCAATACGGATCCCGGACTCTGATTCCATTGCGGCGATGAATTCATCGCGGTTCTTCGCGTCGCGTACGGCGCTTGTTCCCACGGCGCAGATCCGTTCTACGCCGAAGCGGTCACACGTCGCTTTATAGGCCTTAAGAAATCCAGCAACCCTGACAAAGGTTTCCCGATTGATCACTCTCTCGCTGTCCACACCTTTGCCGAGTCTTGCGATCACCTGTTCATCGTGAAGAACGGACAGTGTGCCGTCCGGCTTCAGATCTGCGATCAGCAGCAGGATCGTATTCGTTCCCAGATCGATCGACGCTGTTCTCATCGCCGTGCCGCCGCCATTCCGATCCAGTCATTCTCCTGCAGCACGTTGATCACGGAGAATCCGCGCTCATTCAGCGCTTGTTCAATGAGCTCCCGGTCTGCAGTCAGCAATCCGGAGAAGAGGATCGTTCCTTTAGGTGCGACCTTGCCGAGCATGGAATCAAGGAGTTCAAGGATCGTATTGCGGATGATGTTCGCAAGGATGACGTCAAAACCGGCCTCCGTGACCGCATCGATCGAACCGATGCGGATATCGATCTGACCTTCAACATGATTTCGCTGAGCGTTCTCGATCCCGTTGTCCAGGGACCACTCATCAATATCCACACCAATGGCACGTGCGGCTCCAAGTTTCACCGCAGCGATCGCCAGGATCCCGGTTCCGGTGCCGACATCCAATACGGTCGAACCGGCAGAAATGTATTGTTCCATCAATCGGATCATGAGCCGGGTTGTCTCGTGATAGCCGGTGCCAAACGTCATCTTCGGATCGATGATGAGAACCGTCTTGGAACTATCTTCGACCGGATGCCATGAGGGGGTGATCACAAAACGGTTCGAAACGTGGATCGGCTGAATGGAGCGTTCCCATTCCTCATTCCAGTTACGGTGTTTGATCTCTGTGGTGCTGATATGATCGATCAGTTCAAGATTGTACTGTTCCGCAACTTCGCGGATCACGATTTCGATGGATCCGTGCCATTCATCCTTTTTGATGTAGCAATGGATCCCGCGGTCATCCTCCACAAAGCCTTCGAACGGGAAGTCGGACAATGCAGCCGGAAGGATCTCGCGGGTCTGTTCATCCGGCGGGACGGAGATATGGAAATCGAGATAGATATCATTCATAGTGAGTACTCGTTAATGGGTGAGCAGCAGCGAGGGATGAACCGGGATGCTCAGGGGGTCACTTTTGTATAGATCACTGCGGCAAGAACTTTCCCGACCGCTTCCAGACTTTCGCTGCTGCATTTATCCGGAGTATCCTGCTGAGTATGCCAATAGGGATACTGAAAATCGATGATATCAATGGTGGGTATCCCTACTTCGTTCAGCGGAAGATGGTCGTCGGAGATCGCTTCACCTGGGATTCGGATGAACTGCGTCATTCGGAGCTCTTCCGCAGTATTCCACACCATCTCCATCACTTGGGGAGCATATCGCATAGAATGCTGCTCGAGCGGAAGCTGAAGATCCCTGTCCCCGACCATATCCAGCAGAATTCCGAATATCGGCACATACGCCGCCGGTTTCGTTTTGGCGAAAAACCGTGCACCGAGGAAATAGAGATCCGTATTGCCGTCCTTCTTCGAATCGCCGTAGTCCTCACCGTCCGTCAGAAGAATATCCACGCCGATCGGCGGGGGATTCTCCTTGAACAGACGCGCCAGTTCCAGCAGCACAGCGACTCCGCTCGCTCCGTCATTCGCACCGATGATCGGCAGATTCTGTTTTGCCGGATCGGCATCCTCTTCGGCTCTCGGACGTGTATCCCAGTGGGCGATGAGAAGGATCCGTTTTTTTGCGGTTGGATTGAATTGAGCAAAGACGTTCGTCAGGGAGAGCGTCTCATTGTAACCGCGCTGCGTGAAACGCTGCAGGGTCACGGTTTCGGTATATTTACGCAGTTCCGATTCCAGGAACCTCAAACATTGGGTGTGACCGGCGGAGCCGGGATTACGCGGACCGAATGCTGTCTGGGCAGTCAGCAGCGCAAACGACCGCATGCCGTCGAATGACGGAAATTTTTTTTGCATATCGGTTCGGTTCAATTGTTGGGGTTGAGGCTGTTCTGTTCGTTTTGTGTCACAGGATGATAAACCGAGGGAGAGCAAGGAAATTACAGTAATAAATCCGATTTTCGGGGTCAACAGAGGAGCGGAAGGCATATTATAAAATTCTCATTGGTAATCTAGCCACGAATCACTATCTTGATTGAGAATATAACAAATTAAACGACAAATGCCCTTACGAAAAGCGATTTACTGGAGTATTTTCTGGATCGTTCTCTCCCTCTCCTTAAATCTTGTAATTTTTTATACGCACGGTCAGCAAAAAGCCCTCGAGTTTCTCACCGGTTATATCATTGAGAAGTCCCTTTCGGTCGATAACCTGTTCGTCTTTTTGATCGTCTTCACCATTTTCGGTGTAGAACTAAAGGACCAGCGGAGAGTGCTGAACTACGGCATTGTTGGAGTGATCATCCTCCGCGGTGTCCTTATCGTGCTCGGTTCAACGCTGGTGGAGGAATTCCATTGGATCCTGTACATCTTTGGGGCTATGCTCATCTATGCCGGATACCGGGTGATCTATGGCGAGGATGCCACTATTGAACCGGAGAAGAATATCGCGGTAAACCTCTTCCGCAGGATCGTTCCGGTGAAGAATGACTACAAAGGGCATCACTTCTTTGTTCGGGAATCCGGAAAACTCTTCGCAACCCCATTGTTTGTCTGCCTTCTGGTCGTGGAAACCACTGATGTTGTTTTTGCCATCGATTCCATCCCGGCTATCTTTGCCATTACCACGGACTCCTTTATCGTCCTGACCTCAAACCTCATGGCTGTTCTGGGCCTTCGTTCCATGTATTTTGTGCTGGCAGAGATCCATGCCTCATTTTTATATGTAAAATACGGGGTCGGAGTTGTGCTGGCGTATGTTGGTTTTAAGATGCTTATTATGGACTTTTATAAGATCGACACCGTTGTTTCCCTTACTATTATTGTCAGTATCCTTACCGCTTCCGTCGTTCTTTCCTACCTCAAGAATCGTAACCCATCTAAGTAAACATTAGAATTATTTAATTTCATCTTTCCCAAAGTTTGGGTACCTTTAGTATGTCATGGATGGGGGCTTAGGCTATATCTATGACAGAGTAAATGAACCTTCTGTTTTTTGGAGGAATTTCTCAACAATTTGAGGGTGAAATGAAGAAGACTCTATTCAACGCTTTCTGGTTCATTCCGTTTATGACCTTTGGGTGCTTTGACGGGACATTTTCCGGGAAGTCTGATAAGATCTTTATTCAAGAGGAAGTTAACACTAAACTTGACCAGAAATCCTTAGCAATTTTGAATAAATATGGTAAAACGATCCGCACCTATTCCGAACGGTACGGGGTGGATTGGAGATTAGTTGTAGCTGTTATTAAAGTGGAATCCCGGTTCGATCACTCTGCTGAAAGTTATCGGGGTGCCAAAGGTTTCATGCAGATCATGCCTGCAACTCAGACTGAATTGGCTGAAATCATGGGATTGGACAGTACCTCATTTAATGATCCGCACGGTAATATCCGCGGGGGGGTATTTTATCTTTCCCGGTTATATAAGCAGTTTGGAAATGATGGTTTAAGCGAAGAGAACAGGATCCGATTCACGCTGGCCGCATATAATGCAGGACCGGGTAGGATCAATGATGCTCAAAAAATGGCTGAATATGTGAACGATGATCCCAAAGAATGGAAATCGGTCAAAAATTCACTGCCTCTGCTTTCTAAAAAATATGCTTCTCTCCATCGGTTTATCTGGGAAGACCGCCGTCCTACGAACGGATATTTCAAAGGATGGAAAGAGACTTCAAACTACGTGGAATCGGTCATGACCTATTATGACGAGTACCGGAAGGCTTTTGAAAAGAAGGCTTAAATTCAATAAAATTAGCAATAAAAAAGGGACGCATAATGCGTCCCTTTTTTGTTTTAAACCTGCTGTATGAGATCAGGGGAGAAGGACTGCAGCCGAGATCACAGTTGTCCATTTTCCGTCCTTGTCGCCTTCAGCGGATTGTGTTACGTTGAAGGTTTTCAGGATCTTTCCGCTCATTTTGAAGTGCTTTTCACGTTCATCCCAAGCAACATTCGGATCGAATTCCAGCCCGAGCGTCGTTGCAAGCATGGTGGCAGCCAGATCTTCAGCATATTCACCAGCTTTATCCTCTGTTTCACCAAAAGGATGATGTTCTGAGAGGTAACCGTATTGAGAATCGTCTGCTGCCATAGCCACACCGATGGAGGATGCTACAAGGCGGTTCGGTTCATTTGTCGCGTTCCTGGCCATGACGCAAAAAGTCACTTGTCCCGGTTCAAGAAGTTTTAATCCTTCTGCGACCGGAATTCGTTTACATTTCGGGGGGTAGATGCTGGATACGGTGACTAGATTGCATTTTTCAATGCCGGCGTTGCGAAGAGCAAGTTCGAATGACTGCAGATAATCTTTGTGTCTGCCGACGCCTTTGGTGAAGAACATTTTGGCTGGGACGAATGACAACGTCTCATCTCCTTTTGGGGTTGGTGAAAGATAAATTAAGGTATTTTGGTCTTATAAAAGAAACTGCTCATAGATCATCCAAAAAAGTGTTGTGATCATTTGAAGTGAAGCGAAATATACAGATATGTTGAAAAAATGCAAACAAAATTATTGTTAAAATTCTTTCACTCTTATCCCGGAATGACCTTCAGGAATTTCCGTTTTCCTACTTTGATGATCTTCGGTTCGGATAGAAGGATGTCCGCTTTGGGATCGGATACTTTTTCGTTATTGATGGTCACTCCGCCTTGTTCGATCAGCCGCCGTGCTTCTCCTTTGGAGGCGATCAGCTTCGTATCCGTCAGCAGTTGAAGGACATTCACTGAACTTCCGGACGTTCCGAACGTCATTTCTTCGATCACATCCGGCAGGTCCTTCTTGACGAAGATCCTGTCGAATTCCTCTTCTGCAGCCTGCGCCGCTTCCGCCGTATGATAGAGCGCGACGATCTCTTTTGCCAGCCGGCGTTTGGTGTTGCGGGGATCGTTCTCGATATCCTTCTTCACTTGCGGCAATTGCGTATTGGGGATGTTCGTGGCAAGGACAAAAAAATCGTACATCAGCCGGTCGGGGATCGAAAGGGTCTTCCCGAAGATCTCCCGCGGTGAATCGGAGATGCCGATGTAATTGTCGAGCGACTTACTCATCTTCTCCACGCCGTCCGTTCCGGGAAGGATCGGCATCGTGAGGATGACCTGTGCTTCTTTCCCGAATTCCCGCTGGATAGCGCGGCCGACCAGCAGATTGAATTTCTGGTCCGTTCCGCCGAGTTCTACATCCGATTCGATCGCAACGGAATCCATTGCCTGTGCAAGCGGATAAAGGATCTCATGGAGCGAGATTGGTTCTTCCTTATCGAACCGAGTGTGGAAATCCTCCCGTTCCAGCATCTGTGACACGGTATATTTGCTCGCCAGTTTGATCACATCCGCGAATGTCATCTTCCCGAGCCAGTCTGAATTGTAGATCATCTTCACATTCTTGTCCGAGAGGATCTTCCGTGCCTGATCGAAATAGCTTTCGCCGTTCTTCCGGGTCTCTTCCAGCGTCAGCGAAGGTCGTGTCTTGCTCTTCCCCGACGGATCTCCGATCATACCGGTGAAATCACCGACGATCAGGATCGCTGTATGTCCCAGATCCTGGAATTGGCGCAGTTTTCTGAGGACAACGGAATGTCCCAGATGAAGGTCCGGCCGGCTCGGGTCACAGCCGAGTTTGATCTTGAGCGGAGTATCGGTCTTGATCGATTTTTCGATCTTCTGCACGAGGTCGGTCTCCGGGATGATCTCGGAAACACCCCGTTTGATCAGGTCCATCTGTTCGTTTAAAGAGGGGAAAGGCATTGTTCGTATTGGATTATGTTGAAGAATAATGTTGGATTCTGGTCATCGGAAGACGGATGAGGGGGTACCGTTCATTTCGCTGCGGAGAATGAATGCTAACGCTGCACTATTGGTTCCTGCGCATCTCACGCTCAACATCCCGCTCTTTGATTGATTCCCGTTTATCGTGAAGTTTCTTACCCTTGGCCACACCCAACTCCACTTTCACGATCCCTTTTTTGAAATAGAGTTTCAACGGGACGAGCGTCAGTCCTTTTTCGTTCGATGTGCTGTTCAGTTTTCCGATCTCTTTTTTGGTGAGGAGCAGCTTGCGGGTGCGGACGGGATCGTGGTTGAATTGATTGGCCTGCTCATATTGACTGATATGCAGGTTCATCAGCCAGACCTCGCCGTTCTTCACCAGTGCATAGCTGTCCTGCAGATTAGCTTTGCCGACACGGAGTGATTTCACTTCGGAGCCTTTTAAAACTATCCCTGCCTCATACGAATCGAGGATCTCATACTCAAAGCGTGCGCGGCGATTTGAAACTATTGCTCGTTCTTCGCTGTGTTTTTCCATGGTCGATAATTGACGTCATAGAAATTACAGAAAACCTGATCTATTTACAACAGGATCGGCAGATAATTCCATCTTGGAAAAACAAACATTGCTCGCTATCTTCCACTGGTCACCACAACTTCCTGTCATTGTCTCAACAACTTTCAGCCCATGACCCATTCTGAGTCCATTCTCATCCTCGATTTCGGTTCACAGTTCACTCAATTGATCGCACGCCGCGTCCGCGAACTGAACGTATACTGCGAGATCCATCCGTTCAATGTTCCGTTCGAGAAGATCACCGGTTTTGCACCGAAGGGGATCATCCTTTCGGGCGGTCCCTCCAGCGTCTATGCAGACGATGCGCCGATCCCCGATAAACGGATCTACGAACTCGGACTGCCGGTCCTCGGCATCTGTTACGGACTCCAACTGATCGCGTATCAGAACGGCGGGGAAGTGAACAAAGCGCCGCGCCGTGAATTCGGCCGGGCACAATTGCTGATGGACGATCATTCGGATATCTTCAAACATCTCGGCGCACAGACGGAAGTCTGGATGAGCCACGGCGATGAAGTGACGACGATGCCGGCAGGTTTTGAAAAGATCGCTCATTCGGAAAATGCCGGGATCTGTGCCATCCGGAATTCCGCAAAACGGATCTACGGTATCCAGTTCCATCCGGAAGTGGTCCACTCCAAGGACGGGAAGAAAGTGCTGCAGAATTTCGTGAAGGATCTCTGCGGCTGTTCGGGGAACTGGAATGCCGATTCGTTCATCGAAAGCGCCATTGCGGATATTCGCTCGAAGGTAGGGACGAAGAAGGTCCTCTGTGCCCTCAGCGGCGGAGTCGATTCTTCCGTTGCGGCCGTGCTGCTGCATAAAGCGATCGGCGACCAGCTCTTCTGCATCCATATCGATAACGGATTGATGCGCCGGGGAGAGAGTGAACAGGTGGTGAAGACCTTCCGCGACGAATATCATATCCCGCTCGATTTTGTGGATGGAACTGAGATGTTCCTGTCGCGGTTGAAGGGAGTATCGGACCCGGAACAAAAAAGGAAGATCATCGGCAAGACCTTCATCGATATCTTTGAAGTGGAAGCGAAGAAAGTAGCCGGTGCCGAATTCCTGGCTCAAGGGACGCTCTATCCCGACGTGATCGAATCCGTCTCATTCAAAGGACCGTCGCAGACGATCAAATCCCATCATAATGTCGGCGGACTGCCGGAGAAGATGAATCTGAAACTGGTGGAACCGTTCCGCGAACTGTTCAAGGACGAAGTGAGAGCCGTCGGCAGAAAATTAGGACTCTCCGATTATCTGATCGACCGGCATCCGTTCCCCGGACCGGGTCTTGCCATCCGCGTGCTCGGCGAGATCACACGGGAGCGGCTGGAAGTGCTGAAGAGTGCGGACGAGATCTTCATCGGGGAACTGAGAAAACAGAATCTCTATAATTTTACCTGGCAGGCTTTCACCGTGCTTCTCCCTGTCCAATCGGTCGGTGTGATGGGGGATGAACGGACCTACGAGAATACGATCGCACTGCGCGCGGTGACGAGTGTGGACGGGATGACGGCGGACTGGGCGCACCTTCCGTACGAATTCCTGGCAGATGTTTCCAACAGGATCATCAACGAAGTGCGCGGCATCAACCGGGTGGTATATGATATCAGCTCGAAACCGCCGGCGACGATCGAATGGGAATAAGGAATACACTATGATAGAACTGACCCATCTACGGAAAACGTTCGGTGCATTCGTTGCGGTGGACGATGTCTCGCTCTCCATCCCGTCCGGAGAATTCTTCGGATTCCTCGGTCCGAACGGCGCCGGGAAAACGACGACGATCAAAATGATGACCGGACTCTTCACACCGACTTCGGGGACGATCACGATCAACGGATTCGATATCGTCCGGCAGCCGCAGGAAGCAAAATCGACGTTCGGATATATTCCCGACCATCCGTATCTGTATGATAAACTGACGGGGCGCGAATTCATCTATTACATGGGGGGCCTCTACGGCATGGAGAAGAATGTGCTGAAGGAGAATGTGCAGCGGGTGATCGACCTTTTGGAACTGGCGAGCTGGGTGGATAAGAAGACGGAGGATTATTCACAGGGAATGCGTCAGCGTGTAACGTTCGCCGCTGCATTCGTCCACCGGCCGAAGACGATCATCATCGACGAACCGATGGTCGGTCTCGATCCCCGCAGTGCGAGGATTGTCAAGGATTCATTGAAACAGCAGGCAAAGGACGGTGCATCGATCTTCATGTCCACACATATTCTTGAGATGGCGGAAGAGCTGTGCGACAGGATCGGCATCATCAATAAAAGCAGGATCATTTTTCTGGATACACGTGAGAATCTGCATCTGCATAAGACGAAGTATGATGGCAATTTGGAATCCGTCTTTTTAGAATTAACAAAGGAAGGGACCGAGTGAACTTTTTCAACCGCTTTCTCAAGATCATCGAACGGGCAGGGAATGCACTTCCTCATCCCGTCTCAATCTTCGCCATCCTTGCCGGTGCAGTCATCGTCCTCTCCGCCGTCGGCAGCGCCATGCAGTTGTCCGTCATCCATCCCGGAACAGGAAAATTGATCACCGTCGTGAATCTGATGTCCGTTGAAGGTCTGCACCGGATCCTCACCGGGACCGTGGCGAACTTCACCGGATTCGCTCCGCTCGGCACAGTGCTGGTCGCCATGATCGGGATCGGCATCGCTGAATACAGCGGATTGATCAGTTCACTGATGCGTCTGCTCGTCCTCTCAGCTCCGAGAAGCCTTCTGACCGCCGTGGTGGTCTTCGCCGGCATCATGTCCAATGTTGCGAGCGAGATCGGATATGTTCTGCTTGTTCCGCTCGCGGCGATGATCTTTCTTGCAGCAGGGCGGAATCCTTTGGCCGGTCTTGCAGCGGCATTCGCCGGAGTGTCGGGGGGATACAGCGCCAATCTTCTTCTCGGAACAGTTGATCCGCTCCTCGCCGGTCTTTCAACAGAAGCGGCAAAGATCATCGATCCGAATTATGTTGTGAATCCGGCAGCGAATTATTATTTCATGTTCGTCTCCACTTTTCTGCTGACGCTGGTCGGAACGTATGTGACAGAACGGATCGTCATTCCCCGGCTTGGGAAGTATGAGGGGGACGAAAGACCGGAAGAGCTGAAGGGTTTGAGCGCGGAAGAAAAACGCGGACTTCTGTACGCCGCAGTGGTGACCGCGGTGCTGGGAGTGATCGTTCTCGCCGGACTCATCCCGGAGAACGGATTCCTGCGCCGGAGCGACGGCGACGTTCTGCATTCTCCGTTCATGTCCGGTATCGTCACGTTCATCTTCATCAGCGCGCTTGCTGCCGGTATCGCATTCGGCGCAGGAGCAGGGACGATCAAGAGTGATAAGGATGCCATGAAGGGGATGGGGAAATCGATCGAGACGCTGGGCAGTTATATTGTGATCGTCTTCTTCGCGGCACAGTTCGTCGCGTATTTCAATTGGACAAATCTTGGATTGATCTTCGCGGTTAAAGGGGCGGAAGGTCTGAAAGCGCTCGATCTTGGTCCCATACCGCTGATGGTGGCATTCATCCTGATCTCCGCGACGATCAATCTGCTGATGGGAAGTGCTTCGGCAAAATGGGCGCTGATGGCGCCGGTCTTCATTCCGATGTTCATGCTGCTGGGATATACTCCCGAATTCACACAAACAGCATACCGCATCGGGGATAGTGTCACGAACATCATCTCACCCACGATGTCCTATTTCGCGTATATCATTGCGCTGATGAACCGGTACGACAAACAGTCCGGCATGGGAACGCTGATCGCCACGATGCTGCCGTATACATTCTTTTTCCTGATCAGCTGGACGATGCTCTTCATCCTGTTCATCCTGTTGGATATTCCTGTCGGACCGGGTTCAAAACTTTATCTCGAACCATGAGCACCTTCCTCCATATCCTCTGGTTCAAGAATCTGATGTTCTGGAAGGTCTCGTCGAAGCGGGATTTCGGCACGGTGATGAAGAATTTCGGATCGTTCGTCGTGTTCGGATCCTTCGCCGTCGGTGCATTCTACTTCTCGAATTTCATCACGGCGTATCTTCTGGAGAACGTGAAGATCGGATTATTCCTGTTCCACCGGTTCATCGGAATGCTCCTCTTCGTCTTCTTTGTCACGATCAATCTCGGGAATATGGTCGTTTCATTCTCCACGCTCTACCGCACACCGGAAGTGGATTTCCTTCTGACGTCGCCTGTCTCGTATCTGAATATCTTCGTCATCAAGTTCCTGGATAATTTCTTCTACAGTTCCG
>CALRIY020000017.1:0-40159 GCA_943364975.1 Synechococcus sp. UW140
GAATCTGTACGGAACAAGGTCGCCGCAGCAGATCGCGGAGATGCTCGCCGAGCATGTGAAGCGTGTAAAACCGGGAGAGTGGATCCGCGGACGAGGATGGGATCAGAACGACTGGGGAAGCGGAACGGGACAGAAGCCGTTCCCGACCGCCGCGATGCTGGATAAGGTCTCGCCGAATAATCCGGTGATCCTGAACAGAGTGGACGGTCATGCGATCTGGGTCAATTCCAAAGCGTTGGAGATCGCACGGTCCGGCACGGACCTGTCGATGGAGATCGACGGCGGGATCATACTGAAGGACCGTTCCGGTAATCCGACCGGTGTGTTCATCGACAATGCGGAATCAGTGATCAGAAAATTTGTACCGGACTATACTGCCGAAGAGAGAACAGCCTTGTATCACACCGCGTTCAATGAATGTCTCCGGTACGGGATCACCGGCGTGCATGACATGGGAATCGACAAAAGGGATTTTGAGATCTACCGCACGCTGGCAGAAAAAAAGGAATTACCTCTCCGCATCTACGCGCTCATCGGCGGGAACGGCGGATTTCTGGACGAGATGCTGAAGAACGGTCCGTATGTGGATAATGTGAATCATCTCCTCTCGCTCCGTTCGATCAAATTGTATCTGGATGGAGCGCTCGGTTCACGCGGTGCTGCACTGACGGAACCGTACAGCGATGAACCGGAAAGCCGCGGCGTGATCACTTTCTCTCCCGATTCCATCCGAATGATCACGGAAGCGGCGCTGCAAAAAGGATTTCAGGTCTGCGTCCATGCGATCGGGGATCGTGCAAACACCACTGCCTTGGATCAGTTTGAGCATGCATCAGAACGTTTTCCGTCCATGGCCCGTTCCGCACGGCTGAGGATCGAACATGCGCAGATCATTTCGCAGGAGGATATTCCCCGTTTCAAACAGTTGAATGTCATTCCGAGCATGCAGCCGACCCATGCAACGTCGGATATGTATTGGGTGCAGGCGCGGCTCGGACCGGAACGTATCCTCGGAGCGTATGCCTGGCGCTCCCTGATCGATGACGGGAACATCATACCGGCAGGATCGGATTTTCCGGTCGAACTCCCCAATCCTCTCCTTGGTTTCTATGCGGCGGTCACCCGGCAGGACAAGGAAGGGATCCCGCGGAATGCACGTGATGTTGCGGAACGGTTCCAGCTTTCCGCTGAACGGATCCGTGATTCAACCGCATTTGAGGGGGGCTGGTTTGCCGCTCAGCGTATGACACGGGAAGAGGCACTCAAGGCGTTCACTATCTGGGGTGCCTATGCAGAATTTCAGGAGTCCGAAAAGGGGAGCATCGAGGCCGGGAAACTTGCCGACCTTGTCATTCTCTCCAACGATATTATGACCATCGCACCGAAGGAGATCCTCGCGACCGAAGTGGAAATGACCATTGTCGGGGGGAAGATCCGGTATAAAAAATGAACAGAGCGATCCGATCCAGAACAGTTACAGAATCACGGAGGTAGTTATGTATGAAAAATTGCTGTCGGAAGCCGAACGGTATTTAGAATCCCATAAGACGAAGGAAGTTCCGATCCTGGAACTGTGGGATGTGATGGCGGAACGGGCGGAAGAAATGAAGTTCGACATGCCGGAGAATCTCGGCGACTTCGAAATGCTGATCGAAGCGGATAAACGATTCATCTTCGTCGCCGCAAAGATCGAAGATGATATCGAGGATGTCGATGTCGGAGAGGAGGAGGGAGAATACGAGGTCGGTGAGGATTTCTTCGAAGTGGAGAAGATGGAGAAACTCGGGTTCAATCAGGATCAGATCGTCGGACTGAAGAAATATGAAAAGAAGAAACGGAAGGATGACGACGACGATGACGATCAGCCGCCGGTCCATAATCTGATCCATCTCAAACAGGAAGCGAAGAAGACCCCTCCTCCGTCGCCGAAGAAGAAAACGAATGCGACGGTCACGAAACTCGCAAAGACGAAATCGAAACTCACAAAATCATATAAAGGGAAGAAGTAATTCTTGAGTTCAGCAGCCGCACCGAAAAAGATCTGGACCATCCTCGATCTGATCACTTGGGGAACGGAATATCTCAAAGAGAGAAAGTTCGATGATGGACGACTGACCATAGAATTATTGCTGTCCCACGTCCTTTCACTAAAGAGGATACAACTCTACACCGGCTTCGACAGACCGCTTTCCGAAGAGGAACTTGCCCATTTTAAGGAACTGCTGAAACGGCGGCTGTCCAGCGAACCCCTGCAGTACATCACCGGCAGTTCGGAATTTATGGGACTCCCATTTATCGTGGACCGCCGAGTGCTCATCCCGCGTCCCGAAACAGAACTGCTCGTTGAACAGTGCGTGAAATCACTGAAACAGCAATTCCCGAATGAAGAAAATATTTCTATCCTCGACCTCGGGACCGGCAGCGGCTGTATCGCCGTCTCTCTTGCGAAGATGATCCCGAATTCGCACGTCACAGCTGTCGATCTCAGTGACGATGCATTGGCGGTTGCTCGCACAAATGCGGAACTGAACGGTCTGTCCGAGCGGATGAGCTTCCGGAAGAATGATATACTCCAATTGTCAGAGGAACTTGGGTCCGCCCCTGTTCACTGCATCGTCTCCAATCCCCCGTATATCTCCAAAAAAGAATTTGCCGAAGTCACAAAGGATGTGAAAGATTTCGAACCGAATACAGCGCTGACAGATAACGCCGATGGATTGACGTTCTATCCCGCCGTCGCATCATTCGCGCAGAAGACTCTCGCAGTCAACGGATTTGTCGGTGTCGAACATGCATTCGACCAATCCGAACAGGTACAATCGATCTTTGCTCAATACGGATTCACCGATCCTCTCATCATCAAAGATTATCAAGGGATCAAAAGGCACTTGCTTTACACGAAGAGAGAGGGGAAGTGAGAGGGAAGGGAACACAAATGTCAAATGTCAAATGTCAAATGTCAAATGCCAAGTGCCAAGTGCCAAGTGCCAAATGCCAAATTCAAAGACCAGCATCCAGCATCCAGTATCCAGTATCCAGAATCTTGAATCTTGAATCCTGAATCCTAAAACTTATCTCTATCCATGCGCGCACTCATTCAACGTGTCTCCTCGTCGTCCGTCACCATCAACGGAACATTACACAGTTCCATCGGAAAAGGATTGCTCATTCTGTTGGGGATAAAAACCACCGACACAGAAACGGACGTGCGCTATCTTGCGGAGAAATGCGCTGCGCTGAGGATCTTTGAGGATGCTGATGAGAAAATGAATCTTTCCGTGAAAGATATCAGCGGTTCGGTGATGATCGTCTCCCAATTCACCCTGTATGGAGATACAAGAAAAGGGAACCGTCCCGGATTTTCCGATGCCGCACCTCCCGCACTGGCGGAACCGCTGTATGATACTTTTGTGCAGGTGATGTCCGGGCTTCTCGACAAGGAAAAGGTCGCTGCCGGGGTTTTTCGCGCAATGATGGAGGTCGCATTGGTCAATGACGGCCCTGTAACGCTCATTGTCGAATCCAAATCCCCTGCCTAGATGTTCAAAGCAATTCCGGTACGGAACGGGGATTTGTTTTGACTTTCCTCCTTTGACTTTTTACTTTCCACTATGGCTTTTTATTTCATCTTTTGGGACGGTGTCGGCTACGGGAAGAATGATCCTGCATCAAATCCTTTCCTCACGGCCAGGCTGCCGGTCATTCGTTCGCTGTTGGGCGGGAATGTTCCGACAAAAACATTCAGGAAGTTCGCGTCGGAGAACGTTTCGATGACGCCGGTGAATACCACGCTCCGTGTTCCCGGACTCCCTCAGAGCGGAACGGGTCAGACCGCCATCATGACCGGATTGAATGCATCGAAATTCGTCGGAAAACATTTCGGTCCGCATCCGTACTCCACCCTCGTTCCAGTCATTAAAGAGCGAAATCTTTTCCGGCAGCTCCGCTCCATGGGAAGGTCCTTTTCATTCGTGAACGGTTATCCCCAAAAATATCTTGATTATCTTTTCGGTCCCAAAGGAAGGATACCGACCATTGCGCTCTCGTATCTCTCTGCCGGCGGAAGTCTGAAGACCCACGAAGAGATCAAACGCCGAACGGCGGTCTCGGCGGATATCTCCGGTTCCCGCTGGCATGAGCTTGGACATCCGGACGTTCATCCTGTCCCGCCCGAAGAGAGCGGCAGACTTCTTACGGAACTTGCACAACAGACCGATCTTATCTTCTTTGAATACTTCGTCACCGATCATGCCGGTCACGAACAGGACATGGCGCTCTCCGTGGAAATGCTGGAGAGGATGGATGGTTTTCTCGGCGGGATCCTCGCCTCGTTCAACTATGACAACGATATCCTGCTGATGATCAGTGATCACGGCAATATCGAAGATCTTTCGGTCAAGACGCATACGATGAATCCGGTCCCGCTGATCGTGATCGGAAAGCAGCACAAACATTTCTCCTCGCGCATAAAGAATCTCACACACGTTACTCCCGCAGTCATTTCGTACTTCGAATCACTTTGAACAGATGAAGCAACGTCCTGCACTCCGTGCAGCTTCGGCCATGATCTCCGGTATCGGCTGTGCGCGGTTATTCTCCGTCGATTGGAGGATCGCCGCTGCGGCCGCATTCATTCTCTTTGCCGCTTCGGTGATCGTCTATTATCTTCATCGGCAGAAGGAGGGGAGAGCATCGTCCGTTTCGTATGCTCTGTTCCCGATGCTCTTCTTCGCTTCCGCCGCTTCCTATTCCGTCAACGAACAGCTGCACGGGAAGGAACATCTCTCTCATTATACCGATACATCCGATACGCTGACGATCCACTGCAGAGTGATCGATCAGCCGAGAACTGCGAATGGAAGAACGACGATGCTCGTTTCGGTCACCTCACTGCACAACGGACTTGATTCGATCGGGATTGATGGAAGAGCTCTGCTCACGATCCTTCCCGACCGGCGGAAGAAGGAACGTCCTGTGACGATCGAATACGGTGCGCTGTTGACCTTCCGCAGCATCATCCAATCCCCGGGCGAAGAGAGAAATCCCGGCGAATTCAGTTACCGGGAATATCTCGCGCTGAATAATATCTTTGGGAAGATGACGGCGGCCGGATATGCATCGATCGATATCGCACTGGTGCGGGAACCGAATTTCTTCTTTGAGTATATCATTTTCCCTTCAAAAGAGTTCATCATCCGAACGATACGGACGGCGATGAGCGGCGATGAGGCGAATTTTCTGACCGGGATGCTGCTGGGGGACCGGACCGATCTTTCGGCCGAGATCAAGAATGCATTCATGAATACCGGGACGATCCATGTGCTGGCGGTCTCCGGTTCGCATGTTGTGCTGGTGGCGGAGATCATCTTTGTGGTTGTGGGTCTGCTTCGGTTTCGGGGAAAATCGAAATATGCCGTCGCGATGCTCTTTCTGCTCTATTACATGTTCCTGACCGGCTCCACTCCCTCCGTGGTCCGTGCAACGCTAATGGTCCTGGTGATGTATCTCGGAAAGATGTTCGAGGAACGGACCGATATCTATAATCTGCTTGGAGCCGCCGCGGTGATCATTTTGATCATCGAGCCGAAACAATTGTTCGATGTCGGATTCCAGCTCTCCTTCTCCGCTGTGTTCTCGATCGTCTATTTCTATCCGAAGCTGATTGGTGCGGTGCCGCCGTTTCCTGAGAAGCTCAATCGTTATGGTATCCTGACGACGGTCTGGCAGCTGTTCGCCGTTTCGCTTGCGGCGCAGATCGGTACGCTTCCGTTCACCGCGTATTATTTCGGTAAGGTCTCAATCATTTCCCTCTTCGCAAATCTTATCGTGGTTCCGATCGTGGGATTGATCGTCACTATCGGACTGAGCGGAGCGATCATCGGCATCGGATCACTGTGGATCGCTTCCTGCTTCAGTGAGGTGAACAGCGTTCTGGCCATTGTCACTCTCTGGTTCGTGAAGTGGGCGGAACAGGTGCCGTATGCGGTCGTGAACACCGCAACGTTCGGTCTGCAGGAGACCATCTTCTATTCGGCAGTGATTGGAATGCTCTTCAATATCGGGAACAGCGTCATCCAAAAACGGCTCCTCTTTGCGTCGCTGATCGCGGCGAACTGCTTTCTGCTGCACTCGCTCGGACAGGATGATGACAGAAGATTGAAGGTCACATTCCTTGATGTAGGGCAGGGGGATGGTGCGGTGATCCGTTTTCCCTCCGGCGAGACGGTTGTGGTTGATGCAGGACCGAAAACTCCGGGGGTGGATGCGGGAGAG
Organism: Synechococcus sp. UW140; assembly: GCA_943364975.1. Lineage (GTDB taxonomy): Bacteria > Bacteroidota > Ignavibacteria > UBA10030 > UBA8401 > UBA8401. The sequence goes on from CALRIY020000017.1 coordinate 6,274, forward strand.
CGGACCGTAGCGCCGTTTCTGCGGCGGAACGGAATTACCGTGATCGATGCACTCATCACGTCGCATCCGCATTCGGACCACCTGGGTGGTGTTCCGTATTTGCTGAGGAATTTTTCAGTCCGAACAACTGTGGATGGGGACCAGCCGGCCGGATCGGCGCTGTTCAGGGATTATGACCGGTTGGAACAGCAGACCGGACAGATTACAGCTCGCGCCGGAATGATCCTGGATTACGGCGGGGCCCGATTATACATTCTCCATCCGTCGGACCGATTCATTGACCGGGATTCTTCCAACGGATATTCCGACCTGAATCAGTCATCGGTCGTCTTCAAACTGCAGTATGGTGCGGCATCGATACTCTTTACCGGTGATGCAGAACTTGAAGCGGAGGAGCATCTCGTCGATTCTTACGGCGATTTTCTCCAGTCCGATCTGCTGAAAGCGGGACATCACGGCTCCTCCACCAGCAGTTCGGAGCGATTCGTTTCTGCTGTCCGTCCGAAGCACGCCGTCGTCTCCGTGGCGAAGTTCAACAAGTTCCGTCATCCCTCTAAAAAAGTGCTGCGTCGTTTTACAGAGCATGGCGCCCTCATCCACCGCACCGATGAAAAGGGAGCGGTGATGTTCGATTCGGATGGAAGAGGGATCCGCCAGATCACCTGGCGCGGGGATTAGTAAATATTTCTTAGCCGCTCCCAAAGGGATACTTTGGGCATAATGCACAACAGCACGTCGTAATTTCCCGCACGATGTTTTGAGGGTTCATAAACTGCATCGAAAACGAGAACCCGAGTTCAACAATAATTACTTCACCGCCCGAATCGTCAAAATTCAGTATTGGATCATTCTCAAGTAAAGTCATTGCGAACTCGACCCGCCATTCGGATTCCGTTAAGAGCGGGATTAATTAGGCGGAATATCGGTAGAATCATATATTAAGAAAGATGCTGACATTCGTCAGCATGACGGTATTGTTAGTACAAATTGACTCACGGCCCAACATATTCTTACCTGTTTCATCTTGTCCCCATCTTTCTTATTTTCATTCCACCGGTCATTCACCAATCACATCATTCGTCAAACGCATGTCAGCGAAGCAGTTCAAGACCGATTCAGGGATACCGATCAAACAGTCGTACGGACCGTCCGATGCGGATGCTGCGCATCCATTGGGGGAACCGGGGGCATTTCCTTTCACCCGGGGTGTGCATCCCTCCATGTACCGGTCCCGGTTATGGACCATGAGGCAGTATGCCGGATTCGGGAATGCGAAGCAGTCCAACGAGCGGTATAAATATCTGTTGTCGCAGGGGACGACCGGACTTTCCGTTGCGTTCGACCTGCCGACGCAGATCGGTTACGATTCGGACCACGCAATGAGTCAGGGGGAAGTGGGGAAGGTCGGAGTGGCGATCGATACATTGGCGGATATGGAGATATTGTTCGACGGCATCGAACTGCAGAAGATCACCACTTCCATGACGATCAATGCCACCGCTGGCATCCTGCTCTGCATGTATGTTGCCCTCGCAAAGAAACAGAACGCCGATCTTTCGAAGATCTCCGGCACCATCCAGAACGACATCCTCAAAGAATATATAGCGCGGGGAACTCACATCTATCCTCCGAAGCCCTCCATGCGTCTGGTGACCGATACCTTCGCATGGTGCAGCACGAATCTCCCAGCGTGGAATACGATCTCCATCAGCGGATACCATATCCGCGAAGCAGGTTCGACTGCGGTTCAGGAACTTGCATTCACGCTTGCTAATGCCAAAGAATATGTCCGCGCTGCCGTCCATGCCGGCCTGGATGTTGATACATTCGGACCGAGACTTTCCTTCTTTTTCAATGCTCACAATAATCTGTTCGAAGAGGTGGCAAAGTTCCGTGCGGCGCGGAGACTCTGGGCGAATATCATGAAGGAAGAATTCGGTGCGAAGAATCCGGATTCCATGAAACTTCGCTTCCATTCACAGACGGCAGGATCGTCACTCGCAGCACAACAGATCGATACGAATGTCCCGCGCGTCACGCTGCAGGCGCTGGCGGCGGTCCTGGGCGGGACACAGTCCCTGCACACCAATGCAAAAGATGAAGCGCTTGCCCTTCCCACGGAAGCTTCGGCACGGCTTGCACTCCGCACCCAGCAGGTGATCGGTTACGAATCCGGTGTGACCGATACGGCCGACCCGCTCGCCGGGTCCTATTTTGTCGAGTCACTGACGAACGAGATCGAAGCGCGAGCAAAAGAATATCTTGCAGCGGTCGACGCGCTGGGAGGTTCAGTGAAAGCGATCGAACAGAATTATTTTCAGACGGAGATCGCCGAGAGTGCGTACAAATATCAGCGCGCTATCGACGAGAAACAGAAGATCATCGTCGGAGTGAATGAGTTCACCATCGAGGAACACCAGACGGAAGAATTGTTGAAAGTGGATGAATCGATCCGGGAGGGACAGATACTCTCACTGCAGGCGGTCCGAGCGCGCAGGAATAATGATCGGGTTGCATCCATCCTTACCGGACTCAAACAGGCAGCACAAGGGAGTGAGAATGTTGTTCCGCATATTCTCTCCGCGGTGGAAGAGTATGCGTCCGTTGGTGAGATCTCCGATACGCTGCGGGATGTTTGGGGAGTGTACGAATGACTCCGATCACCAAACAGCAATTAGCGGACATCAAACTTCTCCTCCAAAAGAAATACCGGGAAGAATCCGGAAAATTCATCATCGAAGGGTGGAAATCCGTACAGGAAGCGGCGAATGCCGGAGTGAAGATCGATACGGTGCTGTATGACGAACTGCGTGTGGAGAATAAAAAACTCCTTTCGTGGCTGCAGGACCATGCGAGAAGAACATATCAGGTGAAATCGAAAGAACTCGACTCCATTGCTGATACCGTCACAGCGCAGGGCATCGTTGCAGTGCTGCCGATGTTCTCAGGCGCGGAACAGATCGCCCCGCTCTTCGAGAAAAAAACATCCACCATCGTCGTCCTGGACGGTATCAACGATCCGGGCAATCTCGGAACGATCATCCGCACCTGCGACTGGTTCGGAGTTGATGCGGTGGTGATCGGAAAAAATTCCGTTGAGCTGTATAATCCCAAAGTGGTCCGGGCAACGATGGGCTCGATCTTTCACCTGCCGATCGATGAAGATGCCGATCTTCAACAGTTCCTGGCACTCTGTAAACAACAGAAGTATTCCATCTATTCCACAGTATTGACCGGCAGTAAAGATATCCGCACCGTTGCATTCGCAGAACGCTCCGTCGTCGTGATCGGCAGTGAATCGCACGGAGTGTCGCCGGAAGTTTCCGCCCTCGCAGACCACAGGATCCTTATTCCTCAGTTCGGCAAAGCGGAATCGCTGAATGCCGCCATGGCATGCGGTATCATCCTTTCCTCCATGAAATTATGATCACAGACGTTCCCGGCATCCGAGTCGGTCATTATACCGATGAACAGAATATCACCGGCTGTTCGGTGCTCCTGCTCCCCCCGAAAACTGTTGCCAGCTGCGAGGTCCGCGGTTCATCGCCCGGCTCGCGCGAGCTTGCGCTGCTTGCTCCCGATAAACAGATGCAGGAGGTCCACGCGATCCTCCTCTCCGGCGGCAGCGCGTACGGACTTGGAGCAGCGAACGGCGTGATGAAATTCCTGGCGGAACGGGAAGTCGGTTACCGTACGCCGTGGGTCATCGTTCCCATCGTCCCGCAGGCGATCATTTTTGATCTGAATATAGGAAGCGCATCGGTCTTCCCGACAGCGGAGGATGCATATGATGCTTGCCGGAATGCTTCAGCGAACGTTGAACAGGGTAGCGTCGGAGCGGGAATCGGTGCCGTTGTGGGAAAATGGAACGGATTCGAATCAGCGATGAAAGGGGGGGTCGGCACTGCGTCGATCACACAGGGAGAACTAATCGTCGGTGCATTTGCGGTTGTCAACGCAGTCGGCGATATTATTGAGGAGGATGGGACGGTACTCGCCGGTGCCCGGAAGGACGGGAAGTTCTATTCCCGTCAGGAACGGCTGGAACATTTCCGCAATGAACGGTTGTTGTCACGGAACACGAATACAACACTGGCCGTTGCTGCATCGAATGCAAAATTGAGCAAGGTAGATACGTTCCGCGTTGCGCAGCGGATGCATGACGGAATGTCCCGTGCGATCCATCCATGCCACACGACATTCGACGGTGATGTGTCGTTTGCGCTCTCCACCGGTGAGGTCATTGCACCGATCGATCTCGTCGCTGAACTGGCGGCGGAAGCTACTTCACAGGCAATACGGAACGCAGTCCGCGCAGCGCGGGGACGGGGCGGAATGAAAGGATTGATGGACTGATATGATGCATTCGTCGAATATCAAACGTGTGGTGAGTCTGCCGCGGGCTCTCTCGAAATTGGGATTCAGTTCCCGCAGTCAGGCGGAAAAATTAGTGGCGGACGGTGCGGTGACGGTGAACGGGAAAGTGGTCACATCACCCTCGTTCCGTGTCGATCCGCTGAAGGATAAGATCTCCGTAAAAGGAGAAGCGGTGAAGAAGGAGAAGACCTTCGTCTATCTGCTGATGAACAAACCGGCCGATGTAGTGACAACACGCGTGGATGAGCGGGGACGGAAGACAGTCTACGATCTGTTGAAAGACCATCAGCTGACGAAAGATGTCGGACATCTCTTCCCGGTCGGACGGCTGGACAAGGAGACGAGCGGAGCGCTGCTGATCACGAACGATACGCAGCTCGGCGAAAAGCTGACGAATCCTTCCTCGAAATTCCCGAAGACGTATCATGTGGTCTGTGAAGGGACTCTCACGCGCGAAGTGCTGAGCGAACTTGCCGAAGGAGTCGAGATCGAAGAAGGATATACGACGCTTCCGGCGCGCATCTCCAAAATGTATTCCGAGAACAGTGTCTCCGAATGCGAGATCGTGATCGTGGAAGGGAAGAACCGCCAGATCCGCAGGATGTTCGAGAAGGTCGGATTTCCGGTGATCGAATTGAAACGGATCGCCATCGGAAAACTCCAACTGGAAGAACTTCAGGAAGGGAAACTCCGGAAACTGACGCGCGATGAGATAGATCTCCTGAAAAATGAGAAAAATGAAAAGAGCGATAAGAGCGATAAGAAAGAAAAGAGCGAGAGGGCGGAAAAGAAGGAAAAATATGAACGGAATGAAAAAAGAAAAGGAAGGTAATGCCGAACATCGTCTGTCATATCATTGAGACATGTCTCTTCTCTTTCGATAATAAAGGACCGCTCTATCTTATGCTCCGCCGATCCAAGGATGAGCCGGCCTATCCGGATGCGTGGCAGATCGTCACCGGTTCCATCGAAAAAGGGGAGACTGCCGTGCAGGGAGCGCTGCGGGAAGTGAAAGAAGAGACCGGATTTTCTCCGCAACGGTTCTGGGTCGTTCCACACATGAACACATTCTACTCCGTACGGAATGACACCGTCAATCATACCGTTGTCTTTGCAATGCAGGTGCCTCCGCGGACCGATCCGGTCCTATCCGATGAACATTACGAATTCGGCTGGTTTCCCATCGAGACGGCGAAAGCGATGTGTGTGTGGCCGGGACAGATGGCGGTATTGCAGATCATCCACGATTTTATCGTGAGCGGGAAAAAAACTGCGGAATTTTCAGAGATTATTTTGTAATATTACACCGTCAACTTGGCTGCCGTGAACAGGCACGCCAAGTTTTTTTTCGCATGGTCATGAATCAGGAGAAATTACCTTGTCTATCTTAGTTGTCGGATCGGTCGCGATCGATGATATCGAAACTCCCTTTGGAAAAGCAACGGATGTCCTCGGCGGTTCAGCCGTCTATATCGCTCTCGCTGCCAGTTATTTCACCACGCCGGTCCGCCTCGTCGGTGTTGTCGGCGGTGACTATCCGCAGTCGGCGATCGATTTTCTGAATGACCGCGGTGTGGATCTGACCGGTCTGGAGATCGTGAAGGATGCAAAGACCTTCCGCTGGTCCGGCCGCTATCATTATGACCTGAATAACCGCGATACCCTTTCTCTGAATCTGAACGTGTTCGAGAAGTTCAATCCCAAGATCCCCGATTCCTATAAGAAGACGAAATATATCTGCCTCGGAAATATCGATCCGGTGCTGCAGCGCCGTGTGCTGGAGCAGGTGGAAAAACCGACCCTCGTCGTCGGCGATACGATGAATTTCTGGATCGATACTAAAAAAGAAGAGTTGTTGAAGACGATCCCGTTCTTCGATGTTTTCATTTTGAATGACTCCGAAGCACGGCTTCTTGCCAATGATCATAACCTGCTTCGTGCTGCAAAGAAGATCAGGGCGATGGGTGCCAAGACCCTGATCATTAAAAAAGGGGAACACGGTGCATTGTTGTTCCATGAAGAGCATATCTTCTCTGCTCCCGCGTATCCGTTGGAAGATATCTTCGACCCGACCGGCGCCGGTGATACATTCGCATCAGGATTCACAGCATGGCTCGCTAAGACCGATGATCTCTCCTTCGAGAACATGAAACGGGCAGTCATCTACGGCAGCACGATGGCATCATTCTGTGTGGAGAAAGTTTCCGTGGAAGGGCTGCGCGAACTTTCCTATCTGAAGATCCAGGACCGGTTCCGGGAATTCAAAGCATTGTCCAAGTTCGACGAATAATTTTTCTCACCTCTCGCGAAGACGCTAAGCCGCTGAGTTCTTCCTTTGCGTCTTAGCGTCTTTGCGGTTTAAAAACATGAACAGTATCGAATGGCTCGGCAGCGCGGTCCGATTTTTGGACCAAACGGAACTTCCGCTTCGGGAGATCTACGTCGAAACATCCGACCTTTCCGTCTTGAATGATGCCATCATCAAATTGAAGGTCCGCGGTGCGCCGCTCCTCGGTATCTCCGCTGCGTACGGACTCCTGCTCGGGCTCCTCAATGAACGCACATCCACGGTTGATGTATTCGTCCGCCGTTTCGAAGAAGTCGCCGCGCTCATCACCGCTACCCGTCCCACTGCAAAAAATCTCTTCTGGGCTGTGGAACGAATGAGAAAAATCATTCGTCTAAACCAGCACGAAAGGTCGACAGCGCTCTTTGATATTCTGGAACAGGAAGCGATCGCTATCCATAACGAGGACCGCCGCATGTGCGACGCCATCGGCCGTTTCGGTTCCCAGGTGATACCAAACGGTGCCAAGATCCTGACGCACTGCAACACCGGCGCGCTGGCAACGGGCGGGATCGGTACGGCATTCGGCGTGTTGCTGACGGCTCATCGGGAAGGGAAAAATATCCATGTCTATGCCGACGAGACCCGTCCGCTCCTTCAGGGAGCCCGGCTCACCATGTGGGAACTGATGAATGCAGGGATACCGGCATCGCTCATCACTGATAATTCTGCGGCGTGGACGATCAAAACGAAAAAGATCGCACTCATCATCACCGGTGCGGACAGGATCACGGCGAACGGCGATACCGCCAATAAGATCGGGACGTACAATCTTGCTCTGCTCGCACAGGCGCACGGGATCCCGTTCTATATCGCTGCTCCGACCTCTACGATCGATCGATCGCTCCTTCACGGTGATGCGATACCGATCGAGGAACGGGGTGCGGATGAGATCATCAACGGATTCGGAAAACGTGTCGCACCGGAGAACGCGCAGGTCTTTGCTCCTGCATTCGACGTCACACCGAATGAACTGATCACGGCGATCATCACGGAACAAGGGATCCTCTATCCGCCGTATGAACGTTCGATCGAAGAGGCGGCGGGACGATGATCATCGAGACGGAAGCGGTGGTGCTGCATTCGATGGACTTCAAGGATACGAGCAAGATCGTTACGCTCTATTCGAAGAAATTCGGGAAGATCAAGATCATTGCGAAGGGGGCGCGAAACCAGAAGACGAATAAATTCGGCTCGTCGCTCGAACCGATGACCCATTCTTCGGTGGTGATCTATAAAAAAGAGCATCAAGACCTCCATCTGCTCTCCAAGAGTGAGATCGTCACGGCGTTCACCAGGATGCAGACCGATCCGGAGAGGATGTACACCGGACTGGCGATGATCGAGCTGATGAACATGGTGATGCATAATGAGGAGGAGAACGAGCGGCTGTTCCTGATGCTGGCTGCGGCACTGCGGACGATCGATACCGCAGAAAAGAATGCGTTGAACGTCCTTCCAGCCTTCATGGTGAAGATGTTCGACCGGTTCGGTTTCGGCTTATCAGTGGAAACATGCTTCCATTGCGGCCGCAGGACGGACGCGAATGAATTTGCTTCCGTTCTGTTGAGATTGTCGGACGGTAAATTCATCTGTCCGCACTGCTCCGAAGATCTGACATCGACCGGAACAAAGATCACCGGCGGACTGTTGAAAACCCTTTACTATTTTCAATTGAATACCATTGAAAAATCAACGATGCTGTCATTGAATGCGTCGATGAAGGAGGATCTGCTGTCCATTCTTCAGTCGTTTCTCCGTTATCACATCGACGGGGTCAGAACTTTAAGGTCATTATCATTGTTACAGAGTATATCATGAACAAAAAAGTGAATTAACCAGGAGAGGCAGAACCTATGAAACGTTCCATTCTTGCAGCAATGTTCTTTATTGTTATTGGAATAATTTTCGGTGCGGTGCTCGTGTCCGACCTCGACGGTGTCGACCTCGGATTTGCACAGCAGAAGCAGATCAAACTCGGCGCGGACAAGACGCCGGCAAAGACCGATCTGAACCTTCAGGCGGCAAATGATGCATTCGTGAAAGTATCGAAGGAAGCGACTCCGTCGGTCGTCTATATCAGCGTGACCACCAAGCCGAGGAAGCGCGAGGGACGGGAAGAAGAATTCTTTAAGTTCTTTCCCGATTTCCGTTTCCATCAGCAGCCGGAAGGACAGTCGCAAGGGGCCGGTTCCGGCGTGATCGTGACGAAGGATGGTTATGTGATGACGAATAATCACGTGGTGGAGAACGCGGCCGACGACGGGATCGAAGTGGTGCTGAATGACACGCGCCGGTTCAAAGCGAAATTGGTCGGTGCCGATCCTCTCACCGATGTAGCCGTGGTGAAGATCGAAGGTGAAGATTTTCCGGTGGCCGTGCTCGGAAATTCAGATGATGTGCAGGTGGGACAATGGGCGCTGGCGATCGGAAATCCGCTCGGATTGAATTCAACAGTCACAGCCGGCATCATCAGTTATCTCGGCCGCGGGAATCTGCAGCTGATCAACGACAGTTACGGCGTGGAGAACTTCATCCAGACCGATGCAGCAGTGAACCCGGGAAACAGCGGCGGTGCGTTGGTGAACATCTACGGCGAGGTCATCGGCATCAACACGGCCATCGCAACAACCAATCAGCGGTATCAGGGATACTCGTTCGCCATTCCGATCAATCTGGCAAAGAATGTTGCGTCGGATCTCATCCGGTACGGGAAAGTGGAACGCGGTTATATCGGAGTCTCCATCTCACAGGTGGATGAGACACTTGCCAAGGCGAATGGATTGAGCAAACCGGAAGGTGTCTTCGTGCAGGAGGTGATCGGTGAAGCGGCAAAAGCAGCGGGGGTGAAAGCGGGAGATATCATTCTTTCGATCGACGACCGTCCGATGAAAGCGCCGAATGAACTCCAGGCATATATCGCGTCGAAACATCCCGGCGACAAAGTGAAATTGATCGTCTGGCGTGACGAGAAGAAAATGGAAAAAGTGATCACACTGAAGCCCCGTTCACAGACCGCATCCACGGCCTTCAATGATGAGACCGAATCATCTGATGAGTCTTCGACCGAGGAAGCGTCGGTGAAATCATTGGATTTCGATAAACTCGGATTCTCCGTGAAGAAAGCCGATGCACGGCTGCTGAAGGAACGGGATGTTGCCGGCGGAATACTCGTCTCCTCCGTCAAGAGTTTTGGAGAGGGATACTCCCGAGGTCTCCGCGAAGGTGATGTGATCGTGGATATCGACAGGAAACCGATCGCATCCGTGAGTGAATTTGAACGGATCGTGAAAGGGAAAAAATCCGGTGATGCTCTGCTGCTGAGGGTGAAAGGAGCGGACAACCGTATCCGATTCGTCGCGGTGATGATGCCGAAAGGGTAACTGAATTCATGCAATGTAGGGACGGATAATTATCCGTCCCTACATTATATATTTCTATGATATATGCGACCTCATTGAACGAAAAATTCAATGAGGTCTTTTTATTTAATTTTGTATATTCTTGAAAGAAACCATCCTATGAATTTTCTATGAATTTTCCCTTCACACCCGAACATCAGATGCTGCGCGAAATGGCGCGCGATTTTACGAATACGGAGATCCGTCCGCTCGCCCATTCCATCGATACGAACGAAGCGATCCCTCCCGCGCTGCTGAAGAAACTCGGTGAGGTGGGATTGATGGGGACTGCAATTCCCGAACAGTACGGCGGCGGCGGTTTCGGCAAGGTCGGATTCTGTCTTGCGCAGGAAGAGGTCGCCCGTGTCTGCGGCTCTACGGCGGCAACCATCGGCGCTCATCAATCGATCGGTGCGCAGGCGATCCTTGTCGGCGGTTCGGAGAATGTGAAACAAAAATATCTTCCGCGGCTTGCCTCCGGAGAAATGATCGCCGCATTTGCATTGACTGAGGCCGATGCCGGCTCGGACTCGTTCAATCTTTCGACGAAAGCGGAGAAAAAAGGGGACACGTGGATCCTGAACGGCGAAAAAGTATGGATCACGAACGGCGCCATCGCAGATGTCTTTTCCGTGTTTGCACGGACGGAAAAGGGGATCACCGGATTTGTCGTCGAAAAAGCGTTCGGCGGGGTCAGCGTCGGTAAGAATGAGAAGAAACTCGGTATCAAAGGGAGCGTGACGAATACGATCGCTTTCGATTCGGTGGAGATTCCTGAAGAGAATATCATCGGTACGGACGGACGCGGATTCTTCATAGCGATGGAAACATTGAATTCCGGGAGACTGGGATTGGGTGCGGCATGTTTCGGCGCCGCGAAAGAGATGCTGGAGATGTCGGTCGTCTATTCCAAACAGCGGAAACAATTCGGCGATCCGATCTCAAAATTCCAGGCGATCCAGTTGATGATCTCCGATATCGCCACGCACATCTATGCGATGGAAAATATGGTCTATAAAGCCGCATTCAAACTGGATGAAGGGGCCGATATCTCACTCGATGCTGCGATCGTCAAATTATACTGCTCGGAGGCGATCTGTGAAATTGCGGATAAGGCACTGCAGATCCACGGCGGCATGGGATTCTCAGCGGAACTGCCGCTGGAACGGTTCTACCGCGACGCGCGGATCTCGAAGATCTTCGAGGGAACGAATGAGATCCAGAAACTCATCATAAGCCGTCAGATCCTGAAGCAGAATGGAAAATGGAATTCGTAAAAAGCAATTCACACAAAGACACAAAGAAAAATATTTCAAAATCAATAACTATTAGAAATGCACGACATCCAGTATCAAGTATCGAGCATCTCGGTCACAGCATCCAGCTTCTTATTTCCTGAACACTTATGATACGTTACTTCACCGCAGGCGAATCACACGGACAAGCACTCGTCGGAATTGTTGAAGGAGTTCCGGCAGGACTTCCTCTCTCCGCCGAGTACATCAACCATCATCTCTGGCGCAGACAGCAGGGATACGGCCGCGGCGGACGGATGCGCATTGAAACCGATAAGGTTGAAATACTTTCCGGCGTTCGTTTCGGCAGGACACTCGGTTCACCGATCGCTTTGATGATCCGCAATAAAGATTGGCAGAATTGGACGGAGAAGATGTCGGTGGAAGGCTCCGGCAACGGGATCGAAAAGATTACTCTTCCGCGTCCCGGCCATGCGGATTATGTCGGCTCGGTGAAATACGGATTCGATGACATCCGCAATGTGATCGACCGTGCAAGCGCCCGCGAGACGGCGATGCGCGTCGCGTGCTGTTCCATTCCCCGGAAATTAATGGAGGAACTCGGTCTCTTCATCGGCAGTCACGTCCTCTCCATCGGAAACGCTGAGGTGAAGAATATTGGGGAACTGAATAAACTGCTCGCTAAAATGATGACCAAAGGAAATGCTTGGAGCATCGGCGATGCTGCGGATAAGTCAGAAGTGAGAATTCTCGACAAATCTGCCGAAGCAAAAGCGATCTCGGCCATCAAAGCCTGCAAGAAAAAAGGGGATACACTCGGCGGAATCTTTGAAGTGATCGTCTCCGGTGTTCCGATCGGACTCGGCAGTTATGTCCATTTTGACCGAAAGCTCGACGGGCAACTGGCACAAGCGGTCATGTCGATTCATGCAGTGAAAGGGGTCGAGATCGGCGACGGTTTTGAGAACGCCAGAAGATTCGGTTCTGATGTCCATGACGAGCTGCTGTCAGAAAAAAATGTGACTTTCCGTCCCACCAACCGGGCAGGCGGTCTCGAAGGAGGAGTGACGAACGGTGCGCCTCTGGTGATCCGGGGAGCGATGAAACCGATCGCTACGCTGGCAAATCCTCTCAGGACGGTCGATATCAAATCGAAGGAAACCGTGAAATCCCGCTATGAACGCTCCGATGTCTGTGCCGTACCTGCCTGTGCCGTAATCGGTGAAGCTGTGGTTGCTCCGGTAGTGGCAAACGCGTTACTGGAAAAGTTCGGCGGGGACTCGCTGAAGGAGATCCAAAAGCGAATGAAATGACCATTTTAATGCTGAATTGATTCGACCATGACAAGACGCATCAGGGATGAAACCTTGATGCGTCTTTTTTCATCTCTCCGCTCCAAATAAATACCTCTCTGCAATTGATATTCACTCCCGGCGTTGTTATATTTCCTTTATATTAGCGGTTTCTATACAAAGGAATTTCTCGAATTATCAGGTAAAGACATTACATTATCGACGGTTACGTACCACTAAAAGCCCTTTCACGGTAGATCGAAAGTTGCAAGAGGAGGATTGTCGCCTTCAGTTCACTATTCCAGTCGAAAAGTATCCACGGGCGCTTGAACAGTAAAGTGCTCGTTCTGAACCAGAATTACGAGCCGTTAAGTGTCTGCAATGTGAAAAAGGCCATCATGCTCCTTTTTTTGCGGAAAGCAGAACTGATCGAAGCAAGCAACGGAAAAGTGATCCGTTCGGTTTCTCTGGCGTTACCGTTTCCAAGCGTAGTACGGCTGTCGTCGTTTGTCAGGGTTCCCTATAAGAAGATCATCCTTTCCCGGAAAAATATCCTCCGGCGGGACGGGCATCGGTGCCAGTACTGCGGACGGGGCGATGTTCCGCTGACGATGGACCATGTTCATCCGCGGTCAAAAGGCGGGGAGGATTCGTGGGAGAATCTCGTCGCAGCATGTGTGAAATGCAATAATAAAAAAGGGGACGGAACTCCGGAAGAAGCGGGGCTGCAGCTGATCCGTCCGCCGATGAAACCGAACCACGTCACCTTCATCCGTCATTTCGTCGGCAATATGGATGACCGGTGGAAGCCGTATCTGTTCATGCACTAACAACAGATTCAGGTTTCATGTTTTAGGTCCCATGAACTGTGCTCAACAACATGATACTTGAATCATGAAACCTGAAACTCCAAACAGAACTATTTTTTTTAGGAAATATTTTTGACAATCAAACGAAAACGGATCCTTTCCGGAATGCGTCCGACCGGCAAACTGCACATCGGACATCTGGTCGGCGCTCTCGAAAATTGGGTCACACTCCAGAACGAATACGATAATTATCATCTCATTGCGGACTATCATGCGCTGACAACGAATCTTGATACGAATGATCTGTATCAGAATTCAATCGATATGGTGATCGACTGGCTGGCTGCCGGCATCGACCCGGTGAAAAGCCCGATCTTCCGTCAGTCCCAGATCAAAGAACATGCGGAACTCCATCTGATCTTTTCCATGCTCATTACCACCGCGCGATTGGAAAGGAATCCTACACTGAAGGATCAGGTCCGCGATCTGAATATGGATTCGGTTGTCTACGGTCATCTCGGTTATCCTGTGCTGCAGTCTGCCGATATTCTCTTGTATAAAGGAGAGGTCGTGCCGGTGGGTGAGGATCAGGTCCCGCACATCGAGATCACGCGTGAGATCGCCCGGCGGTTCAATCTGCAGTGGGGCTCTGTTTTCCCCGAACCGGAACCGAAACTGACGAAGTTCGCACGGCTGGCAGGACTCGACGGAAATCAGAAGATGAGCAAATCGCTCGGCAATACCATTCTGCTGTCCGATTCGCCGGAAGAGATCCAGAAAAAGATGCGCACGGCGGTGACCGATACGCTCAAGGTCCGCAAGAACGATCCGGGTAGACCGGATGTCTGTGTGGTCTTCTCGTATCATCAGAAATTCAATCCGGCTGAAGTTCCGGAGATCCGCAGCGGCTGCGAATCCGGTGCATTGGGATGTGTCGACTGCAAGAAGAATTGTTCCGCGAAGATCGCGGAGACGCTCGCACCGTTCAGGGAGAAGCGCACATATTTCGAGAGTAAACCTGCCGAGGTGCTTGCAATACTGAATGAAGGGGAGAAGAAAGCAAAGAACGTCGCGGCAGAAACAATGTCTGAGGTCCGCACTGTAATGAAGATCGGATAATCGAACCGGAGCATGGATAAGACCTACAGAGTAAAATTATCGGATTTTGAAGGACCTCTCGATCTCCTCCTGTTCTTCATCAAGAGGGACGAACTGGATATCTACGATATCCCGATCGCAAAGATCACGAAGGAATTCCTCGAGTATCTTCAATATCTGACCGAATTGAATCTGGATATTGCCGGTGAGTTCATCGTCACTGCGGCGGAATTGATGCAGATCAAAGCGGCAATGCTCCTTCCGCGTCCTGAAGGAGAAACGGAAGAGGAATTCGATCCGCGCGCTGAATTGGTCCGCCGGCTGCTGGAATACAAACGGTGGAAGGAGATGGCGGAGATCCTCGAAAAGAAACAGAGCCAGCACCGTAAACTGGCATACCGCGGAAACTTTGAGAATGATCCGAAGACCGTCGAAGAGGTGGATGAGGATGATATGATCCGCGATGTGACGCTGTTCGATCTGATCGCTGCGTTCCAGTTCGCGGTGAACAAGATGCCGCGCAAGCACGTGCATGAGATCAATAAACTTAATGTGTCGCTGGATGAACAGATGCAGTATATCGTCGGACTGTTCAAGGACAAGACGGAGATCTCCTTCTTCGAATTGGTGATGTCCATGACGGAAAAGATCCGCATTGTGGTGACATTCATCGCCGTGCTCGAATTGATGAAACAGCATATCATTGCGATCAATCAGTTCAATCCGTACGAGGATATCACGATCATCAAGGTGAGCGACCAAACGGCGATCATCCCGCCGGATTCGACCTATTGAACAGGAATTAGTATTATACGAGTTGGTCATTCCCGCCCCGATGGGGTCCCCTTGGGACACGCTTTTGGCGGGAATCTATATGGATGCCCGATAAAACCATTCGGGCATGACAAAATATTTTTT
This sequence comes from Synechococcus sp. UW140, assembly GCA_943364975.1. Lineage (GTDB taxonomy): Bacteria > Bacteroidota > Ignavibacteria > UBA10030 > UBA8401 > UBA8401. Next base: position 21,772 of record CALRIY020000017.1, read on the forward strand.
TTGCAGAAAATGTTCGGATATAACACGCTGAGAGAGAATGAATGAGTGACGTGCAACCAGAGATCAAAACGGACGTGACACCGCAGCCCGCGGCAGAGGAGATCGTTGTCTCGACCGAATTGAAGAACATCATCGAATCGCTCATCTTTGCGAGCGACGAACCGATGACCGTTCGGTTCATCCGTTCCATTATGGATGATGTGAACAAGGATCTTCCTCCGGCGCAGCATTATTCGGTCAATGCAGATATCATCCGCAAAGCGGTCGGCGATCTGAACCGCGGCTACGGACGGATGGGGAGCGGGTTCCGCATCATTGAGGTGGCCGGCGGATTCACCTATGCAACGCTGGAGAACTTTTCCTCCTGGGTCGGAAAACTGGCAAAAGAAAAGGCGCGGAGACGGTTATCCCCCACCGCCGTTGAGACCCTTGCGATCATCGCGTACAAACAGCCGATCGCAAAAGGAGAGGTTGAATTCATCCGCGGCGTGAATGTGGATTACATCATCAACGCACTGCTGGAGAAGGATCTCATCCATATCACCGGTCGGGCGAACACTCCGGGACGTCCTCTCCTCTACGGAACGACACAAAAATTCCTGGAACATTTCGGACTGAACGATCTCACCGATCTTCCGAAACCGCGCGAGATCAGCGAACTCATCAACGAGACGGAACTGGAAGTGGACCGCCGGCTCCTGGCCGAACAGCAGGAACTGGAATTCAAGGAGGATCTGGAGAAGAAACTGGATGGAAATGAAGGGGCGAAGAACAAACCTCAGCGCGGCGCGAAGATGAAAGTGCCCGATGAGGTCAAGGAAGAGAACCGCAAAGAAGCGAAACAGAAAGAAATTCCACCGGCAGACGGACAAAAAATTGAAGAAGGAGTAGGATCATCAAAAAGCAATTCAGCGGTAGACGAAACGGCGGCGGCGGAAACAGCCGTCCAGGCGGAAGCAGCGGCGCTCCTCGAAAACGGACCGGAGCTCCGGGCGACAAGCGAACAGGATCCTTCGGCGACAAACGAACCGGTTCTTTTGGAGACAGAAGGACAGGAAAACCCGGCGGATTCGGAAGAAAACCGGCGGATCGATTTGAGAAATCTGACCGAAATGAGAGAGGGGGTTCCTTCGGAGGAAAAAGGACCGGAGGAGGAAGCGGAGCATTCGGATCGGACCGCATCCGAAGCGGTGATGACAGACGTTCCGGCGGATTCGCCGACCGGAGAAAAGGAAAACCGGATAACCGACGACCTAAGTCATTTGACGACAGACGTTCAGGAAAACCCGGAAGCCGTTTCGGAGGATCAGGAACATCCACACGAAAATCATCCGACAACTTCGATGGACGCCGCGGAGGATCGTTCGGAAGCATTGACCGCCGAAGGACATCCGGCACCGGCAGACCTCGGAGAGACGGAGGAGGAAGCGTTCGTCCGGGCGGAACTGGAAGGCCGCGAACGGCCGCAGGAAGAACCCGGCCAGTCCGGCTGGAGCAAGTGGAAAACCAAGGTGAAAACGTTCTTCCGAAAACTCTTCGCTTGAACAGATTCCTGGCGATGGTAGGAGTCGCTTCCCGCCGCGCTGCCGAAGAGATGATCACCAACGGCGAAGTGGAACTGAACGGCGCTGTGGTGACCGAACTCGGCACCAAAGTGAATCCGGACAGCGATGTGGTGAAGGTGAACGGACAGACGTACACCCTGGCACAGAAACTCGTCTACATCATCCTGAATAAACCGAAGGATTTCATCACCACCGCCAGCGATGAAAAAGGGAGACGCACGGTCCTCGATCTGGTCAATTCGCGCGAACGGATCTATCCTGTCGGGCGGTTGGACAGACAGACCACCGGTGTCCTTCTGCTGACAAATGACGGAATGCTCGCGAACAAGCTGATGCATCCTTCCAGTGAAGTGATCAAGACATATCATGTCTCGCTGGATAAAGGACTCGATTCCGCACATGCGGAAAAACTTGCAAAAGGTGTCTTTTTAGAGGATGGGAAAACGGCGCCGGCAGAACTGGAGATCATTCCCGGCACGAAGAACCGTGAGATCATCATCCATATCCACGAAGGGAAGAACCGTCAGGTCCGCAGAATGTTCGAGTCGTTCGGTTATGAGATCGACCGACTGCATCGTGTTGAATATGCGGGATTGAATGTGCACGGACTTCAGCGCGGAATGTGGCGCTACTGTACGGAACGGGAGATCAAGCAGCTGAAACAAGCCGCTGCCGGAACGGTACCGCAGATGAAGATGCAGCACGTTGAGAATGACGAGGAATAACAATTCCATGCACCGTACCAGGACAGGAAAATTAATTTTCTTTTCGATGTTCTGGAAGTGCTTTCATCCGTCTCAGCGTTAATTTTTTTTTGATCAATCTATCAACCTACAATGTAATTTTACGCATATGAATTTTGAACGCAGTTCTGGAATCTTACTTCATCCGACATCACTTCCCGGTCAATTCGGCTCAGGCGATCTGGGTGCATCCTCGTATCATTTTGTTGATTGGCTCATTGTTGCAGGACAAAAATTGTGGCAGATGCTGCCGCTTGGTCCCGTCGGAATGGGAGATTCGCCGTACATGTGCCTTTCCGCTTTCGCCGGCGAACCGATGCTGATCGATCTGCAGGAACTCTCCGACCGCGGATGGCTCCCGAAAAGTGAGTTTCAGAATATCCCCTCTTTCTCCCAGCATAAAGTCCATTACGGTGATGTGAAGAGCTACCGTATGTCAAAACTACGCACCGCATCCGCGAACTTTTTTGCAAAGAATGCAAAAGCGGAGATGGAGGATTTCCATTCTTTCTGCAAGAAGCAGCGGACATGGCTCGAAGATTATTCGCTCTTTATGTCGCTCATCCAGAAATATCACGGAGCGGAGTGGAGCACGTGGGACCAGGAACTTGTCAAACGTACTCCTGCTGCAATGAAATCGATCCGTAAGGAATTGGATCAGGAGATCAAATTCTGGGAATTCACGCAGTGGTGTTTCTTCCGTCAGTGGTTCGCTCTGAAGAATTATGCGAATGAACGCGGAGTGAAGATCGTCGGCGACATTCCCATCTTCATAGCGTATCAAAGCGCCGATGTTTGGGCGAATCAGCATCTCTTCCATCTGGACAAAGAACGGAAACCGAAGTTCGTCGCCGGTGTTCCGCCCGATTATTTCTCGGTGACCGGACAACGCTGGGGCAATCCGCTCTATGACTGGAAAGCGATGCACGAGGAGAATTATTCCTGGTTCATCGAACGCATAAAGACGACACTCGCCCTTGTTGATATCGTCCGCATCGATCATTTCAGAGGATTCGCAGGATATTGGGAGATCCCGGCAACAGAGGCAACAGCGGTGAAAGGCCGCTGGGTGAAAGGTCCCGGCGCGAAATTGTTCGACGCCATCGAGAAGAAACTCGGAAAGATGCCGATCATAGCCGAGGACCTCGGCGAGATCACGCCGGATGTTGTGGAATTGCGCGACCGGTATGACTTCCCGGGAATGAGGATCCTGCAGTTCGCATTCGCGGGCGATTCCAAGAATAATTTTCTTCCGCATAATTATGTTGCGAATACGGTCGTCTATTCCGGCACGCATGATAATGACACCACCATCGGATGGTTTCGTTCCGCAACGGAACGCGAACGTGAATTCGTGAAACGCTATGTCGGTTCGGACGGTAAAGAGATCCATTGGGACCTTATCCGCGCCGCTTCGCAGTCCGTAGCGGTGATGGCGGTCTTCCCGCTGCAGGATGTGCTGGGACTCGGCACGGAAGCCCGGATGAATATGCCCGGACATGCACTCGGAAATTGGTCCTGGCGTTTTGTGTGGGAGCAGGTGCAGCCGTGGCATGCATTGAAACTGTATGAGATCTCGGCGTTGACCAACAGAACTGCGGTGGACCGGCTTTCACTTCCGGCGTATCCTTCCGGAAAAGCTCAACCGTAATTTGTATCCTTAATATTGATCACATGAAAAATTCATTCTGTGCAGCTCTCTGCACGCTCATTCTGTTCGGCTGTTCATCCTCTCCGTCGATCATGTACGACCTGGATGAACCGGTCGGAAGACTCGGATTTGAAATCTCCCGTCGCTTCGATGATTCGCTCTTTGAGAATGCGCATTGGGGTGTGTTGATCCGCTCCTTGAAGACGGGAGAAACGGTCTATTCCCGGAATGAGAAAAAGATGTTCATGCCGGCCTCAAATATGAAGTTGTTCACATCGTCGGCCGCTTCCGTTGCACTCACGCCGGAATACCGATACACCACTCGGTTGGTGACAACGGGGAATGTCGAGGACAGCATTCTGTACGGTGATCTGATCATCATCGGCAGCGGCGATCCGACCATCTCCGGCCGTTTTGACAGCGGACGGGTGACGATCACTTTTGAACAGTGGGCGGACAGTCTTCGGTACCGAGGCATCAAGCATATCACGGGGAATATTATCGGTGATGATAATTGCTTTGATGACGAGTATTACGGTGCAGGGTGGTCTGCGGACTACGAGACCGATTATTATGCTGCGCAGATCAGCGGATTATCTTTCAATGATAACTGTGTCGATATCACGCTGGTGCCCTCATCAACGGTCGGAGAACCTTGCAGTGTTACGGTCGTACCGGCAACACAATATGTTCAGTTGATCAATCGTACAGTGACTGCATCCGTGACCGATTCCGTCAATGATCTCTGGTTCGAACGAAAACGCGGATCGAATGTCATCTCTATGTACGGAAAGATCTCGCAGGGGAAGAAACCGTGGATCGAATCGGTCACTGTGGAGAATCCGACACTGTATACGGCGGCAGTGCTGAAGGAAGTGCTTCAGTCCAAAGGGATCAAAGTATCGGGCGTTCCCGTCGACGGCGATGACTTCAGCGATACGCTCCGGTATGATGCCGCTGTTCAATTGGCATCATTCACATCACGACCGTATTCGGAGATCATCAAGGTGATCAACAAACCGAGTCAGAATTTCTACACGGAACAGGTCTTCAGGACCATGGGGAAGGAACTATCGGGAGTCGGTTCGATGCGGACCGGCAGGACAGCTGCTTATCCGGTGCTCGCACGATGGGGTGTGGATACGGCACGGCTGCGCTATGCGGATGGTTCGGGGCTCTCACGGCAGGACCTGATCACTCCGTCCGATATCATTTCCATCCTGACAGGGATGACGAAAGAACCCTCCTTTGCACCGTTCTATGAATCTCTGCCGATTGCGGGAGTGGACGGAACGATCCGACGGAGGATGAAAGGAACGAAAGCTGAAGGAAATGTCCGTGCGAAGACCGGTTCGATCGGATATGTCCGGAGTCTCTCAGGCTATGTGACCAGCAAGGACGGCGAGATGTTTGCGTTCTCAATGATCGCAAATCACTATACCGTTCCGACCTCTTTGGCGGAGAAGATCCAGGATGAGGTGTGCGTAAAGCTGGCGGAGTTCACGAGAAATTCCAAATGACAAATTCCAAATCTCAAAAATAAATTATACTGTAAGACATCAATGGAAGATCATTCCAAAGAAAAAAAAGTATGATTTGGAAGAGCGGACAGAAAAATTTGCGGGTGATATAGCCATTCACTGTAATGTATTACCAAGAACGGTCTCTGATATAGAACATTGCAAACATGTAGTCCGTTCGAGCGGTTCAATTGGTGCAAACTACATTGAGGCAAATGAATCTGTTCGCAAGAAAGATTTCATTGATCGGGCGAAGATTTGTCGCAAAGAAGCCAAGGAGACGGCAATGTGGCTGAGGAACATGATGCGGACGAATTCGGGAAATGAACGAACACAATTAGAAACACTTCATATTGAGGCTGTTGAGTTAAAGAAAATATTGTCAACCATTATTATTAAATCAGGCGGCTAACGAGCCCGAGACACAAATTTGGAATTTGTGTTTTGTATTTTTGGAAATTATATCATTATGTCAGACGAACTACAAAAAGATTATCACGATGAACTGAATACACTCATGGTCCGCCGCAGGGAGGAATTAGAACATCTGCGCGCAGCCGGTGTTGAACCTTATCCGCATGGATTCGAACGGAATGCTTCGGCGAAAGAGATCCTCGATACATTCAAGGATGAACAGCCGCAGTGGATCGTTGCGGTGGCCGGACGCATCATGTCCATCCGCAGAATGGGGAAGGCTTCCTTCTGTCATATTCAGGATATGACCGGACGGATCCAGTCCTACATGAAGAAGGATGATCTCGGTGATGCGTATGATCACTTCAAGCTGATGGATATCGGCGATATCATCGGTATTGAAGGATTCGTGTTCCGGACGAAGATGGGAGAGGTCTCGATCCATGCACAGAAATTCGTCCTGTTGTCCAAATCGCTCCGTCCTCTGCCGGTAGTGAAAGAGAAGACCGATGATCAGGGGAATAAAGTCACGTTCGATCCTTTTTCTGACAAGGAACTGCGGTACCGTCAGCGTTACGTCGATCTGGTGGTGAACCCGTCCGTCCGCGAAACATTCATCAAGCGCTCCATGATCCTTCGCCAGATGAGGAATTTCCTGGACGAGAGGAATTTTCTCGAAGTGGAGACGCCGGCACTGCAGCCGATCTACGGAGGGGCAAGCGCCCGTCCGTTCGCCACGCATCATAATGCGCTCGACATTCCGCTCTACCTCCGCATTGCGGATGAACTCTATCTGAAACGCCTCATTGTCGGCGGGTTCGACGGTGTGTACGAGATCGCGAAGGATTTCCGGAACGAAGGAATGGACCGGACGCACAATCCTGAATTCACGATGATGGAACTGTATGTTGCGTACAAGGACTATCTTTGGATGATGGAATTGGTTGAGCAGATGGTGCATTCCATCGCTCAAACGCTGAACAAGAGTGCCGTCGTGCAGCTTGGCGGGAACGAGATCAACTTCACTCCTCCGTGGCAGAGACTGACGATGTTCGGCGCCATCGAAAAGCACACCGGCAAGGACCTTCGCGGAAAGAATGAAACGGAACTTCGCGCTGCTGCGAAGGAACTGAACATCGATCTTGATCCAAAGATCGGGTCCGGCAAGGTCATCGACGAGATCTTCAGTGTGACGGTGCAGCCGCATCTGATCCAGCCGACCTTCATCATGGATTATCCGGTGGAACTTTCCCCGCTTGCCAAGAAACACCGTACGGAAGCGGGACTGGTGGAACGGTTCGAAGGATTCGTCAACGGACAGGAGATCTGCAACGCCTTCTCCGAATTGAACGATCCGCTCGATCAGCGGGCCAGATTCGAAGAACAAGTGCGTCTTCGTGAACGGGGCGATGATGAAGCGCAGACGATGGATGATGATTTCCTCCGTGCATTGGAGTACGGCATGCCTCCGACCGCGGGTCTTGGCATCGGTATCGACCGGTTGGTGATGCTGTTGACGCAGCAGGACCACATTCGCGACGTGATCTTCTTCCCGCAGATGAGACCGGAAAAGTAACAGGGAACATCATCGCTTCCTTCGGCGTTATTCCGGAAGCGGGTAGCGCTTTTTTTCTTTACGATTGTTTCTATAAAATAATTTAATGTTTCGGCGGTTCGATGCGGTGAAATACAATAACTGCATGGTTTCCATCACAAAGTAGCGGCAGGGTGGCACCGGTCACTTGCATTTCGCCTCAATTTCTTGTTTCTTGCTTTTACACGCGGACAATATCAACGTTGTTTTTCCGTCTATTTACTTATCCTCCACAATTCTCTAATTGCAATGAGTGTAGATTTCAGGAGCGTTCTTATGAAGAAGAGATTCTCAATTCCGTTGATCGTAACGGTCTTTTTGGTTGCATTCATCGGCGGGACCCAGTTCAATCATCTGGTCTCGGGGGATAATATCTATGAGCAGCTTTCGAAGTTCAAGGATGTCCTCAGTCTGACGGAAAAATATTACGTCGAGGATGTGGATACGAAAAAATTGACCGAACAGGCCATCACCGGTTTGTTGAATGATCTCGATCCGCACTCTGTCTATATTAAGGCACAACAGATGCAGAGAGTGACCGAGGATTTCCAGGGGAAATTCGAAGGGATCGGCGTGGAATTCTCTATCGTGAACGACACGATCACGGTCGTGCAGCCCATCGGCGGCGGTCCGAGCGCGTCGCTCGGTATCATGTCCAACGACAAGATCGTCCGGATCGACGGAAAAAGTTCCGTCGGATTCAACACCGAACAGGTGATGAAAGGACTCAAGGGTCCGAAAGGGACGAAAGTTTCCGTGAGCATCGCCCGCGCCGGCGTGAAGGAGTTGCTGGAATTTGAGATCGTCCGAGACGTCATTCCGTTATATAGTGTGGATGTTTCGACCATGCTCAACGATCAGGTCGGTTATATCAACGTGACGCGTTTTGCTGAGACAACCACAAAAGAGATGGTAGCAGCACTTCAGAAATTGAAATCGCAGGGGATGAAGAGACTCATTCTCGACCTTCGGGCGAATCCCGGAGGATATCTTGATCAAGCGGTGAAGATGTCCGACCTGTTCCTCGAGGCGGATTCAAAAGGGAATCCGCGAAAGGTTGTCTACACCATCAGTCGTAAGCAGGAATTCAATGAGGAGTATTTCGCCTACACGAACAGCGAATATGAGAAGACTCCGCTGATCGTCCTGCTCTCGAACGGTTCGGCCTCTGCGAGTGAGATCGTCTCCGGTGCCATTCAGGATTGGGACCGCGGTTTGATCGTCGGTGAAACGAGTTTCGGTAAGGGACTTGTTCAAAAGCAATTTCCGCTTTCGGATGGTTCGGCGCTTCGTCTGACGATCTCCCGGTATTATACACCGAGCGGCAGACTGATCCAGCGTTCCTATGCCAATAAGGACAAATATCAGGAAGAAGCGTTCACCCGTGAAGAAGAGGAAGGGGAGAACATCGAACACAAAGAGAGCATCTCCGATACTGCCCGTCCGAAGTTCAAAACCGCAATGGGACGCATGATCCTTGGCGGTGGCGGCATCACGCCGGATTTCATCGTGAAGCCGGGAAGCATCACCAAATATTCCGTCCAGTTGAACCGCCGGAATATGTATTATGAATTCATCACCGGTTATCTCACACGGAACGGCGATCGGATCAAGAATACGTACCGCAACGATCTGCAGTCCTACAACAAGAATTTCGTTGTGGATGAGACCCTGATGAACGAGTTCCTTGCTTTTGCGAAGGAGAAGAAGGTGGAGTTTGTTGAGGAGGATTTCACGAAGGATAAGGAGTATATCCAGGCGCGGCTGAAAGCCTACATCGCGCGGAATTACTGGAATAACGAAGGCTGGTATTCCGTTCTGTTGGGGATCGATACGCAAGTGAAAAAAGCGATCTCGCTCTTCCCCGAAGCGGAAAAATTTGCGAAGCTCAATTGAAAAATCAATGATTGTACCTCCCCGTATGAGAACACTTTTATTAAGCGCCGCGGCCGCGGCGTTTGTATTGATCCTTCTGGCTCCGGCCGCGACGTATCAGACCATAGAGGCGAGTCCGGCACCAGCCTTTGAATTCATGATCCCTTCGGCCGGGGCGGAATATTTCCCCGGCGAAGAACTGCAGTATAACGTCAGCTACTCCGTTTTTGATATCGGTCTGGTGAAGATGACGGTCATCGACACGGCGACCCGTAACGGCATCAAGGTCATCAAAGGAAAGGCATTCCTCGATTCATACAGCGGACTTCCGTTCGTGGATCTGCACCAGGTCTTCTATTCCGAAATGGATGAAGATGCATTCTCGCAATTCTTTATTACGCATAACACAAAGGATCCGGAGAAGAAACCGTATGTGAAATACATGTATGATTATAAGAAGAACAAATTCAATTACGAATTTGGCACAGATCCGGAAGGGGTCATTTCAAAATCCGGCGAAGGTCCGATCTCTGAACGTCATCTGGACGGTCTCTCCTTATTCTACTACGCACGTCAGAATTTCAAACAGGTGAAGAAATACAGCGTTCCGGTGATGGTGAATGAGAAGTCATACAAGACCCATTTCAATTTCATGAACAAGATCGGTTCACAGGATATTGATGCGGTAAAATATCCGGTGGAGACGATCGAGTTCGACGGCACATCGGACTTTACCGGTGTCTTCGGTTTGACAGGATACTTCAAAGGATTCTTCAGCAATGATGACGCCGGCATCCCGATCGTCGCAAAGATGAAAGTGATCCTCGGCAGCGTTCATATTGAATTGATCAAATGGACCCGTCCGGGCTGGGTCCCACCGAAAGCGGGCTGACGATGGGAATTATTACGTACCGTGGGATCACTCCGAAGATCGACCCGTCCGTCTTTATCGCCGACGGTGTCCATATCATCGGCGATGTGGAGATCGGGAAGGACTGCAGTGTCTGGTTCAATACCGTCATCCGCGGTGACGTGAATTTCATCCGGATCGGAGAAAGGACCAATATCCAGGACAATACGGTCGTCCATGTCACGAACAAGAAGTATCCGACACATATCGGTTCGAACGTTACCATCGGCCACAGCGCTGTGATCCATGCCTGTACGATCGGGGACTACGCACTGATCGGTATGGGAGCCATTGTACTGGACAATGCGGTCGTCGGCAGATATTGTCTCGTTGCCGCTGGAGCGGTGGTCACCATGGGGATGAATATCCCCGAAGGGATGCTTGTTGCCGGAGTCCCGGCAAAGGTGGTCCGTCCTCTCACTGACGATGAGAAGAAGTTCCTTGCGCAATCAGCTCAGAATTACATAGATTACGTTGCAACGTACCGCTGAACAATTCACGACCGAATATTTACGATTAAGGTACCACTGATGAAGCTGAAATTCTGGGGAGTGCGCGGTTCCATCCCGACTCCCGGAAAAAATACCGTGCGGTACGGCGGAAATACCCCGTCATTGGAACTCCGTCTCGACAACGGCGAACTGATCATCTTTGATGCAGGGACCGGTATCCGCAATCTCGGCGATCAGCTCATCGCGAACGGCGAATCGATCAAGACCTATATCCTCATCACACATCCGCATTGGGATCACATCCAGGGATTCCCGTTCTTCAAACCGGCGTTTGTGTCCGGCAATGAGATCACCGTGATCGGCACGGACAGGGAGGAGATCGATCTTCAGCATATCATTGCCGATCAGATGAAGAAGATCTATTTTCCCATTCAGCTGAATGAGCTCAAAGCCAATCTCAATTTTCGCAGTATCACCGAGGAGGAATTCTCCATCTTCGATGCACACGTACGGACGATCTACGTGAATCATCCTGGATTTACCGTGGCCTACAGGATCGATTATAAAGGGAAGTCGATCGTCTACGTCAGCGATAATGAACCGTTCGACAAGGAGTCCGCTTCACGCATGACGAATTTCGAACCGGTCGTGTTGAAAAGGTTCCTGGAACATCAGGGGGATCCGAATCAGCGCATCGTCGATTTTGCCAAAGGTGCCGATGTGTTTATCCACGATGCCACCTACACGCCGGAAGAGTATGTAGACAAGGTTGGCTGGGGACACTCCCATTATCTCTACGCTTTGAAGATGGCGAATGAAGCCGGCGTGAAACACTGCGTTCTGTTCCATCATGAACCGAACAGGACCGATGAGCATGTCGACCGGATCCTGGAGAAATGCCGCAATGAGATCAAGCAGAAGAAATTCTCCTTTGAATGCTCCGCCGCGTATGAAGGTCTCGAAATTTCGTGGTAAAACGAAAAACTTGACTTCCATAGCAACCTCTCTCTATATTTGTACAGACCTGATGCTCATTTGACCATTTTGACAATCCATATTACCGTGAGACATCGAACCCCGGCAGACGAGCAACGGGGTTTTTCTGTTTGAAGGATATTCGCATGAAATCGACATTCAATAAATCCGACATCGCCGCCATCGGGAAAATACTGGGCGTTGCAGGGAAGTTCAAAGGGAATAATTTCCGTTTTGAACTCTCCAATGCGGCGGAGAACCGTCAGCTGGCATTGGAGATCTATCCGGGAATTTCCATCGGAAAGAAAAAAGGGAACCTGATCTCCGCTTACACTCACAACACGCATTTTCAGCTGCAATTCTGCAGCGGATATGTCGTCAGTAAGGATGTCGGCGAAGTGACCTTTATCGGCGAAACGAAGGAGAAGGTCTCGGCGATCGTCATCGAGAAAGAAGGTGGATGCACCTTCTATGCGAATGTGGACAGGAAGATCCTCTCCGGTGATTACCGGATGCTCAGCATCGATGTGATGCTCGCCGGCATCGCCTTATCGCTGACGGAGAATGAACTGAAACCGAAGAAGAAGAAAAAATGATCACAGTATCACTGACGGTCGTGTCGAAGGATGTGCATTTTCCCGTTTCGGCGGTGAAAAAAGCCGTCCATTATGTCTGTCTCGGCGAAAAGGTGAAGGAAGCGGAACTCTCGTTCGTGATCGTCAATGACGGCAGGATCAGGACGATCAACCGGAAGTTCCTCCATCATGATTATGTGACCGATGTGATCACCTTTCCGCTCGAACCGAAACAGGTCTCCGCGGAGATCTATATCAATGGTCAGCAGGCGAAACGTCAGGCAAAGGAGCATCATGTGAGCGTGAAGAATGAAATGACCCGGCTGGTGGTGCATGGTACGCTGCATGCCATCGGGTATGACGATTCAACCACCGCATCCAAAAAGAGGATGGATTCGATCCAGGAACGATATGTTTCAGAATTGAGTTTGTACCAGTGAAGGAAGGAAAACGAATGCAGGAAAAGATCGTCGAAATATTGGTCTATTTGATCGGGGAACTGCGGAACAACATCCCCATCAATGATATCGACCTTTCGGTGCTCTCCAAAAAAGGATATTCCACGACCGAGATCAGCACGGCCTTTAACTGGCTGTTTGAAAAGATCGCGGACGGAGAGAATATCATTACGGATACGGCCCCAAGTTCACCCCACTCCCACCGTGTGCTGCACGACGTGGAACGGGCGGTGATCAATGCCGAAGCGTACGGATATATGATCCAGCTCCGCGAACTGGGATTGATCACGGATATGGACATTGAAGTGCTCATCGATCGGATCATGATGAGCGGATACGGTTCAGTGGAATTGAACGAAGTGAAGACAATGGTTGCACAATTAATGGCTGAGAGCGATGATTCGTTCAATACGGGAAGCAGAACAATGCTCGGCGGCAAGGATACAATCAATTAATTACAGGAAAAGCAGTCGTAGACAATGGGAAAATCGTTAATCATCGTAGAGTCACCGTCCAAAGCAAAAACGATCAACAAGTATCTTGGAAAAGATTATGTTGTGGAGGCATCCGTCGGTCATATCAAGAACCTTCCGAAGAGCAAGCTCGGAGTGGATGTGGAGAATCAGTACGCTTCCGTGTATGAAGTGATCGCCGGGAAAGAGGATGTCGTCAGCAAACTGAAGAGTTATGCGAACGATGCAAAGAATATCTATATCGCAACTGACCCGGACCGTGAAGGCGAAGCCATAGCGTCCGACATTGCCGAGGAGTTGGAGGACAAGAACAAGAATATCTACCGTGTGCTCTTCCATGAGATCACTCCGAGCGGCATCGCCGAAGGAATGGACAATCCGCGCAAAGTGGATTATAATCTGGTGGAATCTCAGCGCGCACGGCGTGCGATGGATAGACTGGTGGGATATAAGGTGAGTCCGTTCCTGTGGAAGACCGTTTATTACGGTCTTTCTGCCGGACGAGTGCAGTCGGTCGCTCTCCGCATTATCTGCGAACGCGAGGACGAGATCAAGAAGTTCGTGCCGGAAGAATATTGGACGCTGAGTGCGGAATTCAAAGCGGAGAAATCCGATGCGTTCATCGCCCGCCTGGCGAAGATCTCCGGCAAGGATCCGGTGATCGCGAATGAACTTACCTCGACCGAACATGTCGAGGCGATCAAAAAACAGGAATATAAGATCTCGGACGTGCAGAAGAAGGAAGTGAAGCGGAATCCGAATCCCCCGTTCATCACCAGTACACTGCAGCAGGAAGCAGCAAGCCGGCTTCGTCTCTCCGCAAAACGGACGATGATGCTTGCTCAGAAACTATACGAAGGTATCGATCTCGGCGACGAAGGAACGGTCGGTCTCATCACCTACATGAGAACGGACTCAACCCGGTTGAGCGAAGAAGCGGTCGGCGCCGTCCGTGACTATATCTATAATAATTACGGTGCCGAATACCTGCCGAAGGACAAACGAGAATATAAGAAGGGAAAGTCCTCGCAGGATGCGCACGAAGCGATCCGGCCGACCTCCATCAAGTTCACACCGAAGTTCGTGAAGCGTCATCTGGACAAGGATATGTACGCGCTGTATCAGCTGATCTGGAACCGTTTCGTCGCATCTCAGATGAGCAATGCAACATTCGAACAGCTGACGGTGGACATCACCGGCGGGGTCTATCTGTTCAGGGCGACCGGTTCCGTGCCGATCTTCCGCGGTTTCCTGCAGGTGTATGATGATGTGATGGAAGAACAGGGGATCGATACCGATGAGGATCCGACCTCCAAGATCCCGGCAAATCTCGAAGCGGGTCAGCGGACGAATCTTCAGCAGCTCTTTCCGAAACAGCATTTCACGAAACCTCCGGCACGCTATACCGAGGCAAGTCTTGTCAAAAAACTGGAAGAACTCGGGATCGGCCGACCGAGCACCTATGCGCAGATCCTCTCTACAATTCTGAACCGGCAGTACGTGGACCAGCAGGACAGGAAACTGAGCGCCACCGGACTCGGTCAGGTGGTCATCAAGATCCTGATGAAATGTTTCCCGGAGATCGTCAACTACAAGTTCACTGCCCAGATGGAGGATGAACTTGAGACGATCGCCAGCGGCGAGAATAATTATGTGAAAGTGCTGGATGATTTCTACAAGCCGTTCAGCCATTCATTGGAACACATGAATGAGCAGGCGGGGAAGATCAAGAAATCCCTTCAGCAGGATGCCGGCGAAGCATGCGATCTGTGCGGCAAGCCGATGATTATCAAGTGGGGCCGGTACGGCCAGTTCAAAGCCTGTTCGGGATATCCGACCTGTAAGAACCGGAAACCGCTCGAGGATGAGACGGAAAAATATGCACATGTCACCGGATTGATCTGCAAACTGTGCGGCGGCGACATGAAAGTGAAAGGGGGACCGTTCGGAACATTCCTCGGATGTTCGAATTATCCCACCTGTAAGAATACGCAGCCGATCAGCACCGGCGTAAAATGTCCCAAATGTGCGGACGGCGAGATCGTGCAGAGCAAGACGCGCAAGCGGAGGATCTTCTTCCGCTGCACGAATGCGACGGGCGATAATAAGACCTGTGATTTCATCTCATGGGAGATGCCGGTGATGCAGCCGTGTAAGAACTGCGGCAATGCATATCTGACCAAGAAATCCACGAAACGAAAAGGTGACTACCTGCTCTGTCCGAGCTGCAAAGAGGAATATTATCTGGACGAACAGGAAGCGCAGGCCATTGCCGTATAGAGTACTCTATGCAAAAACTGATCCGCGCATATCTTTCGTATCTGGAAGACGAGAGGAATTTCTCCCAGCACACGGTCGTTTCATATGCCAATGATCTCAGCCAGTACTATGCATTCCTCCGGCAGGAATACCCTGAACTGATCGAACAACACGATGACACCGATACCGGTGTCATTCGTGCTTTTCTGGGTCTGCTCCTCGATTCCGGCATCTCGAAGAAGAGTGTCGTACGCAAACTATCCGCACTCCGCTCATTCTATAAGTTCCTGGTCCGGAAGAAGGTCCTCAGGCAGAATCCCGCTCTGAATGTGATCACTCCGAAAGTGGAGAAGAAACTCCCGCAGTTCATCGATCAGGCATCCATGCAGAGGATCCTTGCACAGCCGGATGTGTCGTCTTTCACCGGCGCACGGGATTCCGTGATGCTGGAATTGTTCTACGGCAGCGGAATCCGGCGGGCGGAACTGATCGGACTGAATACCTTCGATGTCGATGAACGGAATCAGACCATCAAAGTGACAGGCAAAGGGAATAAACAGAGGATCATCCCGTTCACCAAAGATGCTCAGCGGTCTATTCGAACATATCTCCGCTTCCGCGATCATGTGGTGAAGGATGCCGGTACGCACGAACAGGCACTGCTGGTGAATGAGAAAGGGAAGCGTTTGACCCCGTCCGTGGTCGGAACACTCGTCACAAAATATCTTGCCGGGACGACCGAGATCCGGAAGAAAAGTCCGCACGTCCTGCGTCATTCCTTCGCCACGCATCTGCTGGACAACGGAGCGGATATCATGGCGGTGAAAGAATTACTCGGACATGAAAGTCTTTCAACGACACAAGTCTATACTCATGTGACTGTTGAACGATTGAAGAAGATCTATCAGCAGGCACACCCTAAAGCAACCACCTGAACATCTGAAAGGAACAGGCATATGGATATGCATATCACCGCTCGGCATTTCAAGGCACACGAAACGCTTCGTTCGTACGCATTCAAAGCGATCAATAGACTGGAGGACCATTTCGACGGTATCATCAGTGCAAAATTGATCCTCAGTTATGAAAAAGCGACGAACAGCATCAAAGCGGCTGAATTGATCGTCAAAGTCCAGGGATCCGTGCTGAAGGCGTTGGAGAAATCATCGGAATATCAGCGGTCGATCGATGCGGCGGTACTGAAGATCGAACGGCAGCTGCAGAAACATAAATCGAAGAAACGCGAAAAGAGCAAAACCGTCATCCGAAGAGCAGTATCAAAAGCATAACGAGGACCTATGGCACTTAAAATGGGGAAGGAATACCATAAGCAGAACATCACTGTGGGATTTCTCTTTGAAAAGAATAAGGACCGGCTGAAACTGGAACCGATGGTGAATGTCGGTCTGGAGAACAAGATCAAAGAGAAAAGCATCCATCGTCCCGGTCTGGCGCTGGCCGGATATGTCGGCTTGTTCACCTATGACCGGGTCCAGGTCTTCGGCAACACCGAGATCCGTTATCTGAAGAGCATGCCTCTGGAGAAGCGGATCGAGGCTTTCAGCACACTTTTCAAGTTCGAGATCCCCTGTATTGTCATCACCAACAAGAATTCGCTCGATAAGGAACTGCTGAAGATCGCCGAGGACCACAATGTCGCGGTGTTCAGGACGGCATTTGAGACGACCAAACTCGTCTATCTCCTCGGCGATTTTCTGGACGATCAGTTCTCTCTTCAGTCCACCATCCACGGTTCGTTCGTCGATGTGTACGGGATCGGATTGCTCATCGTCGGCCGTTCCGGTATCGGGAAGAGCGAGGTTGCCCTGGATCTGATCGAACGGGGACACCGGCTTGTCTCGGATGACGTCGTGACCATCACCCGAAAAGGGGAGAATATCCTGATCGGCACCGGTACGGACCTGGTGAAGCATTTCATGGAGATCCGCGGCCTGGGATTGATCGACGTCCAGAGTATCTTCGGGGTCCGGTCGATCCGTTTTCAGAAGAGGATCGAAGTTGTGGTGGAATTAATGGAGTGGCAGCCGAACGGCGATTACACCCGGACCGGACTGGATCAGGATACGATCAATATTATGGATGTAGAAATTCCCCACATACGGCTGCCGATCTTCCCCGGAAAGAACGTGACCGTGATCGCCGAGGTGATCGCTTTGAATTATCTCTCGAAGCATTATGGGTATGATGCCGCCCAGGAGTTCTCCAAAAAGCTTGAAAAAGTGATCCAAAGTAAATCAAAAGGGACAGGAAAGCGGAATATTGACTATTTTGAGCATGATTTCGAGTGATTTGACCTGTATCCATTTCAATTCTTGACAAAACGCTCAGATTTTTATATTTTCTAGCTACATTTTATCAAACAGCAGGGTATAGTGAAAAGAAAAAAATTGTTTTTCTATTCGGACGAGTCTGTGTCGTATGTGGAAGCAAGGGGCTACCGCCTGAAGCTTTCGGCATCGATCATGATTTGTACGATCTTTGGACTTTTCCTGTTGGGGGCAGTGAATAATTCCTATGGAGACTTTCTTGGACTGGGCATTAAGACCACCGGGGAGTTAGCCACCGAAAACTCGTTGTTGAAACAGCAGTTGAAGGAATTGAATGAGCGGATGAATGCATATTCCTCCTCATTGAATTCCCTTGCAAGCAGCGATAACCAGCTCCGTTCGATCGTCAATTTGCCGAAGATCGATCTCGAAACCCGGCAGATGGGAACGGGCGGAAGCGCCGTTGAGACCTATGAGGGACTCATTTCGGCCGATGCGAATGCATTGATCAGCACTTCACAGAAACTGCTGAACAAACTCGATAAAGAAGTGGCATTCCAGCGCAACAGTTACGAACAGATCTTCAGACAATACGAGCACAATAAGATCGTGTTTGCATCCATGCCGGCGATCAAA